>JANXXS010000052.1 GCA_025350505.1 Burkholderiales bacterium
CCGGCCTCGAGCTGCCGCACCGCGGCACGATCCGGATCGAGGACCGCGCCGTGTTCGATCCCGCGTCGAAACTCGAGGTGCCGGCGGAGAAGCGCAATCTCGGGCTGGTCTTCCAGTCGTATGCGCTGTGGCCGCACAAGACCGTCTTCGACAACGTCGCCTACGGCCTGAAGCTGCGCAAGGTCACGAGCGCGGAGACGCGGCAGCGGGTCGATTCGGCGCTCGGCAACCTCGGCCTCGGTCACCTCGGCGACCGCTTCCCGCACCAGCTCTCGGGCGGTCAGCAGCAGCGCGTCGCGATCGCGCGGGCGCTGGTCTACAACCCGCCGGTGATCCTGATGGACGAGCCGCTTTCCAACCTCGACGCCAAGCTGCGCGAGGAAGCGCGGGCTTGGTTGCGCGAGCTGATCCTGAAGATGCGGCTCTCGGCGCTGGTCGTCACGCACGACCAGAACGAAGCGATGGCGATGTCGGACCGCATCCTCTTGCTCAACAACGGCGTGATCGAGCAGCAGGGCACACCGCAGGAGCTCTACGGCCGGCCGAATACGCTGTTCGTCGCCGACTTCATGGGCAGCAACAACCGGATCGAAGGCAAGGTCGTCGAGCGGCGTGGTACGGCCGTGCTGCTCGTCGGCGAAAGCTGGCAGCTGTGGGGCGAAGCCCGGGGCGGTGCGAGCGACGCGGCGAAGGCGACCGGCATGGTCCGCCTCGAGCGCGTCCGAGTGGCCGCTAAGGAAGGTGAGAACACCGTCAAGCTGCCGCTCGTCACCTCGATGTTCCTCGGCGACCGCTGGGAGCACCTGTTCCATCGCAACGATCTGCGCCTGCGCGCCTACGGGCCGATGGCGCTCGGCCCGGGCGAGCAGTGGCTCGAGATTCCGAAGGAAGACCTCTGGATCTTCTGAGCACACCGACGGTGGGGGCACGCCGCTTGCCTTCAGGCCTGTGACTTCGGGGAGTACGCAAGCGTCGATGGAAAAGCTTCGGCTCGACAAGTGGCTGTGGGCGGCTCGCTTCTTCAAGACGCGCGCCCTCGCCGCCGGAGAGATCGGCAAAGGCCGGGTCTTCGTCAACGGCCAGGCGGCCAAGCCCTCGCGAGAGCTTCGCGAAGGCGACAGCATCGACTTGCGACATGCGGAGGTCGTGCGCACGGTCGTGGTCCGCGCCTTGGGCCGGATGCGCGGTTCGGCGTCCGTGGCGCAGACCTGGTACGAGGAAACCGCCGAAAGCGTCGAGCGCCGACTCGCCGCGGCGGCCCGGCGCAAGGAGCAGCCGGAGCCGGCGCTGGCCATCGAAAGCGGCCGCCCGACCAAGCGCGATCGGCGTCAGCTCGCCGACTGGAACCGCTGGAGCGCGTCGGCCGATCCCGACTGAGCGCAATTCCTGCCGCCGAGGCGCGATAAGCCCCTTGAAACACAGGGGGATGTGCCTCACTTCCGAAAGATGACCGACGCGCATACCTCTCCGCCGCCCCCAGGCACCGTGACCGCCGACGCGGCGCCGGCCTCCTCCGCAAGCACGAACGGCGCCGCGCCTGCGCCCGCCACCAGCCCCCCGACCCCTGACCTCGAAGCCCGCCACGCCGAGCTCTCCGACGCCTTTTTGCGTGCCAAGGCCGAAGCCGAAAACACGCGCCGGCGCGCCGAAGAAGAAGTCGTCAAGGCACGCAAGTACGCGATCGAGGCTTTCGCCGAAAGCCTGCTGCCCGTCAAGGACAGCCTGGAGGCGGCGATCGCCATTCCCGCGGCAACGCCGGAACAGTTGCTCGAGGGCGTGCACGCCACGCTCCGCCAATTGAGTGCGGCACTGGCGCGCAACAAGGTCCTCGAGATCAACCCCGCACCGGCCACGAAGTTCGACCCGCACCAGCACCAAGCGATCAGCGTCGTGCCGGCCCAGCAGGAGCCGAACACGGTGGTCGCCGTACTGCAGAAGGGCTACCTGATCGCCGACCGCGTCTTGCGACCCGCCCTGGTCACGGTGAGCGCCGCAGGCTGACCCCTGGCTTGAAAAACTGCCGGGTTATCCACAACTCGGACCCATTCGAATTCAATCTCTGGAGAAGAACATGGCAAAGATCATCGGCATCGACTTGGGCACCACCAATTCGTGCGTCTCGATCATGGAAGGCAACACCACCAAGGTGATCGAGAACAGCGAGGGTGCGCGCACCACGCCTTCGATCGTCGCCTACCAGGACGGTGGCGAGATCCTGGTCGGCGCCTCGGCCAAGCGGCAGGCGGTCACCAACGCCAAGAACACGATCTACGCCGTCAAGCGCCTGATCGGCCGCAAGTTCACCGAGAAGGAAGTGCAGAAGGACATCGGCCTGATGCCTTACAAGATCGTCGCCGCCGACAACAGCGATGCCTGGGTCGAGGTGCGCGGCGAGAAACTCGCGCCGCAGCAGATCTCGGCCGAGATCCTGCGCAAGATGAAGAGGACCGCCGAGGACTATCTCGGCGAGAAGGTCGTCGACGCCGTCATCACGGTGCCCGCCTACTTCAACGACGCACAGCGTCAGGCGACGAAAGACGCAGGCCGCATCGCCGGACTCGAGGTCAAGCGCATCATCAACGAGCCGACCGCGGCGGCGCTGGCCTTCGGCCTCGACAAGACCGAGAAGGGCGATCGCAAGATCGTCGTCTACGACCTGGGCGGCGGCACCTTCGACGTCTCGATCATCGAGATCGCCGACGTCGACGGCGAGAAGCAGTTCGAAGTGCTGTCGACCAACGGCGACACCTTCCTCGGCGGCGAGGACTTCGACCAACGCATCATCGACTACATCATTTCCGAGTTCAAGAAGGACCAGGGCGTCGACCTCTCGAAGGACGTGCTCGCCCTGCAGCGCCTGAAGGAATCGGCCGAGAAGGCGAAGATCGAGCTGTCGAGCTCGGCGCAGACCGACATCAACCTGCCGTACGTGACGGCCGATGCCTCGGGCCCGAAGCACCTCAACATCAAGCTGACGCGCGCCAAGCTCGAAGCCCTGGTCGAGGACCTGATCCTGCGCACCATCGAGCCTTGCCGCATCGCCATCAAGGACGCCGGCGTGAGCGCCAGCCAGATCGACGACGTCATCCTCGTCGGCGGCATGACGCGCATGCCCAAGGTGCAGGAGCAGGTCAAGGAGTTCTTCGGCAAGGAGCCGAGGAAGGACGTCAACCCCGATGAAGCCGTCGCCGTCGGTGCCGCCATCCAGGGCCAGGTCCTGGTCGGCGACCGCAAGGACGTGCTGCTTCTCGACGTCACCCCGCTCAGCCTGGGCATCGAGACGCTCGGCGGCGTGATGACGAAGATGATCAAGAAGAACACGACCATCCCGACCAAGTTCAGCAACGTGTTCTCGACCGCCGACGACAACCAGCCGGCGGTGACGATCAAGGTCTATCAGGGCGAGCGCGACATGGCCTCGGGCAACAAGTCGCTCGGCGAGTTCAACCTCGAAGGCATCGCGCCGGCGCCGCGCGGCATGCCGCAGATCGAGGTCTCGTTCGACATCGACGCCAACGGCATCCTGCACGTCGGCGCCAAGGACAAGGCGACCGGCAAGGAAAACAAGATCACGATCAAGGCCAACTCGGGCCTGACCGAAGCCGAGATCCAGCAGATGGTCAAGGACGCCGAGCTGAACGCCGCCGACGACAAGAAGAAGCTCGAGGTCGTGCAGGCGAAGAACGCCGCCGATGCGATGATCCACAGCGTGAAGAAGAGCCTGGCCGAGCACGGCGGGAAGCTCGACGCAGGCGAGAAGGAAAAGATCGAGACGGCGCTGAAGGAGGCCGAGGAGTCGCTCAAGTCCGAGGACAAGGCGACGATAGAAGCCAAGACCGAGGCGCTCATGACGGCGAGCCAGAAGCTCGGCGAGAAGGTCTACGCGGATGCGCAGGCGGCACAAGCGGCGGCAGCCGCCGGCGCGCCGGGCGGTGCCGGAGCGGCGAACGAGCCGCAGGCGGCGAAGGCCGACGACGACAACGTCGTCGACGCCGAGTTCAAGGAAGTCAAGAAGGGCTGAAGCCCCGAGTGGGATGACAGGCAAGTCGCCTGTCATCCTGAGCGCAGCGAAGGATCTCGTCGCCCGCAAGGCCGAGATCCTTCACTGCGTTCAGGATGACAAGAAGTCGAGGGATGCGAAGGTGATGTGGCAATGAGCAAGCGCGACTACTACGAGGTGTTGGGCCTCGCGAAGAACGCCTCCGAGGAGGAGATCAAGAAGGCCTATCGCAAGCTGGCGATGAAGCACCACCCGGATCGCAACCAGGGTGCCGACGGCAAGAAGTCGGAAGAGCAGTTCAAGGAGGCCAAGGAAGCCTACGAGATGCTTTCCGATGCGCAGAAGCGCGCCGCCTACGACCAGTACGGCCATGCCGGCGTCGATCCGAACCTGGGCGGCCGCGGCGGCGCCGAGGGCTTCGGCGGCTTTGCCGAGGCCTTCGGCGACATCTTCGGCGACATCTTCGGCGGCAACGGCCGCGGCGGTCGCGGCGCAGGCGGACAGCAGGTCTTTCGCGGCAGCGACCTGAGCTACGCGATGGAGATCACGCTCGAGGAAGCGGCGCACGGCAAGGAAACGCAGATCCGCATCCCGGCCTACGAGACCTGCGAAACCTGCAAGGGCAACGGCGCCAAGCCGGGCACGAGCCCGATCAGCTGCACCACCTGCCACGGCTCGGGCGCAGTGCAGATGCGGCAAGGCTTCTTCAGCATCCAGCAGACCTGCCCGACCTGCCACGGCAGCGGCAAGATCATTCCCGAGCCGTGCGTCACCTGTCACGGCCAGGGCCGGATCAAGAAGAACAAGACGCTCGAGGTGAAGATTCCGCCGGGCATCAACGAAGGCATGCGCATCCGCTCGAGCGGCAACGGCGAGCCCGGTCCGAACGGCGGGCCGAACGGCGACCTCTACATCGAGATCCGCATCAAGCCGCACGACATCTTCGAGCGCGATGGCGACGACCTGCACTGCACCGTGCCGGTGGCGATGACGAGTGCCGCGCTCGGCGGCACGATCGAAGTGCCCACCCTCGGCGGCAAGGCCGAGATCGAGCTGCCCGAAGGCACCCAGCACGGCAAGACCTTTCGCCTGCGCGGCAAGGGCATCAAGGGCGTGCGCTCGAGCTACCCCGGCGACCTGTACTGCCACGTCAGCGTCGAGACGCCGATCAAGCTGACCGAGCACCAGAGGAAGCTCCTGAAGGAGCTGGACGAAGGCTTTCGCAAGGCCGGCGACCGGCACTCGCCGACCTCGAAAACCTGGAGCGACCGCGTGAAGGATTTGTTCAAGGCATAGCCTTGAACGAATCCTGCGGATTCAGGGCTGCACCCTCCCTTGCTCCGCAAGGGAGCTTCTTGCCGCTTGCACCCTCCCCGATTCACTCCCCTCCCGCCGGGCGGTAGGGGAAGACGTCGTTGGCGTCCCTTTTCCTATGCGAAAAGGTCGGTCTGGCCGTCGGGTCTGCGAGGTAGGGGTTTGCGGAACTGCGTGACGTCGAGCACGGCGCGCTCGCGGTCGAGGCCGAGGCGCTTCTTGGCCTTGGCCAGGCGCTGCTGCAAAAGCTCGGCCCAGACGCCCTCGCCTTTCATGCGGCTGCCGAAGTCGGCCTTGTAGTCGCGGCCGCCGCGCATCTCACGAACCCGCGCCATGACTCGCGCCGCGCGGTCCGGGAAGTGCTGATCGAGCCAGCGCTGGAAGATCGGATTAACTTCCCAAGGCAGCCTGAGCACGATGCCGAATGCCGAACTCGCGCCGGCCGACGCGGCGGCCTCGAGGACGCGCTCGATCTCCGGCTCGTTGATGAAGGGAATGATCGGCGAGACACTCACGCCCACAGGCACGCCGGCGCGTGCCAGCGCCTCGATCGTCTTCAGGCGCCGGTGCGGCGCCGCTGCGCGCGGCTCGAGGACGCGGGCGATCGCCGGGTCGAGCGAGGTCACGGAGACGTAAACCGCGACCAGGCCGCGCGCCGCCATCGGCGCCACCAGGTCGAGATCGCGCTCGATGCCCGACGACTTGGTGACCAGCGAGAACGGATGCGCGCACTCGGCCATGACCTCGATCAGCGAGCGGGTGATGCCGAGCTTGCGCTCGATAGGCTGGTAGGCGTCGGTGGCCGAGCCGATGTTGATCGTCGTAGGCTCGTAGGCGCGGCTGGCAAAGGCTTCGCGCAAGCGCTCTGCGGCGTTCACCTTGGCGATGATTTTCGTCTCGAAGTCGAGCCCCGGCGACAGGTCGAGATAGCTGTGCGTCGGCCGCGCGAAGCAGTAGACGCAGCCGTGCTCACAGCCGCGATAGGGGTTGATCGAGAGGTCGAACGAGAGATCGGGCGAGTCGTTGCCCGAGAGGATGGACTTGACGCGCTCTTCGATGACCGTCGTTTCCGGCGGCAGCCGCTCCTCGCTGGCCGATTGCTCGAGCGTGCCCCAGCCGTCGTCGTAGCTCTCGCCGCCCTGGCGCGAATAGCGATGCTCGATCGCCCAGACCGTGCCTCGCCCCTTGATCGGGGGCCGCGCCTGCTCCTCCGGCCGGGGCGCCTCCTCGCGCGAGATCGTTCGGTGCCGGGGCGGTGGATGAGGCATACTGTGAATATATGTTGGGTATCCGCTTAGCTCCAGTCACCCCAATACCACTGGATGCCCATCCAGTGTATGCTTGCGCCGCGCAGGGGTCGATCTCTTCCTCACCACGTCCTCATACGTCACCGGTTCGGTGATGACGGCCTGCTGCAGCAAACGG
>JANXXS010000409.1 GCA_025350505.1 Burkholderiales bacterium
GCATGGACGGCTACCGCCTCGTCGGCGCCTTGCGCAAGGCGCTCGCCGGCACGCCGGTCGTCTTTGCCGCGGTGACCGGCTATGCGAGCGGCGACGACCAGGAGCGTGCCATGGCGGCCGGCTTCGACTGCTTTCTGGTCAAGCCGCTGCAGTCGGAAAGCCTCGGCCGCCTGCTTCGCGCCGCGGCCGGCCGGACGGGCTAAGGACCGTTCACGACGATCCGACCCGGTCCCTCAACGGACCTCGTCGAGGGCGCCGGGCTCGCTCACCGGATCGCCGTCTTCGCTGGCGTATTCCTTCAGCCGGTTGTAGAGCGTCTTCAGGCTGATGCCCAGGGTCGCCGCGGTCTTTTCCTTGTGCCGGCCGAAGTGCTCGAGCGTGGCCAGCGTCAGCTGACGCTCGACCTCGGCCAAGGGCATGCCGACCCGGATCGAGAGCATCGGCGCAGCGCTGCTTGCCGGCGCCGCGCCGGGCAGCTCGGGCAGGCAGTCGTCGACGATCGTCTCGCCCGCCGCCATGACGTAGGCGCGATAGACGACGTTGCGTAGCTCGCGCACGTTGCCGGCCCAGCGATAGCCGCCCAGGCGCGCCAGCACCTCGGGGGCGAAGCGCTTGTTCGCCCCTTCGCGCTCGCCGATCTGATCGAGAAAATGACGGGCGATGAGGGGAACGTCTTCGGCGCGATCGCGCAAGGCCGGCAGGTGGATGGGAAACACGTTCAGGCGATAGAGCAGGTCTTCGCGCAGCTTGCCGCTCGCCACCGCCTGCATCGGCGGCCGATTGGTGGCGGCGATCAGGCGCACGTCGGTCTCCTGCACCTGCGTGCCGCCGACGCGCATGAAGGTACCGGTCTCCAGCACGCGCAGCAGCTTGACCTGCAGGTCGAGCGGCATCTCGGTGACCTCGTCGAGAAACAGCGTGCCGCCGTTGGTGCGCTCGAAGAATCCCAGGTGCTGGCGGTCGGCGCCGGTGAAGCTGCCCTTCTCATGGCCGAAGATCTCGCTCTCGATCAGGTGCGGCGAGATGGCGCCGCAGTTGACGGCGAAGAAGGGCTTGGCGCGGCGCCGGCTCAGGTCGTGCACCGTACGCGCGACGATCTCCTTGCCGCTGCCGCTCTCGCCGGTGATGAAGACCGAGACCGACGTGGCCGCGACGCGTGCGATCTGCTGGTAGACGCGCCGCATCGGCGCCGAGCGGCCCCAGAGGGCGCCGAAGTGGCCTTCGCTCTCGAGCTGCGCTTCGAGGTCGTTGCTGGCGGCCTTCAGCGCCGAGGGCCTGGTCACCCGCGAGAGCACGCCTTGCAGCTGCTTCAGGCTCATCGGCTTGACCAGGTAGTCGGCGGCGCCCAGTCGCAGCGCCTGGATCGAGGTATCGAGGCTGGCGTGGCCAGTGATCAGGACCAGCTCGGCGTTGGGCAGGGCCTTCGCGTCCTGGAACAACTCCATGCCGCTGCCGTCGGGCAGCATCAGGTCGAGCAGGACGATGTCGGGTTCCTGCAGCGCCAGCTGACGGCGCGCGTCGCGCAGCGTGCCTGCGGTGGCGACCGTGAAACCCTCGCTGGCGATCAACATGGCCATGGTCTCGGCGGCATCGGCGTCGTCGTCGACCAGAAGGGCATGCGGCACGGGAATCCTCGCTCAGGGTAAGTTGCGGGGTCGATCGACCTCGCACGGCCATCGTAGGCACGGTGTCTGCCTGCAGCAACCGCGCACCCCCGTGTTCGCGGGTAGGAGAACGCCTACGCCCGCGGCGCCGGGCTTGGGCAGAATCGCACCCCATGCCGGTCGAATTCATCCTCTTCGCCGCGGTGCTGGCGGGCGTCGCTCTCTTTCACCGGCACACGATGCAGGTCGCCGTCGGCGGCGCGATCGCCATCGCGCTCTACAAGATCGCGCTTTCGCCGTTCAAGACCGGCGCAGGCGTGGCCGGATTCGCCTTGCACCTGCAGCACGAGTGGGTGATCCTCGTCAATCTGCTGCTCCTGTTGCTCGGCTTTGCACTGCTCGCCGACATGTTCGAGAAGAGCGCGGTACCGGCCGCCCTGCCGAAGTTTCTTCCCGACGACTGGAAAGGCTGCTTCGTCCTGCTCGTGCTCGTTTTCGTGCTGTCGAGCTTTCTCGACAACATTGCCGCGGCGATGATCGGCGGCGCGGTCGCCCACACCGTGTTCCGCGGCCGGGTGCACATCGGCTACCTGGCGGCGATCGTCGCCGCCTCGAACGGCGGCGGCGCCGGCAGCGTCGTCGGCGACACGACGACGACGATGATGTGGATCGCCGGCGTGACCCCGCTCGAGGTGCTCGAGGGCTTCATCGGCTCGAGCGTGGCGCTGGTGCTGTTCGGCATCCCGGCATCGCTGCAGCAGCAGCGCCATTCGCCGATCCAGAAGGACGCCGACGCGGCGGCCCGCATCGACTTGACCCGGGTCGGCGTGGTCGCCTTCATCCTCGTCGCCGCCGTCGTCGCCAACATCACCGTCAACGTCCGCTACAAGGAGATCAGCGACCTCTTCCCCTTCCTCGGCGTGGCGGTCTGGCTGGCGATCATCGTCGCCACGCCCCTGCGCGCGCCGACCTGGCCGCTGCTGCGCGGCGCGTTCAGGGGTTCGATCTTCCTGCTTTCGCTCGTGCTCTGCGCGTCGATGATGCCGGTCGAGCATCTGCCCGCGGCCTCGTGGCCGACCGCGCTCGGCCTGGGATTTCTGTCCGCCGTCTTCGACAACATCCCGCTCACCGCGCTGGCCCTGAAGCAGGGCGGCTACGACTGGGGCTTTCTTGCCTACGCGGTGGGTTTCGGCGGCTCGATGCTGTGGTTCGGCTCGTCGGCCGGGGTCGCCTTGTCCGGCATGTATCCCGAGGCCCGTTCGGTGGGTCTCTGGCTGCGCCACGGGTGGCACATCGCGGTGGCCTATGTGGCCGGCTTCTTCGTGATGCTGGCGCTGATCGGCTTTCACCCCGACACCGCGCTCAAGGGAAGTGCCGCGGGCTCACCCGGAACTCCGCCGCCGGCCCTCGCCCGGTAGCTGCCTGGCCGGGCGCGCCGGCCGACTGCCGACGGCTCGGGCCCGCCCTCCAGCCTTGTGTCAGCCGACCTTTTTGTTCCAGGCGCTGCACCAGCCTCCGGCCGCCACCTGCTTGGCACCGAACAGCGCACAACCGCCGCTCGTGTCGCCAGCCTTGCCCTGGAAGAGCTGGCAATTGGCGCAGCTTTGCGTCGACGTGTGATTCGGGTACTTCTTCGCATCGACCACGGTCGTGTCCTGCTTGTAGCCGAGCGCGACCGCCTGCGCATCGCCCTCCTCGAGCTTCGGCCCGGCGGCCAGGGCATGGACGGAGCCGAGTGCGATGCCGCCGGCGAAGATCTGGAACACGAATTGGCGGCGGCTGCGATCGTTCATGAGATTTCCTCGAGTCGTTAGTGGATGTCGATCCGGATCGCGTCGCTCGGACCGGGCATCGGGACCATCGACGCGAGGCTACGCTCATGAGCGCGCCCGTGGGCCGTCTTCGTGGCCGCGCTTGACCTGCATCAATGGTCGAGGGCCGAAAACCCGCCGCCCGATGAACAAAGAAGCCGGCAAGTCCTCGAATCGAGGAGTCTTGCCGGCCGTCATTGGTAGGCGCGATTGGACTCGAACCAACGACCCCCACCATGTCAAGGTGGTGCTCTAACCAGCTGAGCTACGCGCCTGGGAAGGGCGGCATGATAGCAGCGTCGACGCGGCCTTCCGCATCCGCTAGGCTCGCTTCGTCGCAGCCCGCGGCGCCCTGCTCCCGCCCCATGAAAAACCTTCTTCCGGCGCTCGCCGCGGCCGCAACCTCGTGTGTGCTCGGTGCGGCCCGCGCCGAGCCGGTGGGCGAGGTCGACACCGCCTTCAAGCTGATCGGACCCGACCACAAGATCGTCGTCGACGCCTACGACGACCCGAAGGTCGCCGGCGTCACCTGCTACGTGTCGCGGGCCAAGACCGGCGGCATCAAGGGCGCGCTCGGCGTCGCCGAAGACAAGGCCGAGGCATCGATCGCCTGCCGCCAGGTCGGGCCGATCTCGTTCGGCGCCAAACCGCTCGAGCAGCGCGAGGAGATGTTCAGCGAGCGCATCTCGCTGGTCTTCAAGAAGCTGCGCGTCGTGCGCCTGGTCGACAAGAAGCGCAACACGCTCGTCTACCTGACCTACTCCGACCGTCTCATCGACGGCTCGCCGAAGAACAGCGTCACCGCGGTGCCGGTCGACCGGGCGACGCCGATCCCGGTCAAGTAGCTTCGCTAGCGGCGCCGCGCCGCGCGCACGCCGGCGACGCGACGCACCTGCGCCAGTGTCGCGGCGAGCCGCGCCGCGTCGGTGACCTCGACGGTGAAGGTCATGAAGGCGCTGCCGCCCGCCACGTCGCGCACCGAGCTCGACTTGACGCCGATGACGTTGGTCTTCTCCTTGGCGAAGACCTCCGAGACGTCGCGCAGCAGCCCTTGCCGGTCGCTCGCCTCGACGTGGACGTCGACCGGATAGAGCGCAGGCCGCGACGCATCGGCCGCGCCCCAGGCCACCGGAATGACGCGCTCCGGCGAGCGCGCCGCCAGCTCGCGCAGGTTGCTGCAGGTGGCGCGGTGCACGGCGACGCCCTTGCCGCGCGTGACGTAGCCGGCGATGGCATCGGGCGGCGCCGGCCGGCAGCAGCGCGCCAGGCTGGTCAGCAAGGACTCGACGCCGACCACCAGCACGCCGCCGGTCGCGGCCGCCTTCGGACGCTTGAGCGCGATCTCGTCGTCGCCGGATCGAGGCTCGGGCGCCGGCCGCAGCAGCGCCTCGATGCTGCGCAGCGAGAGCTCGTCCTTGCCGACGACCTCGAACAGCGCCTCGGCGCTGCGAAAGCCGAGCTGGGCGGCAAGATCTTCGAGCCTGAGCGCCGTCTTGCCTTCGCGCTGCAGCACCTTCTCGACCGCCTCGCGGCCGCGCGCGATCGTCGCGTCGGCGGCCAGGGCGTTGAACCAGGCGCGCACCTTCGCCTTCGAGCGCGCGCTCTGCAGGAAGCCGAGCTCGGGGTTGAGCCAGTCGAGCGAGGGGCCTCCCGTCTTGGCGACGGTGATGTCGACGCTCTGCCCGCTCTGCAAGGGCGTGTTCAGCGGCACCATCGCGCCGTCGACCTTGGCGCCGCGGCAGCGATTGCCGAGGTCGGTATGCACGGCGTAGGCAAAGTCGATCGGCGTCGCCCCGGCAGTCAGCTCGACGACCGCCGCCTGCGGCGTGAAGACGTAGATGCGGTCGTCGAAGACCGCCTTGCCCGGCTCGGCCGGGGCGCCTTCGGCCGCGTCTTCGTCGTCGTTGGCCGCGAGGTCGCGCTGCCAGGCGAGCAGCTGGCGCAGCACGACCAGGCGAGCCTCGGCGACGTCGGCCTCGAAGCGGCCAGCGGCAGGGCCGCGCGACTTGCCCGCCGTGCCGGCTTCCTTGTAGGCCCAATGCGCCGAGACGCCGTACTCGGCGTGCTCGTGCATCTCCAGCGTGCGGATCTGGATCTCGATGGCGCGGCCGTCGTCGCCCTGCACCACGGTGTGCAGCGATCGATAGCCGTTCGGCTTGGGCCGCGCGATGTAGTCGTCGAGCTCGCCGGCGATCGCCCGGTAGCGCTCGTGCACGCGGCCCAGCACGGCGTAGCAGCCCGCCACCTCGGGCACGACGACGCGCAAGGCCAGCACGTCCATCACGCCTTCGAAGCCGACGCCCTTCCTCTTCATCTTCTTCCAGATGCTGTAGAGGTGCTTCGGCCGGCCCTGCACCTGCGCCGCCAGGCCGTGCGCGGCGAGGTCGGCCTCGAGCTCGTCGCGCAGCCGCGCCACGCGCAGCTCGCGGTCGGCGCGGCGCTCGTCGAGCGATCGCGCGATCGTGTGATAGCTCTGCGGATCGAGAAAGCGGAACGCCAGGTCCTCGAGCTCCCACTTGATCTGCCAGATGCCGAGCCGGTTGGCGAGCGGCGCGAACACCTGCATCGCCTCGCCGGCCAGCGCTTCGGCGCCCGAACGCCTGCTTGCCGCGAAGAAGCGCAGCGTCTGCAGGCGCGAGGCCAGCCGCAGCAGCACGACGCGCAGGTCGCGCGAGAAGGCGAGCAGCATCTTGCGCACCCGCTCGATCTGCATCGCCTTGTTCGCCGCATCGACGCGCGCGCCCTGCGCCGCGCGTTGCAGGTCGCCGAGCTTGCGGGCGTGCGCGACCAGCCTCGCCTGCGAGGTGCCGAACAGCGGCGCCAGCACCTCGTCGGGCTTGCCGAGCTGGTCGGCGGCGTGTACCAGGTAGACCGCGGCGCGCAGCTCGGGCGCGGCACCGATCTCGTCGAGGATCGCGGCGGCGCCGTCGGCATGGTCGAGAACGCCCTCGCCGGTCGGCAGCGTACGGCCGGCGAGCAGCGGCGCGGCGAAGGCGCGCGCGCGTGCGACCGCGTCGGCGTCGATCTCACGCGGGATTGCCGATGCGCCTGGCCCGTCGCTCGCCGCACCGGCTTCGTCCGGCGCGTCGAGGAGTCGGACGATCGGTGCGGCGGCCTCGGCTCGGCTTGCCGCGTGGGTCTTCATGGCGTGAGGAGGAACTCCCGCACGACGTCGACCTGATCTCGCGCGACAAGCGTCGGCGCATGACCGACGCCGGCGAACTCGTGCAGGCGTGCTTTCGGTCCGCGCCGCGTCATCGCCTCGGCGGTGTCGCGGGCGAGGATGTCGGAGTCGGCGCCGCGCAGCAGCAGGGTCGGGCAGCGGATGGCGTCGTAAGCGGCCCAGATCGCCGCCTGGCCCGCGGCCGCGGCCTCGGGCGTGATGGCGCGCATGGGCACGGCGATCGCCGGGTCGTAGTGCAGCCTGAACCGCGCGCCGTCGCGGCGCAGCATCGGTAGCGTCAACGCCATCCACTGCTCGCGCGAGTGCGGGCCGAAGCCGCGCGAGATCGCCAGCAGGTAGTCGGCCGCTTCGTCCTCGCTCGCCCAGGTGATCGGCGCGCCGATATAGGCGGCGATCCGCGCGATCCCGGCCGCGTCGATCGACGGCCCGATGTCGTTGACGACAAGACGGGCGATCGGCGAGCCGGGCAAGGACGCGAGCAACATGCCGATCAGCCCGCCCATCGACGTGCCGACCCAGGCGACCGATGCCACGTCCAGTCGCGCGATCAGGGTCACCATGTCGGCGAGGTAGCCCGGGAAGCCGTAGCCGGAAGGGTCGACGAGGCGATCCGATTCGCCGCGGCCGACGACGTCGGGGCAGACGACGCGAAATTCGCCCTGCATCGCGCGGGCCAGCGTGTCCAGGTCGCGGCCCTGCCGCAGCAGGCCGTGCACGCAGACGAGCGCGCGCGTCGAGGCCGGGTCGCCCCACTCCCAGTACGCCATGCGGTGCAGGCCGCGCGCGCCGAGGCATTGCACGCGCATCAGGCGCGGCTCGCTGGCGTCCTTCATGGTCTTCACTTCATCTGCACCGAGCCATTGACCGTCGCCGTGACGAGCGCCTTGCCCGGCTCGACCGAAAGCGGGTCGCCCGAAGGCGCCGACGACATCGCCGTCATGCGCGACTTCTGCAGCATGATCGGCTGGGCGTCGCCGGTCGAGACGTTGACCTCGCGGATCGCGTAGCCCGCATAGCCGAACTGCTTCGCGTATTCGTTCGCCTTGCTGCGATAGCGCGAGATCGCCTCGGCCGTGACCTCGCCCTCGACCTTCTGGCTCGCCTCGCGCGAGAGGCGAAAATCGACGCTGGCGATCGTCATCGATACGATGCGGCCGCTCAGCGCGCCGATCGCCGCCATGTCGCGGCCGTCTACGATGACCTGCGCCGTGCCCTGCCAGCCATTGATGCCGCCCTTGGACGCATAGCGCGGATAGAGCGAGAAGGTGCCGTTCTGCACGTCGACCTGGCCGGGCCGCGCCGCCTTCTTCGCTTCTGCCAGCGCGGCGTCGAGCGCCTGCTTCAGCTGCGCCTGTACGGCGTTCGCGTCGGCACCGTCCTTGGTGGTCGAGAAGGTGACGCTCAGGAGATCGCGCGGCACCTCGACGCTGGCGCTCGCGGTGAGGCTCAACACGCCCTGCGGCGGCGGCGTCTCGGCGCGGGCAGGCGTCGATGCGCACAGGGCGAGCCACGCGCAGGCGGCGGTCGTGCGGAAGGAAATGTTCATCGCCATGCGAAGCTCGTGAAATGTGGCTCGGTTCGGGGTTGTAACCGATCGTCAGCGCTGCCTCGAACCGCCTGCAAAGCCGCGCAGAATCGCGATTGTTACAAATAAGGAAGCGATGAACACGACCGCCAACCCACGCCCGGACCGGATCGTCGTCGTCGATGATGATGCGCGCATTCGCGACCTGCTGCGCCGCTACCTCACGCAGGAAGGTTTCGAGGTGCTGCTCGCCGAAGACGCGAAGGCGCTGAACCGCCTGCTCACGCGCGAGACCGTGCACCTCATCGTCCTCGACCTGATGCTGCCCGGCGAAGACGGCCTCTCGATCTGCCGGCGGCTGCGCGCCGCCAAGGACCTGACGCCGATCATCATGCTGACGGCCAAGGTCGAAGACGTCGACCGCATCGTCGGCCTCGAGGTCGGCGCCGACGACTACCTGCCCAAGCCCTTCAACCCGCGCGAGCTGCTGGCGCGCATCCACGCCGTGCTGCGGCGCCGGCCGATGCTCGAGGCGCCGGGCGCGCCGGCGCTCGACGCGCAGACCGTGACCTTCGGCCCGTTCGTGTTCGACCTCGCCCTGCGCCGCCTCGCCAAGGACGGCGAGCAGATCGCGCTGACGACCGGCGAGTTCTCGATGCTGAAGGCGCTGGTCCGCCATCCGCGCCAGCCGCTCTCGCGCGACAAGCTGGCGCAGCTGGCGCGCGGCCGCGAGTTCGAGCCCTTCGACCGCAGCCTCGACGTGCAGATCTCGCGCCTGCGCAAGATGATCGAGCCGGACCCGACGCAGCCGCGCTACATCCAGACGGTGTGGGGCGTCGGCTACGTCTTCGTCCCGGACGGCGCGGCTTGAGCATGACTCCTGTTTCGCGCTGAGCCCCCGTCGCGCATGGCGACCCGCTCCAAACGACCCGGTTCACGAACCCCGCTTTCGGAACGACTGAATCCGCCGAAGGCGCGCGTCGGCAAGAAGTTCGTCGCGCTCAGCCTGTTCTGGCGCACCTTCTTCCTGCTCGCGGTGCTGCTGGCGGGCGGCGTGTTCGCCTGGGTGCAGACCTTTCGCGCTCTCGAGTTCGAGCCGCGCGCGATCCAGGCGGCACAACAGATCGCCAGCCTGGTCAACCTGACCCGCTCGGCCCTGCTCGCCACCGACGGCATCAACCGCATCGCCATCATCAAGAGCGTCTCGACGCTCGACTCGGTGACCTTGACGCCGCGCGAGCCGAGCGACAAGTGGGAGCCGTTCGAGATCGATCGCTTCCAGCGCGTCATCGAGCGCGAGCTGCGCGACCAGCTCGGCCCCGACACCGTCGTCGCCAGCTCGATGAACGGGACCTCCGGCCTGTGGGTGGGCTTTTCGATCGCCCGCGACAACTACTGGCTGAAGGTCGACCCGACCCGCGTCGGCCCGATGTCGACGAGCACCATCCTGCTCTGGGTCTCGATCGCCCTGCTCGCCACCGTGCTGGGCTCTGCAGGCATCGCCCGGCTCATCAACCGGCCGCTCAAGGACCTGTCGTTCGCGGCCAGCCGCATCCGCGAGGGCGAGTACGACTCGCGCCTCGACGAGACGACGCTGACGAGCGAGATCCGCCAGGTCAACATGGGCTTCAACCGGATGGCGCGCGAGCTGGCGAAGGTCGAGCAGGATCGCGCCGTCATGCTCGCCGGCATCTCGCACGACCTGCGCACGCCCTTGTCCAGGCTGCGGCTCGAGGCCGAGATGAGCGTGCAGGACGAAGAGGCCAAGGCCAACATGGCGATGGACATCGACCAGCTCGACGCCATCATCGACAAGTTC
>JANXXS010000415.1 GCA_025350505.1 Burkholderiales bacterium
CTTCCAGTAGCCGCGCATCACGTTCGGGCCGCGCACCAGCAGCTCGCGGTTGTCGCCGATGCGCACCTCGACGCCGGGCAGGGCCCGGCCGACCGTCGCCGGGTCGTTGTCGTCGGGCGTGTTGACCGAGACGACGGGCGAAGTCTCGGTCATGCCGTAGCCCTGCAGCACCGGCAGGCCGAGGCCGAGAAAGCAGCGGGCGATCGGCTGCGAGAGCGGCGCGCCGCCGCTCACCGCGACACGCACCCGGCCGCCGAACTGGGCGAGCATCGGCCGCGCCACCAGCCGCTCGAGCACCGGCCAGACGAGCGCGTCGAGAGCGGCCGAGCCAGGTGCGTCGATGGCGAGTCCCTGGCGCCGGCAAAAGCGCCGCCAGCCGATCGCCTCGGCCGCTTCGAACATGCGCTTCTTGAGCGCCGAGCCGGCCAGGATCTCCTGCAATTTGGCGTAGACCCGCTCGTAGATGCGCGGCACCGAGATCACGATCGTCGGCCGCACCGTGCGCAGATCCTCGGCAAGCAGGGCCACCGAACGCGCATAGGCGACGCAGCTGCCGGCGGCGATCGGCAGGTAGTAGCCGGCGGTGCGCTCGAAGGTGTGCGACAGCGGCAGGAACGAGAGAAAGACGTCGCTCGTCAGCGGCGCGACGCGGGCCAGCGCCGCAGCCACGTTGGACAGCACGTTGCGATGCGTGAGCATCACGCCCTTGGGTTTGCCGGTCGTGCCCGAGGTGTAGACCAGGGCCGCGAGATCGTCTTCCGACGCCGCGTCGGTTCCGTGCGGATCGATCGGCGGCAACGGCGACGCGGCCGCGAGCCAGTCGGCGAGGCTCTGCACCGGCACCGCCGCGGCATCGCGCGGCGCGGCGCCGCCATCGCTGCCATCGACTTGCACGATCACCACCTGCTTCAGCGACGGCAAGGCCGGCGCCACCGCGGCAATCGCCTGCCATTGCGCGCCCGACGCCGCGACGAGCAACGAAGCCTCGCTGTCGGCCAGGATGTAGGCGATGCTCGCCGGGTTGTCGAGGGCGTGCATCGGCAGCGGCACCAGCGCCAGCGAGAGCGCGGCGAGGTCGATGCAGACGGCGTCGAGGCTGTTCGGCAGCAGGATCGCGACGCGCGCGCCACGCGGCAGGCCGAGTGTCGACAAGGCTGCCGCCCAGCGCCGGACCCGTCGATCGGCATCGCCCCAGGTCGTGCTCGCCCAGGCGCCGGTCGCGACGTCGAACTGCCGATACGCCTCGCCTCGCGGCGTGGCAGCGACGCGCCATGCGAAGAGTTGCGCCAGGGTGCGCACGCTCGGCGGGAGTGCGCTGCTGCCGGGTCGGATGTCCATGCGTGCAATGATGCTCGCCCATGATTCTCCTCACCGGCGCCACCGGCTACATCGGCTCGCACACCTGGCTCGCCCTGCATGCCGCCGGCATGCGCGTGGCCGGGCTCGACGACTTCTCGAACAGCTCGCCCGAGGTGCTGCGCCGGCTCGCCGCGCTCGGCGCCGACGTCTCCACCTTCGCCGAAGCCGATGTCGGCGACCGCGCCGCGCTCGATGCGGTGTTCGGGCGCTGGCAGATCGAGGCCGTCGTCCACTTCGCGGCGTGGAAGGCGGTCGGCGACAGCGTCGCCCGGCCGCTCGACTACTACCGCAACAACGTCGGCGGGCTGATCGCGCTGGCCGAGGCGATGCAGGCGCATGGCTGCAAGACGATCGTCTTCAGCTCGACCGCGACCGTCTACGGCCAACCGCGCAGCCTGCCGGTTCGCGAAGACGCCGCGCTCGCGCCGAGCAGCCCGTATGCCGAGACCAAGCTGATCGGCGAGAACATGCTGCACGACGCCGAGCGGGCCGACGCGGCCTGGCGCGTCGCCGTGCTGCGCTACTTCAACCCGGTCGGCGCGCACGCCAGCGGCACGATCGGCGAAGACCCGCGCGGCACGCCGAACAACCTGATGCCCTTCGTCGCCCAGGTCGCCGTCGGCAAGCGGGCGAAACTGCGCGTCTTCGGCAACGACTACGACACCGCCGACGGCACCGGCGTGCGCGACTACCTGCATGTCGAAGACCTGGCCGAGGGCCACGTCGCGGCGCTGCGCCATCTGCAGGGCGGCGCCGGCTCGCTCACCGTCAACCTCGGCACCGGACACGGCGTCAGCGTGCTCGAGCTGGTGCGCGCCTTCGAGCGGGCCAGCGGCCGGGCGATCCCTTGCGAGATCGCGCCGCGCCGTGCCGGCGACGTTGCCGCCTACTACGCCGATCCGGCGCTCGCCGAGCGCCTGCTCGGCTGGAAGGCGACGCGCGACCTCGACGCGATGTGCGCCGACAGCTGGCGCTGGCAGGCCGCCAATCCCGACGGCTACGCCACCGTCTGAGCGGAGGTTCCGTGGAACAGGCGAGCTTCGACGCGATGGTGGCGCGCCTGGAGCGCGAAAGCGCCGAGCATCCGCGCGCCTACCAGCTCAAGGTGGCGCTGCTCGCCCTGCTCGGCTTTGCCATCCTGCTCGTCATCGTCGGCTTCGCGGGGCTCGGCCTGTTGCTGCTCGCCGGCGCCGCCGTCGCCCTGCTTCTGACCGGCGGGAAGGCGATCATCCTGATCCTCAAACTGGGCAAGGTGCTGTTCCTGCTCGCGGTGCCGCTCTGGTTCCTGGTCAAGGCGTCGCTCGCCTCGCTGTTCACGCGCATTCCGGCGCCAGAGGGCACACCGGTGAGCCGCGCCGACGCGCCAGCACTCTTCGAGGCGCTCGACCGCCTGCGCCAGAAGATGGGCGGGCCGCGCTTCCATCACGTGCTGGTCGTCGACGACATGACGGCGTGGATGACGCAGCGGCCGCTGTTCGGCCTGTTCGGCTGGCCGCGCAACTACCTCGGCCTCGGCCTGCCGATGCTCGAAAGCCTGTCGCCGCGGGAAGCGCTCGCGGTCGTGGCCCACGAATACGGCCACCTCGCCGGTTCGCACGCGCGCTTCGGCGCCTTCATCTACCGGCTGCGCCGCACCTGGGTCGGCATCCAGGAGGCCACCGCCGGCTGGCACGGCTGGGCGAGCCGACCGGTGCAGCGCATCGTCGCCTGGTACGCGCCCTACTTCAACGCCTATACCTTCGTGCTGGCGCGGGCCAACGAATACGAGGCCGACGCCGCCTCGGCGCGCCTGCTCGGCGCCGATGTCGCGGCGAGTGCGCTGAAGCGCTCGAACGTCGCCGGCGCGCAGTACGAGGCCTTCCTGGAAACGACTTTCGGCGCCATCCGCGACGCCGCCGCGCCGCCGAAGGACCTCTCGGTGCGGTGGGCGGCGCAGGCCAGCGCGGCGTTGCCCAGGGACCTTGCCTCCGAGTGGCTTGGCAAGGCCCTCGAGCGCGAGCCGGCCGCGCTCGACACCCACCCCGCGCTGCAGCAGCGGCTGAAGGCGCTCGGGGCGGATGCCGCGACGGTGTCGGACCTGCCACCGCCGGTGGCCGGTCCGACCGCCGCGGTCGCCTGGTTCGGGGCCACGGCCGATGCGCTGCGCGAGCAGTTTCAGGCCGAGTGGCAGCGGCGCGTCGGCACGGCCTGGCGCGAGCGGCACGAGGCGATCCAGCAGCGCAAGCGCCGCCTCGCCGAGCTGCGCGCGATCGAGTCGCCAAACGTCGATGCGCAGCTCGAGCGCCTGCGCCTGCAGATCGAGCTCGAGCCGGCGGCCGGCGACTTCGATGCGGTGGTCGCCTTCAACGCATCGCATCCCGACCAGCCGCTCGGTGTCTTCATGGAAGGCGACATGCGCCTGGACCGCGGCGACGAGACCGGCCTGGCGATGCTGGAACGGGCCATGACGCTCGACGCCGATGCGATCAAGCCGGCCTGCCAGCGCGCTTTCGCTTTTCTGAAGCAGCGCCGCGACGAGCGCGCCGAAGGCTACGCCGCGCGCTGGCGCGAGCGCGACCTCTGGGAAATCACGCGGACGATGCAGTTCCGCGTGCCCGACCCGAAGCAGGAGCTGCAGGCACCGGCCGGGCTCGCGCCGGAGGTCGTCGAGCGCGTGTTGCAGATCGTGCGGCTCGAGCGCAAAGGCGTCGGCCGCGCCTGGTTCGCGCGGCGCGTCCTGCCGGTCGATCCGTCGCTGGTCACCTACGTGCTCGCGATCGAGCCCGGCTGGTGGTCCGGCCTGACGGAGCGCCCGCAACGCATCGTCGACCGTCTTGCCGCGCACGAGTGGCCGCTGCCGGTGCAGATCTGCACGCTGGGCGGCAATCTCAAGCCGTGGAAGGGGAAGCTGAAGCGGCTGCAAGGTGCGCGCGTGCCGTTCCGACCGAAGCCTGGCGAGGATGGATTCGTCTGACCGTTCAGGGCGGGAGCGAACCGTTCGGCCAGAGCGGCACGTTGCGCTCTTGTAATTCCGTTAAAACGTCTGCAACTTTCGGGCTTGGGCCGGGCTCTGAATTTGCTTGCCGAATATACTGGGGTGGAAAGTTGCGCCAATCGTCTGAATCGTCTGCTGCAGGCCGGAATCCGAAGGGGTCGTTCATGGGTGTGAAACTCAAAGTCGCGGGCTGGCTCGTCCTCGGCGCGGTGGCCGGAGCGCTGACCACGCTGCAGCTCGAAGCGACGGCACGCAATTCGGTCACCCAGTTGCCTATCGAAGAGTTGCAGCAGCTCGCCGCCGTGTTCGGCATGGTCAAGAGCGACTACGTCGAGCCGGTCGACGAGAAAAAGCTGATCGGCGACGCCATCGGCGGCATGGTCGCCGGGCTCGACCCGCATTCGCAATACTTCGACAAGAAGACCTTCAAGGAATTTCGAGAGCAGACCACCGGCCGCTTCGTCGGCATCGGCATCGAGATGGGCATGGAAGAGGGCTTGGTCAAGGTCGTCAGCCCGATCGAAGGCTCGCCCGCCTTCCGTGCCGGCCTGAAGAGCGGCGACCTGATCACCAAGATCGACGACACGCCGGTGCGCGGCCTGAGCGTCGACCAGGCGGTCAAGCGCATGCGCGGCGAGCCGAACACGCGGGTCGTGCTCACCATCTTCCGCAAGGCCGAGAACCGCACCTTCCCGGTGACCATCATCCGCGAAGAGATCAAGCTCATCAGCGTGCGCGGCAAGGTCATCGAGCCCGGCTACGCCTGGGTTCGCGTCAACCAGTTCCAGGACCACACGGTCGAGGACTTCGCGAAGAAGGTCGACGAGCTCTACAAGCAGGAGCCTAACCTGAAGGGACTGGTGCTCGACCTGCGCAACGACCCGGGCGGCCTGCTCGAGGGCGCCGTCGCGATCTCGGCGGCCTTCCTGCCGACCGACTCGGTCGTCGTCACCACCAACGGCCAGATCGCCGACTCCAAGGCCACCTTCAAGGCCTCGCCCGAGTACTACATGCGGCGCGGCAACACCGACCCGCTGAAGCGCCTGCCCGAAGCGGTGAAGAAGGTGCCGCTGATCGTCCTCGTCAACGAAGGGTCGGCCTCGGCCAGCGAGATCGTCGCCGGCGCCCTGCAGGACTACCACCGCGCCACCATCATGGGCGCGCAGACCTTCGGCAAGGGCTCGGTGCAGACGGTGCGCCAGCTCTCCGCCGACACGGCACTGAAGATCACGACCGCCCGCTATTACACGCCGAGCGGCGCCTCGATCCAGGCCAAGGGGATCGTTCCCGACGTCATGCTCGACGAAACCGCCGACGGCAACCTGTTCGCCGCGCTGCGCGTGCGCGAGGCCGATCTCGAGAAGCACCTGCAAAGCGGCCAGGGCGCCGAGCAGAAGGACGAGGCCCGCGAGAAGGCGCGCGACGAAGCGCGCAAGAAGCTCGAGGCCGAGAACGCCGCTACGGCGCTGCGCAACGGCGTGCCCAAGCCGGCACCGGAATTCGGCAGCGCCGAGGACTTCCAGCTCGCCCAGGCGCTGAACCGCCTGAAGGGCAAGACCGTGCTCGTCAGCAAGACCGCCATCGAACGCAAGGCCGAAGCGCAGACGAACTGAGCGAGGCCTCCGTTTCCCCTTGCCAACGCCCGTGCGCCGCACGGGCGTTCGCGTTTCTGCCCGGCGCATTCGCCGCGCCTTCGCCATGACCGACGACGACCTGCTGCGCTATTCGCGCCACCTGCTGCTCGACGACATCGGCATCGAGGGGCAGGCGCGCCTGGGCGCCGCGCACGTGCTCGTCATCGGCGCCGGCGGGCTCGGCTCGCCGGTGGCGCTCTACCTCGGCTCGGCCGGCGTCGGCCGGATCACGATCGTCGACGGCGACCGTGTCGACCTGACCAACCTGCAGCGGCAGATCGCGCACGACCTGTCGCGCCTCGGCGAGCCGAAGGCGATGTCGGCGGCGCTCTCGATTGCCGAGATCAACCCGCAGGTCGAGGTCACCGCCTTGAACGAGCGCGTCGAGGGCGAGCGCCTCGACGAGCTGGTCGCCGAGGCCGACGTCGTCGTCGACTGCAGCGACAACTTCGCGACGCGCCATGCTGTCAATGCCGCCTGCGTGCGCCATGGCAAGCCGCTCGTCGCCGGCGCGGCGATCGTCTTCGACGGCCAGGTATCGGTCTACGACACGCGCGACCCTGGCTCGCCCTGCTATGCCTGCGCCTTTCCCGCCGACGCCGCATTCGAGGACGTGGCTTGCTCGACGATGGGCGTGTTCGCGCCGCTGGTCGGCATCGTCGGCAGCATGCAGGCGGCCGAGGCGCTGAAGCTGATCGCCGGCATCGGCACGTCGCTGGCGGGCCGGCTGCAGATGCTCGACGCGCGCACCATGGAGTGGACCGAAGTGCGCGTGCTGCGCGATCCGGCCTGTCCGGTCTGCGCCGGGCGATCGACGATGTCGGGCCACCTGTTAGCCTAGCCTCATGGAAAAGCCCAGCGCGTTGCCGCCGCGCACCTTCCCGACCGCGCAGGAAGACGCCGAGCACGAAATTGTCAGCCCGAGCGCCCGCTACGAAGGCCCGGAAAGCTCGTACCGGCTCGCCTTCACCGACACCGACTTCCTGCTCCGCGAAGAGCTCCGCCCGGTGCGCATGCAACTCGAGTTGCTCAAGCCCGAGCTGGTGCAGGACGAGCAGGGCGTCGAGGCGACCATCGTCATCTTCGGCAGCGCCCGCATCCTGGCGCCCGAGATCGCGCGCCAGGAGCTCGAGGCGGCGCAGAAGAGCGGCGACGCGGCGGCCCTGCGCGGGGCAGAGACGCGTGCCGCGATGTCGCGTTACTACGAGGAGGCGCGACGCTTCGGCGCGATCGTCACGCGCCGCTCGGCGACGCTCGAGCGGCCGATCTACGTCGTCACCGGCGGCGGACCGGGCATCATGGAGGCGGGCAACCGCGGCGCCTTCGAGGTCGGCGGCAAGAGTGTGGGCCTCAACATCGTGCTCTCGCGCGAGCAGGTGCCGAATCGCTACATCACGCCGGAGCTGTGCTTCCAGTTCCACTACTTCGCGCTCAGAAAGATGCACTTCCTGATGCGCGCGATCGCACTGGTGTGCTTTCCCGGCGGCTTCGGCACGCTCGACGAGCTGTTCGAGGTGCTGACCCTGGTGCAGACCGGCAAGTCGCGGATGCGGCCGATCCTGCTCTTCGGCCGCGAGTTCTGGACCCGCCTGCTGAACTTCGAACTGCTCGTCGAGACCGGCATGATCTCGCCGGAAGACGTCCACCTCTTCCACTTCGTCGAGACCGCCGAGGAGGCCTGGGCGATGCTGGCCCAGGAGTACGGCTTCGACCTGCCCGAGACGACGACCGGCGACTTCGCCGTCGACGTGTGACCGGCTCGCGCGCCCGGCGATGACCACGAACCGACGTGTCAGCCTGATCGGCGCGCCCACCGACATCGGCGCCGGTGCACGCGGCTCGAGCATGGGCCCGGAGGCGCTGCGCGTCGCCGACATCGGGCCGGTGCTCGAAAGCCACGGCCTCGAAGTCCTCGACCGCGGCAACCTGACCGGCCCGCCGAACCCGTGGAAGCCGCCGGAGGCAGGCTACCGGCACCTCGCTGCGGTCGCCGAATGGAACCGCAAGGTCCACGACGCGGTGTTCGCCGAGCTGGCCGACGGCCGCATGCCGGTCCTGCTCGGCGGCGACCATTGCCTGGGTATCGGCTCGATCAGCGCGGTGGCCCGTCATTGCCGCGACACGAACAAGAAGCTGCGCGTGCTCTGGCTCGACGCCCACGCCGACTTCAACACCAGCGCCCTGACGCCGAGCGGCAACATCCACGGCATGCCGGTCGCCTGCCTGTGCGGCATCGGCCCGAAAGAGCTGGTCGAGATCGGCGGCAAGGTGCCGGCGATCAGCCCGAAGTGGATCCGCCAGATCGGCATCCGCAGCGTCGATGCCGGCGAGAAGCGTCTCGTCCACGAGGCCGGCCTCGAAGTGTTCGACATGCGCTACATCGACGAGATGGGCATGCGCCACACGATGGAGCTGGCGCTCGCCACGATCGACGCCAACACCCACCTGCACGTCAGCTTCGACGTCGACTTTCTCGACGCCGACATCGCGCCCGGCGTCGGCACCACCGTCAAGGGCGGTCCGACCTACCGCGAGGCGCAGCTGTGCATGGAGATGATCGCCGACACCGGCGCGCTCGCCTCGCTCGACGTGATGGAGCTCAACCCCGCGCTCGACGTGCGCAACCGCACCGCCGAGATCGCCGTCGACCTGATCGAGAGCCTGTTCGGGAAGAGCACCTTGATGCGTCGATAGGAGTCCAGCACGATAGGGGCTCACGAGGGAAGCCGTGAGCCAAACCGAACGCCTGTACAAGCTCAAGCATTTCTTCGACACCGGCCGGTCCTTCAGCAAGGCCTTTCTCCTCGAAGAACTGGGCATCTCGCCGGCCACGTTGAAGCGCGACCTCGCGCATCTGCGCGACCGCATGAACGCGCCGATCGTCGTCGACCG
>JANXXS010000419.1 GCA_025350505.1 Burkholderiales bacterium
TCGCTGCCGTAGCCGAGCTCCTTGCCGCCGAGCTTGCCGTAGGCGATCACCGCCAGCTGCGGCTCGGCGCGATGCGCGATCTTCAGATGCTTCCAGGCCCAGCACAGCGCGCACGACAGCGTCGCGTCGGCAAGCGCGGACAGGTCGTCGGCGACCTGCTCGACCGTGATGTGCCCTTCGACGTCGCGCACCAGGGTGCGGAAGACCTCGGCGTGATGGGCGCGGCGCAGGGTGTCGAGGAGGAGTTCCTCCTCGGCCTGGCTCGATCGCTCCCAGCCGGCGTGGCGCTCCTCGAGCTCGCGCGTGTAGGCGGCGGCGTCGAAGCGGCTGTGCAGCAGCTCTTCGTCGGCCAGCTCGTCGATGACGCCGGGGTGCAGCATCAGGTAGCGCATCGGCCAGCGCGCCAGACCGAGCAGGCGAAGCAGGCGGTTTTGCACCTCGGGCCGCTCGGCGAGCAGGGCGAGGTAGCTCTCGCGACGCAGCAAGGGCTCGAGCCAGTCGACGAAGAGGATGGCGGCGTGCAGCGTACAGCGACCCTCGGCCACGGCCAGTGCGGCGCGCGAGACCAGGCCGGCGAGGCGGACCTTGCTCTCGTCCTTGAGCAAGCGGATCTTCGGCTGGTCGCAGAGCGGCCGGACGCGCGCGGCCAGCTCCGGTGGCAACTGGGCGAGAAAGGCCTCGGCATCGACCGGCTGCGGCGGCGGCCCGCAGGTGCGGCAGTTGGCGGCGCCGGGCCGGCCGTCGTGCAGCAGCAGGTCGAATTCGCCGGCGACGTATTCGCGAGCCTGGCCGAGCTGATCGAGCAGCGCGCACGGGCCAGCCAGCTCGCCCATGCTGCCGGCGATCCAGGCGAGGTCGGCGTCGTTGGCCGGCAGCACGTGCGTCTGCTGGTCGTCGAGGTACTGGATGCGATGCTCGACGCGGCGCAGCAGCGTGTAGGAGGCGGCGAGGCGCTCGGCGCTGGCCCGCTTCATGAGGCCGCCGGCGGCGAGCTTGTCGAGCGCCTTCAGCGTCGAGCGGGTGCGGATCTCCGGGAACTGGCCGCCGCGCACGACGAGCAGCAGCTGGACGATGAACTCGATCTCGCGAATGCCGCCGCGCGACAGCTTGACGTCGTTGGCGCGTTGCGGCCGGCCGGCGGCGCGGCGCTGCGCTTCGTCGCGGACCTTGGCGTGCAGCTGGCGCAGTCCTTCGAAGACACCGTAGTCGAGATAGCGGCGATAGACGAAGGCGGTGACGAGCGAGCGCAAGGCCAGGGCGCGCCCGCTCCGCACGCTTGCCAGCGGCGCGACGACGCGGCTCTTCAGCCAGGCGAAGCGCTCCCATTCGCGGCCGTGCGCCTGCAGGTATTCCTCGAGCATCGCCATGCTGACGACCGGCGGCCCGGAGTTGCCGTTCGGGCGCAGCGCCAGGTCGACGCGAAAGACGAAGCCGTCCTCGGTGACCTCGCCGATCAGCGTGTAGAGGCTGCGCGCGACCTGCGAGAAGTACTCGTGCGCGCTGGTCGGCTGGGCGCCGTCGGTCGTGCCATTTTCCTCGTAGACGTAGATGAGGTCGATGTCCGACGAGACGTTCAGCTCGCGCGCGCCGAGCTTGCCCATGCCGACGACCCAGAAGTCGATGCGCTCGCCGGCGGCGTTCAGCGGCGCGCCGAATCGCGCATCCTGCTCGGCAAGGGCCTGCGAGAGGGCAAGCTCGAGCGTCGTTTCGGCGAGCTCGGTCATGATCCGCGTCACGTCGGCGAGCGCCGCGCCGCCTTCGATGTCGAGCACGGCAAGGCGCTCGAGCGTCAACTGGCGCGCGACGCGCAGCGCGCTGGCGAGGTTGTGCCCCTGGCTGCGCAGCCGCTCGACCAGCGCCGCGATCTCGTCGCGGCCGGGAATGCCGGGGGCGAAGTCCGCCAACTCGTCGGGATAGCGGCGGCGGATGCGCTGCACGAAACGGCTGTACACGGCCTTCGACGCCGGTTCGCCGAGGTCGGCGCGAGGCGCAGCGCGCAGCGCGAAGGAAATGTCTGGCGAGATCGCGGTCATGTTGCCGTTATCGATCCCGGAGGCGCTCATCGTCGCGAAGGGTCTGTGCTAGATTGACCCGACCGGCGCCAGACGCGGGTCGTGCCCATGCCGCGCCTTCGCTCGAACGATGGCAAGCCGACCGCTACCCTGACGCCTTGCCGGCCGGCGCGACGCTGTCTTCATGTCATCCCATCCCCCCAACGCTCACGCCGTCGCGCCGAAGCGCGTGACGCGCTCATCGCGCCGGGCGCCGTTCCGCTTTGTGGCGCGCCTGCTGCTCGGGCTGTTCGGCGCGGCGTTGCTCGCGCTTTTCGTAGGTTGGCTCTCACTTCACTGGTTGATTCTGCCGCACATCGAGGAGTGGCGTGTGCCGATCGAGGCGCGCGCCAGCCGCCTGCTCGGCGCGCCCGTGAAGATCGGCGCGATCGTCGTTCGTTCGAGCGGCTGGGTGCCGGCGCTCGAGTTGCACGACGTGCTCGTGCTCGACGCCGAGCAGCGCGTCGCGCTCAGCCTGCCGCACGTCTCGGCGTCGCTCTCGCCACGCTCGCTGCTCGCCTTCGAGCCGCGCTTCGAGCAATTGCTGATCGATGCGCCGAGCCTCGACATCCGTCGCGATGCGGCCGGCCACATTCGCGTCGCCGGGCTCGATTTCGGCGGCAACACCTCGGCCGCCGAGGACGGCGGCGACGCCGCGCACTGGTTCTTCAAGCAGGAGGAGTTCGTCATTCGCGGCGGCACCGTGCGCTGGATCGACGAGCAGCGCCAGGCGCCGCCGCTGGTGCTGGCCGGCGTCGACCTGGTGGTGCGCAACGGACTGCGCGACCACGCCATGCGCATCGATGCGACGCCGCCCGCCGGCTGGGGCGAGCGTTTCAGCCTGCGCGGCCGCTTCTCGCAGCCGCTCTTCGCGCGGGCCGGCGACTGGCGGCGCTGGAGCGGCAGCCTCTTCGCCGACCTGCCGCGCGCCGACGTGCGCGAGCTGCGCCGCTACGTCACGCTGCCCTTCGACCTGAGCGAGGGCGACGGCGCCTTGCGCGGCTGGTTCGAGGTGCACGAGGGCCAGCCCGAGGGCGCGACGGTCGACCTCGCTCTGCGCGCAGTGACGCTGCGCCTCGACAAGAGCGTCGAGCCGCTCGAGTTCGAGCAGATCGAAGGACGCTTCGATGCCAGCAGGAAGGGCGACCGTATCGCCGTCGACGTGCATCGCTTCGGATTCGTCACCGGCGACGGCATCCGCTGGCCCAAGGGCGATCTGCGCGTCGCCTGGCGCCAGCCCGAAGGGCAGGACGTGGCGAGCGGCGAGTTCGGCGCCGACCGGCTCGACGTCGGTGTCATGGCCGAGATCGCCGGCCGCGTTCCGCTCGGCGCGGCACTGCGCGAGCTGCTCGCCGACGTGCATCCGCAAGGCGTCATCACCCAGCTCAGCGCGCGCTGGGACGGGCCGGTCGACGCGCCCGCGCACTACCGCGTCAAGGGGCTGCTCTCCGGCCTGTCGCTGACCGCGCGCGCCGCGGAGCGCGCCGACGCGGTCGGCCGTCCGGGCGTGCGCAACGCCACGCTGCAGCTCGACGCGAACGAGGCGGGCGGCGAGGCGCGCCTGGGCGTCGAGCAAGGCGTGCTCGAGTTTCCCGGCGTCTTCGCCGAGCCGGCGCTGCCCTTCGACCGGCTCGACGCCAAGCTCGCTTGGAAGATCGAGGCGCGCCCCGGCGCCTTGCCCCACATCACGGCCCGCGTGCGCGATGCCCGCTTCGCCAACGCCGATGCCGCAGGCGAGTTGAGCGCCACCTGGCGCACCGGCAGCGGCGTCGGCGCGGCACGCGGCGGCCGCTTCCCGGGCGAGCTCGAGCTCGACGGCAAGATCGTCAACGGTCGCGCGGCGCGGACCGCCCGCTACCTGCCGCTCGGCCTGCCCGACTCGGTGCGCAGCTACGTCGGCCGCGCCGTCCTCGGCGGCACGATCCAGAGCGCCTCGTTCCGCGTGCGCGGCGATCTCTGGGACTTTCCGTTCCACAACGCCAAGACCAACCGCGACGGCGAATTCCGCATCGCCGCCAAGGTCGACGACCTGGCCTTCGCCTACGTGCCGGGCGAGGTCGCCGGCGGCGGCGCGGCCGATGCGGCCAAGCTTCTCTGGCCGCCGTTCACGGCGGCCTCGGGCGAGCTCGTCGTCGACCGTACCTCCCTCGAGATCCGCGACGCCAAGGCGCGCCTGGCCGGCGTCGATTGGACGCACATCCACGGCGCCATCCCGCAACTCGGCGACCATGCCCGGCTCGACATCGAAGGCACGGCGCGCGGCCCGCTCGCCGACATGCTGCGCTACGTCAACGCGACGCCGATCGGCCGCTGGATCGGTCGCGCCCTCGCGGGCACGAGCGCCAGCGGCGCCGCCGACTTGAAGCTCGCCCTGGCCATTCCGCTCGACGATGCCAGCCTGGCTCGCGTCAAGGGCAGCGTCACGCTCCCCGGCAACGACCTTCGCATGACGTCCGACACGCCGCTGCTCGCCGGCGCGAAGGGCCGTGTCGACTTCACGCAAGCGGGTTTCACGCTCGCCGCGGCAAGCGCGCGCGTGCTCGGCGGCGAGCTGACCTTCGAGGGCGGTTCGCACGGCGATTCGCAGCACTTCAGCGGCCAGGGAACGGCCACTGCCGAGGCGCTTCGCAACGCGCCCGAGCTCGGTTCGCTGTCGCACCTGGCCGTGTCGATGACCGGCCAGACGAGCTATCGGGCGACGCTTGCATTCAGTGGCGGGCAACCGCAGATTGGCGTGACAAGCAACCTGGTCGGGCTTGGCGTCGACCTGCCGCATCCGCTCGGCAAGGCCGCGGCGACGGCGCTCGCCCTGCGCGTGCAGACCTCGCTCGACGACACCGCGTTGGCTGCTCCGGGCAGCGCGCCGCACGAGGCTTTGCGGGTCGAGCTCGGCAGCGCGTTGCTGGCGCGCTTCGTCCGCGAGGGCACGGGCGACGCGGCGCGCGTCGTGCGTGGCGCGATCCGGCTGGTCGAGCCTGCGCCGCCCGGAACAACGGAGGTGAGCCAGCCGCTCGTTTTGCCAGCCTCGGGAGTGGCCGCGACGGTGACCCTGACGCGCCTGGTCGTCGACGAATGGGAGGCCGCCGCTAACCGCATGTTCGCCGGGCCCGGTCGCAGCGCCTCGCCGCTCGTCTTCGACGCCAGCGGCGGCACCGGCTACGTTCCCGACAGCATCGCCTTGCGCGTCGGCGAGTTCGAAGCAGGATCGCGGCGTCTCGGCAACCTCACCGCCGGCCTGTCGCAGGAAAACGGCCTCTGGCGGGCCAGCGTCGATTCGAACGAGCTGGACGGCTACATCGAGTACCGGCCGGCGCGGCGCGGCGCCGCCACGTCGACGGGGGCACCGGCCGGTGCCGGCCGCGTCTTTGCACGGCTGTCGCGATTGAGTCTGCCCAAGGGCGAGGCCGAGCGCGTCGAGAGCCTGCTCGACGAGCAGCCCGCGAGCGTGCCCGCGCTCGACATCGTGGTCGAGGACTTCGAGCTGCGCGGCAAGCGTCTCGGCCGGCTCGAGATCGAGGCGGCGAACCGCGCTGCAGGCGGCCGCGACGCGGCGCGCGAATGGCAGCTCTCCAAGTTCAACCTGGTCACGCCGGAAGCGCAGCTGAAGGCGACCGGAACCTGGGGCATCGCCGCCTCCACTGCGCCGGGCACGCCACGCCGCGCCTCGATGGACTTCACGCTGACACTGGTCGACAGCGGCGCGCTGCTCGAGCGGCTCGGCATGGGCAAGGTCGTGCGCGGCGGCAAGGGCTCGGTCGTCGGCAGCGTCTCCTGGCCGGGCTCGCCGCTCTCACCCGACACCGCGAAGATGGCCGGGCAGTTCAAGGTCGCCATCGACGCCGGCCAGTTCCTGAAGGCGGGCCCCGGGGCGGCACGCCTGCTCAGCGTGCTCAGCCTGCAATCGTTGCCACGCCGCCTGCTGCTCGACTTTCGCGACCTCTTCGAAGAAGGCTTCGTCTTCGACAACGTCACCGGCGACGTGAAGATCGGCCTGGGCGTGGCCACCACCAACAACCTGCGCATGCGCGGCAGCGCCGCCGTCGTGCTGATGGAAGGCAACGCCGACCTCGAGCGCGAGACCGAGGACTTGCGCGTCGTCGTCGTTCCCGAGATCAATGCCGGCACCGCTTCGCTGGCCTACGCGATCATCAATCCGGCGGTCGGGCTGGGCACCTTCCTGGCGCAATACTTCCTGCGCAAGCCGCTCACCGCCGCGGGAACGCGTGAGTTCCACGTCACCGGTCCCTGGGACGACCCCAAGGTCGACCGCGTCGAGCGCAGCGCGTCCGTCGAGGCGCCGGCTGTCGAGTCGCCCGCCGCTGCCGCCGAGCCCCCGGCAACCGCGACGACGACCACCCGCTAGTCGGATCCCCATGAAGATTGCCGCACTGCAGATGGTCTCGACGCCCAGCGTCGAGCGCAACCTCGACGCTGCGCGCGCGCTCGTCGGACGTGCCGCCGAAGAAGGCGCCGAGTTGCTCGTGCTCCCCGAGTACTTCTGCCTCATGGGTCGAAGCGATCGCGACAAGCTCGCCATTGCCGAGGCGCCCGGCACCGGCCCGATCCAGAACATGCTTGCCGAGGCAGCGCGGCAGCATCGGGTCTGGCTGGTCGGCGGCACCTTGCCGCTGACGAGCGGCGAAGAAGGCCGCGTCATGAATGCGAACCTGGTCTTCTCGCCGGCCGGCGAGCAGGTCGCGCGCTACGACAAGATGCATCTCTTTCGCTACGACAACGGCCGCGAGCAATACGACGAAGGTCGCACGCTGCGCGCCGGCAACGTGCCGGCGGCCTTCGACGCGGCGGGCCTGCGCGTGGGTCTGAGCATCTGCTACGACCTGCGCTTTCCCGAGCTGTATCGCGCGCTCATGACGCCGCCGTGCGACCTGCTCTGCGTGCCTTCGGCCTTCACCCATCCGACCGGCACGGCGCACTGGGAGGTGCTGCTCAGGGCGCGGGCGATCGAGAACCAGTGCTACGTCGTTGCCGCGGCGCAGGGCGGTCGGCACGAGAACGGCCGGCGCACTTTCGGGCACAGCCTGATCGTCGATCCGTGGGGCGAGATCGTCGCCATGCTTCCCGAAGGCGAGGGCGTGGTGGCCGGCGAGGTGCGGCGCGCGCGGATCGCCGAAGTGCGGGCGCAGCTGCCGGCGCTCGCGCATCGGCGAGCTCTCTGAGGGCGCCGCGGCGCGCCGCGCCCGCCGGCTCGGCGGATGCGGCCTCTGGCGCCCTGCCACTGGCTACCTGGTGCCGCAGCTCGACGAGGAGCGGTTGCTTCGGTCGCGCCGCCACCGGCCGGCGGACGCCAACGACAAGGCGCTCAGGCGCCGAGCATCTCGCCGACAGGCTTCAGCTCGTCGATGCGATCGCAGATCGACTTCACGACCATCAGGATCGGCACGCCGAGCAGGAGGCCCCAGACGCCCCAGAGCCAGCCGAACACGAGCACGCTCACGAACACGGCGAACGCGCTCATTCGGCCCGCCCGCCCCATCCACCAGGGCGTCAGCAGGTTGCCGACCAGGGTGTGGATGGCGAACGAGCTGGCACCGATGACGAGGCCGTGGTCGAGCGACTCGAACTGGACCACGCCGACGACCGCCGAGGCCAGGCCGATCACCACCGCACCGAGGTAGGGGATGAGGTTGGTCGTCGCGGCGAGGATCGCCCAGACCAGCGAGTGGTTGAGGCCGAGCGCGAAGAAGGCCAGGCCGGTCAGCACGCCGACGACGACGCTGGTCGCGAGCTGCACGAGCAGGTACTGCTGGATCTGGGCATGGATCTCGTCGAGCGCCTGTACCGTGATCTTCTTCTGGCTGAGCCGCGGCCCGGCGAGCTTGACCATCTTGCGCCGGAAGGTGTCGCCCGAGGCGAGCAGGAAAAAGGCGATGAAGACGACGAGGGTGGCCTGGCCGAGAAAGGTGAACAGGCCGAGCGTGCCGGTCCAGAGATAGTCCTTGACGTTGAGAGGCGCCTTCTCGACGACGACCCGCGTCACGCCGCGCGGCGTCGCCGGCAATGCCGCCGAGATCGGTCCGACCGCGAGCGCGGCGGAGGTCGATGCCGAAGCCGACGATGAACGTGCGGCGCGCGGCGCAGCTGTCGCTCCCGAGGCCGCGCTCGCGCCGGACGCCGGACTCGACGCCGGTGCCGGGCTCTCCTCGGTCGCCTTCTCGATCTCCGCGGCGGCCTGCTGCACTTTCTCGATCGTCGAGCCCGAGTTCGGCCCGGGCTTCTGCATCGAGCGGCGCAGCTTCTGCGCCACTTCGGGCAGAGTCTCGATCAGGGCATTGGCATCGTCGCTGATCGACCAGGCGCCCCAGCCCAGACCCGAGACGATCGCCGCGAGGAGGACGCCGGCACCGAGGGCGCGCGGCAGGTGCCAGCGTTCGAGCCGATCGACCACCGGTGTCAGCGCGTAGCTGAACATGATGCCGAGCAGAAGCGGAATGAAGACGGCCTTGGCCCATTGCAGGGCGAATGCCGAGGCGATGACGGCGACGACGACGAGTGCCAGGTTGCGCACATCGACGGGCATGTGCAGCAGCATTCGTTCCCGGGCGGGAGCGTCGTCGGTCGAAGTGTCTGCGGCGTCGGCCGTATTCTTGTGGTTCACAGAAGCATCTCGTGGGCGCGTGGTGGCGCCGATCCGGCGGTGACTGATGAAGAAGCTCTGGGCACTTGGCGTGCCCAGCGCCTACCTGGCCGCGTCGGCAGGCAGCGTGATGTAGTGGCGCACCAGCTCCGGCGGCTGCGGCGAATCGAGCAGGATGCAGGTCAGGCGCAGGGCGTCGGCAGCGGCGTCGCCCAGCCGCACGCCGCCGTTTTCCTTCAGCGCCGCGGCCACCCAGCTGCGCACGACAACCGGGCGCTGCATCCACGAAAGCGTTTGCAGGCGCGCCAATGCTTCGAACACGCTCTCGGCGTCGGGGGCTTCGAAGGGCGGCGCCTCGGCATGCGGTTGCCAGTGATGCATGACGGCCGTGTACCAGCGCGCGGCAGCCTCGCTGTCGGCCGTCTCGTCGACGAACATGCGCGACAGAAAAGTGGTGTAGACGGCGAGCGCCAGGACGTCGGTCTCCAGCCACTCGACGACCTCGACGTTCGCTTCGGCGCGTGCCGCGAGCGGTGGCACTTCGCCCAGGCCGCGCCGCATGGCGAGCCAGTGCAGGCGGTCGACGGGTCGGACCACGCCGCGCGCACCCATGACGCGTCGGGTCGCGCGCAACAACTGCTGCCGGGCGGCGATCGGCTGCAGGGCCATGCGCGACAGCAACAGCTCGAACCACGGCAGGCGCGCCGCGCCCGCAAGACTCGCCGCGTGCTCGCGCAGACCTTTCACGCCGGGCGTCGCCGAAGTCTCGATCTGCCAGGCGCGCGCCGCGCGCTTGCTGCCGGGCGGCAGCAGCAGCGCCAGCAGGGCGGCGTGCAGCTCCTGAGCGCCGTGCAGGTGCGTGAACCGGTCGGCCGCGCTGCGCTCCGGGTCGTTGTCGGCCAGGTTCACGGCGTAGGTATCGGCCATCGAGCCCTCCTGATCGCGCTACAGCGTCGCGCCCGGCCGGAAGCCGAACAGCCAGGCGACCAGGGCCGTCGGAAACTGAAGCACGGCCGTGTTGTACGCGGCCACCGCCGCATTGAACTCACGGCGAGCGAATGCCAACGTCGTGTCGCCGGCGGCGAGCTGCGCATTGATGTCGGGCAGCTTGGCGCCGGCCACTGTCTGCACCGGCAGGCGGGCGCGCGCGTCGGCGAGGATCTCTTCGGCGACGCGCAGGCTGGTCACGGCGCCGGCCGCGGCCGGCCGCGCCCGCGCGTGCTCGCGAGCCGCGTCGGCCTGCCGGGAGGCGGCACGCAGCGCGTCGAGACGCGGGCCGGCGCTGGCCAGCGCCGCGGCGAGCAAGCCGATCTGCCGCTCCAGTAGCGCATGGCGCTGACGCGACAGCTCGTCGAACGACGCGAAGCGCGTGGCCAGGGCGTTGCGCAGGCGGACCATGCGGTTGTAGGCGCCGACGATCCAGAACACGAGCACGGCCCCGATCGTGCCGGCGGTGATCTGTGTCGTGGTCATGCGCGGCATGGGAAAGGCGGCTGCATCGAGACGACCGTGCGGCCAATCAGCTGACGAGCCAGGCGTCGTAGCCCTTGCGGCGCAGGTCGCACGAAGGGCACAGACCGCAACCCCAACCCCAGGCGTGGCGATGCTCGCGGTCGCCGAGATAGCAGGAATGGGTGTGCTCGATGACGAGCTCGATCAGTGTCTCGCCGCCGAGGCGCTCGGTCATGGCCCAGGTCTCGGCCTTGTCGAGCCACATCAGCGGCGTCTCGATCGTCATCGACTTGTCGAGGCCGAGGCTGATCGCCACCTGCAGCGACTTCAGCGTGTTGTCGCGGCAATCGGGATAGCCGGAGTAGTCGGTCTCGCACATGCCGCCGACCAGCACGCTCAGGCCGCGGCGATCGGCGACGCTGGCCGCCACCGTGAAGAACAGCAGGTTGCGCACCGGCACGAAGGTGTTCGGCAAGCCGCCGGCGTTCATCTCGATCTCGCGCTCGCTGGTGAGCGCGAGATCGGACAGCTGGGCGAGCAGCGACAGGTCGAGGACATGGTCGTCGCCGAGCCGCTCGGCCCACTGCGGAAACTTGCCGTGCAGTTCGGAGCGCACATGCAGCCGGCTTTCGAGCTCGACCAGGTGACGCTGGCCGTAGTCGAAGCCGATCGTCTCGACGTGCGAATAGCGCTCGAGCGCGTGGGCCAGGCAGACGGTCGAGTCCTGGCCGCCGGAAAAGAGCACCAGCGCCCGCCGCGGGTCAATGGCCACGCAGCTCCCCCTGGCCGAGGACGACCCACTTCTGCGACGTCAGTCCTTCGAGACCGACCGGGCCGCGCGCATGCAGCTTGTCGGTCGAAATGCCGATCTCGGCGCCCAGTCCGTACTCGAAGCCGTCGGCAAAGCGCGTCGAGGCGTTGACCATGACGCTGGCCGAGTCGACCTCGCGCAGGAAGCGCATCGCGTGCGCGTGCGAGTCGGTGACGATGGCGTCGGTGTGGTGCGAGCCATAGCGCTCGATGTGGCGGATCGCCTCGTCGAGCGAGGCGACGACCTTGACGCTGATGATCGCGGCGAGGTACTCCTCGCGCCAGTCGTCTTCGGTCGCGGCGGCCAGACGCGCGCCGGCCACGCCTTGCAGCAAGGCGAGTGCGGCCGCGTCGCCGCGCATCTCGATGCCCTTCTTCGCGAACACCGCGCCGATCGCCGGCAGGAACGTCGCAGCGACATCCGAATGCACGAGCAGCGACTCGGCCGCGTTGCAGGGGCTGAGCTTTTGCGTCTTGGCATTGTCGACGATGGCGAGCGCCATCTCGAGATCGGCCTCGGCATCGACGTAGACGTGGCAGTTGCCGTCGAGGTGTTTCAACACCGGCACCTTGGCCTCGCGGGCGATGCGTTCGATCAGGCCCTTGCCGCCGCGCGGGATGATGAGGTCGACCGCTTCGGGCGAGGCGATCAGAAAGCCGACCGCGGCGCGATCGGTGGTCTCGACGAGCTGCGCCGCGTCGGGTGGCAGGCCGGCTTCGACGAGCGATTCGCGCACCAGCAACGCGAGCGCCAGATTCGACTGCAACGCCTCCGAGCCGCCGCGCAGGATGCAGGCGTTGCCGCTCTTGATGGCCAATGCCGCCGCCTCGATCGTCACGTTCGGCCGGCTCTCGTAGATCATCGCGAACACGCCGATCGGCACGCGCATGCGGCCGACGTGGATGCCGCTTGGCTGCTGGCGTAGCCCGGTGATCTCGCCGATCGGATCGGGCATCGCGGCGATCTGCTCGCAACCCTGGGCGACGGTTTCGATTGCCGCGGCGTCGAGCTTCAGGCGGTCGACGAGAGGCGCTTCGAGGCCTGCGCTTTGCGCCGCGTCAACGTCGCGCTGGTTGGCCGCTTGCAGCGTCGTGACGCCGGCACGCAGCCGCCGCGCCAGCCCCCTCAGCGCGGCGTTGCGCGCCGCCGCCGGCGAAGCGGCGAGGCCGGCGCTCGCCGCTCGGGCCGTGGCGCCCATGTGGGCGATGGCGGCTTGCAGGTCGGCGGCGGTCATGGTCGGATTGTTTCAGACTCCGCCGCGCGCGGGGGTTTGTAGGCGGTGGCGGCGCGGCTTGGGCGCCACGCGCCGCGCCGGCTCGATCGTTCAGCCGATCTCGCCGAGGCGGATGCAGGCCGCTTCGTGCGCGTCGCCGCCGTCCGTCGCGACCAGCGGCGGCACCGCCTCGGCGCAGCGCGCGATGGCGTGCGGGCAGCGGGTGCGAAAGACGCAGCCGGAAGGCGGCGCCAGCGGCGAAGGCAGCTCGCCCGACAGGGCCGTGCGCGCCGCGCGTGCGAGCGCTGCCTCGCCGTGAATGGCGCCGACCTTCGGCGTACTGGCGAGCAGGGCGCGCGTGTAAGGATGGCGCGGCGCGTCGAAGAGGGCACGCTTGGGCGCCCGCTCCATGACGCGGCCGAGGTACATGACGAGCACCTCATCGGCGATCAGCTCGACGACGGCGAGGTTGTGCGAGATGAAGACGTAGGCGACGCCGGTTTCTTCCTGCAGGTCCATGAGCAGGTTGAGCACCTGGGCCTGGATCGAGACGTCGAGCGCCGAGACCGGCTCGTCGGCGACGACGACTTTGGGCTCGAGCATCAGCGCGCGGGCGATGGCGACCCGCTGCCGTTGCCCGCCCGAGAACATGTGCGGATAGCGCGCGTAGTGCTCGGTGCGCAGTCCGACGCGGGCCATCATGGCGCGCGCCCTGGCTTCACGCTCGGCCGGCGCGAGGCCCGTGTTGATGACGAGCGGCTCTTCCAGCGCCTGGCCGATCTTCTTGCGCGGGTTGAGGCTGGCGAACGGGTTCTGGAACACCATCTGCACGGTGCGGCGCAAGGCCTTGCGGCTCGCGTCGTCGGCGTTCGCCACGTCGTTGCCGGCGAGGCGCAGCAAGCCCGCGGTCGGCGTCTCGAGCATCGTGATCTGGCGCGCTAGCGTGCTCTTGCCGCATCCCGATTCACCGACCACGGCCAGCGTGCGTCTGGCGGCCAGCGAGAACGACACTGCTTCGAGTGCGCGCACCGTGGCGTGCGGTTCGAGAAAGCCGGTCGAGACGGCGTAGTGTTTTGTGAGCCCTTCGGCCTCGAGCACCGGCACCTGGTCATCCTGAGCCTTGGCGAAGGATCCCGGCACAAGGCCAACGCGTGATCCTTCGCTTCGCTCAGGATGACCGCGTTCGGTGGTCACGACCTCGCCTCGTGCGGCAGCGGAAAGAAGCAGCGCGCCCGACCCGAGCCGAGCTCGTACAGATCGGGGCGTTCGAGCCGGCAACGCTCCTGCACGTGCGGGCAGCGCGGCGCCAGCAGGCAGCCTGCGGGACGATCGAAGGCGCCCGGCACGACGCCGCCCAGCGACTTCAAGCGCCGCTGCCCGACGTTGCGCTCGGGCAGCGCGGCGAGCAGTGCCTCGGTGTAGGGATGGTGCGGCGTCTCGAAGATCGCCGGCACCGAGGCAGTCTCGACGATCTGGCCGGCGTACATGACGATGACCCGCTCGGCCACCTCGGCGACGACGCCGAGGTCGTGCGTGATGAGCATCAGCGCCATGCCGCGCTCGCGCTGCAGCTTCAGCAAGAGGGCCAGCATCTGCGCCTGGATCGTCACGTCGAGGGCGGTGGTCGGCTCGTCGGCGATGAGCAGGCGCGGGTTGCAGGCGATCGCCATCGCCAGCATGACGCGCTGGCTCATGCCGCCCGAGAGCTGGTGCGGAAAGGCGTCGAGGCGGCGCTCGGCGTCGGGGATCTCGACCGCCTTCAGCAGTTCGAGCGCGCGCGCGCGCCGTGCCCTGCGCGAACCGTCTTCGTGTAAGGCGATCGTCTCCATCAACTGGAAGGCGACGCTGAACGAAGGGTTGAGGCTCGTCATCGGGTCCTGGAAGATCATGGCGATATCGCCGCCGAGCAGCGAGCGGCGCTCGCGCGGCGTCATCGACGGCAGGTCGCGGCCGTCGAAGGCGAGCCGGTCGGCGTGAACCCGGCCCGGCGCATCGACCAGGCCGAGCACGGCCAGCGCCGTCACGCTCTTGCCCGAGCCCGACTCGCCGACAATGCCGACGACCTCGCCGGCGGCGACCGAGAAGCTCACGTCGTCGACCGCCTGCAACGCCGCGCCGGGCGTGCCGAACTCGACCGACAGATGCTCGACGGCGAGTAACGGCGAGGCGGTCATGCGCGGCCGCTCACGTCTTCAGCTTCGGGTCGAGGGCGTCGCGAAGTCCGTCGCCAGTCAGGTTGAAGGCGAGCACGGTGATCAGGATCGCGAGGCCGGGCAGCGTCACGACCCACCACGCGCTCTGGATGAACTCGAGCGCGCTCGCCAGCATCGAGCCCCACTCCGGCGTCGGCGGTTGCGCGCCGAGGCCGAGGAAGCCGAGCGCGGCGGCGTCGAGGATCGCCGACGAAAAGCCGAGCGTCGCCTGCACGATCAAGGGCGCGGCGCAGTTCGGCAGCACGGTGTCGAACATCAATCGCAGCGTGCCGGCGCCGGCCAAACGCGAGGCTTGCACGTAGTCCTTGGCCAGCTCGCCGAGCACGGCCCCGCGTGTCAATCGCACGAAGTGCGGCAGCATGACGATGGCGATCGCATACATCGCGTTGGCCAGACCCGGCCCGAGCACGGCGACGACGGCGACCGCCAGCAACAGGCTCGGCAAGGCCAGCATCACGTCCATCGATCGCATGACAACGTACTCGGCGGCGCGGCCGCGGTAGAAGCCGGCGATGAGGCCGAGCAACACGCCGCAGGCGAGCGACAGGCCGACCGAGACCAGGCCGATGGCGAGCGAGAGCCGCGTGCCGTGGATCAGCCGCGAGAGCACGTCGCGACCGACCGGATCGGTGCCGAGCAGGAAGACGTGGCCGCCGACCGGCACGAACGACGGCGCGCGCAGGGTCGCGTCGCGGTACTGCTCGCTCGGGTCGTAGGGCGAGATGGCGTTGGCGAAGATCGCGCAAAGGACGAGCAGCACGACGACGCAGAGGCCGACGACCGCGCCACGGTTGCGGCGGAAGTCGCGCCACAGCTCGGCTGCTGGCGAGGGCGGCGTGGCGGGTACCGCAACGGCGAGCGGCGTGCTCATGCGTGCCTGATCCGCGGGTTGATCACGCCGTAGAGCACGTCGACGATCAGGTTGACGCCGATGATGATCGTCGCCGTCATCAGGATGCCGCCTTGCACCGCTGCGTAGTCGCGCCGGTGGATCGCCTCGACCAGCCATTTGCCGATGCCCGGCCAGGCGAAGATCGTCTCGGTGAGGATGGCGCCCGCGAAGAGGGTGCCGATCTGCAGGCCGATCGTCGTCACGACAGGGATCAGCGCGTTGCGCAAGGCATGGATGGCGACGACGCGGATCTGTCCGGCGCCCTTGGCCCGGGCCGTGCGCACGTAGTCCTCGCGCAGCACCTCGAGCATCGACGATCGCGTCATGCGCGCGATGACGGCGAGCGGGATCGTGCCGAGCGCGATCGCCGGCAGGATCAGGTGCGAGAGCGCGCTGCGAAACGCGCCCTTGTCGCCCGAGAGCAGCGAGTCGACGAGCATGAAGCCGGTGACGGTCGGGATGTCGTACTGGATGGCGAGGCGCCCCGAGACCGGCGTCCAGCCGAGGCCGACCGAGAAAGTGAGGATGAGCAGGAGGCCCCACCAGAAGATCGGCATCGAGTAGCCGGTGAGCGAGGCGCCCATCACCGAGTAGTCCCAGACCGTGTTGCGCTTGACCGCGGCGACGATGCCGGCGGGCAGGCCGATGGCCACCGCGAACAGCATGGCGACGATCGAGAGCTCGACCGTCGCCGGAAAGCGGGCGATGAATTCCGAGAACACCGGCTCGTGGGTGATCGCCGACAGGCCCAGGTCGCCGTGCAGCGCGCGCCAGACGTAGTCGCCGTACTGCACCGGCAAGGGCCGGTCGAGGCCGAACTCGTGGATCAGCCGGTGGTAGCGCTCGTCGGTCATGCCGCGCTCGCCCGAGAGCGCTTCGACCGGATCGCCCGGGATGAGGCGGATCAGCGAGAAGACGAGCAGCGTGATGCCGAGAAAGGTCGGGACGACGAGGCCGAGGCGCTTGAGGACGAAGGTGAACATGGTCATGTCATCCTGAGCCGGAGGCGAAGGATCTCGCTCACGCGGCGACGAGGTCCTTCGCTTCGCTCAGGATGACGCCGGGCTCATTGGCCCGTCATGTCGACCTTGTTGAAGTAGTGGTGCGCAGTCGCATCCATCTTGTAGCCGGTCACTTCCCTCCGCACCGGGTCGAAGCGCACCGAGTGGGCGATCGTGATCCAGGGCGCCTCTTCATGGGCGATGACCTGCGCCTTGGCATAGAAGCCGGCGCGGTCCGCCTGGCGGGTGGCGAGCTTGGCCATCTGGATCAGGCCCTCGAAGTCCTTGTCGCACCAGCGCGCGACGTTGCCGCCGCCCTTGACCGCGGCGCAGCCGAGCAAAGGCACGAAGAAGTTGTCGGGGTCGCCGTTGTCGCCCGACCAGCCGAACATCATCGATTGCTGCTCGCCGGTCTTGCTGCGCTTTCGGTACTCGCCCCACTCGAAGGTGACGAGCTTGGCATGGACGCCGACCTTCTCCCAATCCTGCTGGATCAGCTCGGCCATGCGCTTTCCGTCCGGGTTGTACGGCCGCGTCACGGGCAGATACCAGAGGTCGACGTCGGCGCCATTCGGATAGCCGGCCTGCGTCAGCAAGGCCTTGGCCTTGACCGGGTCGTAGGGGTAGTCGAGCACGCGCTCGTTGTACGACCAGAGCGTCGGCGGGATCGGGTTCTTGGCAATCTGCCCGGCGCCCTGGAAGACCGAGTCGAGGATTGCCTTCTTGTTCACCGCCATGTTCAGCGCCTGGCGCACGAGCTTGGAGTCGAACGGCTTCTTCTCGACGTTGAAGGCGATGTAGCCGACGTTGAGTCCGTTCTGCTGCACCAGGTTGATGGCCGGGTCGGCCTTCATCAGGGCCACGTCGGCCGGCTTCGGGAACGCCATGACGTGGCACTCGCCGGTCTTCAGCTTGGCGAAGCGCACCGAGGCGTCGGTGGTGATGGCGTAGACGAGGTTGTCGATCTTCGGCCGTCCGTCCCAGTGCTGGTCGAAGGCCTTGTAGCGGATCACCGCGTCTTTCTGATACGAGACGAACTGGAACGGGCCGGTGCCGATCGGCTCGCGGTCGATCACGTCGGGCGTCTTCGCGGCCATCATTCTGTCGGCGTATTCGGCCGAGAGGATCGACGCGAAGTCCATCGCCATGTCGGCCATGAAGGGCGCCTCGGGCTTCTTCAGGACGAAGCGCACCGTCATCGCGTCGAGCTTCTCGACGTGGTCGACGATGTCCTTCATGCCCATGTCTTCGTAGTACGCATAGGTCTGGCCCGGCGTCACCTTGGCGAACGGATGGTTCGGGTCGGCCATGCGGTTGTACGAGAACAGGACGTCGTCGGCGTTGAAGTCGCGCGTCGGCGTGAACCTGGCGTTGCTGTGGAACTTCACGCCCTTGCGAAGCCTGAAGGTGTAGGCCAGGCCGTCGGGCGCGGCGACCCAGCTCTCGGCCAGGCCGGGCACGATGTTGGTGGTTCCGGTCTCGAACTCGACGAGCCGGTTGTAGATCGGCACCGACGACGCGTCGGCGGTCGTGCCGGTCGTGAAGAACTGCGGATTGAAGCCTTCAGGGCTGCCTTCGGAGCAGTAGACGAGCGTCTTGGCGGCGAAGGCGGTGCCGCTGCCCGCGGCAGCCAGAGCCGCGACGGCGAAGACGGTGGCGACGCGCCGGAAAGTGCGAAGTGACATGGGCGTTCCGATCATTGAGCGTTGGCGGCGCCGAGCCCCGGGGGCCGCGCCGCGGCGAGACGCGATGATAGGTCCGGCAGCAGGTCCTAAGCCGCTGCGGACAGCGTGGCGTAGCAGTCCTGTACCGGTCGCGACAGGCTCGCCCACATCGGCACGCTGGCCGCCGGCTGCTGGCCCGGCGGCGCCAGCAGGTGCATCGCGGCGAGCCGCTCGGCGTCGCGCAGGGCGGTGCCGAGCAGCGACTGCACGGCATCGATGCCGCGGCTGCCGACCTCGGCGGCGACGAGGTCGATCGCCGGACTGAGCTGCCAGGTCTCGACGAACGCACCGAACAGCGTGTCGCGACGGCGCAGCAGTTGCGGGACGACCTCGGCGTGAGCCAGCTCGGCGGCGCTGACGGCGATGTCCTGGAAGCCGTCGATGGCACGCAGCGCCGCGGTCCAGCCGGAGTTGTGCAGCAGCCCGGCCAGGTAGCCGTCGAAGGGGTCGAGCGCCTGCTGCGCGGCGAGCGCGGCGCAGAGCCGGGCCTTCTTGTCGGCGTCCTTCCAGATCTGCGTTGCCGCGCGTGCCGACAAGGTGTTGCCGCGGGCGTCGAAGATCGGCCGCAGCACGACGCTGGCGATGGCCCGGCGCAGGCCCTGCGTGCCGATCATGGCGACGGCGCGGGCGAGATCGATCTCGCTGCCGTCGTCGTTGTCGCCGCCGCGCTGGAACGCGCTCGTCGCGCTGCGCACGACCTCGGCGGTGAGCACGACGTCTTTCGAGATGCGGCTGGCGACGTCGACCGACGAGTAGTGCTCGTCGCGCAGCGTCTTCATCAGCTGCGGCACGACATGCGGCGCGCGCGGCAGCAAGCCGGCGCGCAGGGACTCGGAGGCGATGACCTCGTCGAGCCTGCCCATGAGGGCGGCGATGGCGGTCGAAGGCGAGTCCGTGCCGACCGGCGCCGCAGGCACGCCGACCATCCAGCAGAAGAAGCGCACCTTGTGCTCTTCGATCGTGCGCGGGTCGAGTGCCCCGTCCGCCGGTGGTGTCTCGGGCATGACCGTCGCCGCAGAAGCGGGTGGCGCCATCGTGGCGGCCGCTTGAAGCGGAGTCGTCGAAGCCGGCGGGTAGGCCGTCGCAGCTGGCCTGCGGCGCGCGAACGGGTTCCACCAACGGGCCAAGGGCATCGAATCCGAGCCGGACGCTTGCAACAGCGCGAGTATCGCCAAAGCCGGCGGTGCGGCCAAGCCCGTTCGACACCGGGCGTCTCAGGCGAACCGGTGCAGCACCGCCAGCCAGAGCGGCGCGGTGGCCACGAAGGCGAGCGTCGAGACGACGATGGCGGTGCTCGTCTCGGCCTGCAAGGTCTGGTAGCGCTGGGCGAAGATCAGCGCGTTGCTGCCGACCGGCAGCGCCGCCATCATGACGACGATGGCCAGCGGCACGCCGCCCAGCCCGAGCACGCCGCGCGCGAAGGCAAGCACGACGATCGGTTGCACCACCAGCTTCAGCACCGACAGCGCGACCGCGCCGCGCACCGCACCACGCACGCCATAGTGGGCGAGCGAGACGCCGATCAGCACCAGGCAGAGCGGCACGACCGCCTGGCCGAGCGTGGCGAGGATCTCGTCCACGACGCCGGGCAAGGCGAGGCCCGACGCGTTCCAGGCCAGTCCCGCGAGCACCGGAAGGATGACGGGATGGATGACGGTGTTCTTGACCGTCGTCGCCAGCATGCGCGCGAGGCGCGCGCTGCCCGGGTCGGCGCGGCGTTGCTCATGCGCCAGGTCGAGTTCGACGAGCGCCGTCAGCACGGTCAGCAGCGTCAGCGAATGCAGGCTGACGATCGTGATGTGCAGGGCCAGCCCGGTTTCACCGAACAGCGCGGCGGCGAGCGGAATGCCGACCTGCACGGTGTTGCCGAACGAAGCGGTGATGGCGCGCACGCTCGGCTCGGCGGCGCGCCCCGCTGCGGCCGGTCCGCGCAGGCGCAGCATCAGGTAGACGAGCCCCACCAACAGCAGCGTCGGGCCGAAGAAGGCGAGCAGGATCCGCGCGTCGAGGCTGGCGAAGTCGATGCGCGCGGTGGTGCGAAAGAGCAGCGCCGGCACGAAGATGTAGAACGCTGCGCCCGAGAGCGTGCGGGCCGGGTCGCCGCTGCCGAGCCGGCCGCTGCGCGCAACGAGCCAGCCGATCGCGACGACGGCGAAGATCGCGAACAGCTTGACGAATACCAGCGCCGACATGGGGGCGCAGTATCTGCGACGGGATCGGCCCTGGCCCCGCTACCTGCCAGTCCCGACGAGCAACGCTTCGGTGCTCGGCCACACCGATCGAATCGAGACCTGCGCGCGCGAACCGGTCGGCGCAAGGCCGACCGGCATCGGGTGAGCGTGCGGGTCAGCCGCGCGGCTCGCCTTCGCGGTTGACGGTGATGGTGCGTCCAGGCTGCGTCGCCATCTGCACACGGTGCTCGACGCCGCGGAAGTTGTAGGTCACGTCCCAGAACTGCGGTGGGCCAGCCGGTGCCGCGGTTTCGCAACGGCGCACGTCGCGGGTGTCGACGTTCGGCGCGTCGGGTCGATTGACGTTGGCGCCGATCGCGGCACCGCCGGCGACGCCACCGACCGTGGCCAGCGTGCGGCCGGTGCCGCCGCCGACCTGATGGCCGAGGATGCCGCCGATCACGCCGCCGATGACGGCTCCCGGCACGTTGTAGCCGCGGCTGTCGGTCTCGGCAAGCTGCTGCCGCTCGACCCAGCAGCGCTGCTCGGGCGGGCCGACGACGGCGCGAACCGACGTCACGGGTACCTCGACCAGGCGCTCGTCCGGTCGGCGGCGATAGTCGTAGGTCGGAGCCGCGAGCGGCTCGGGCGCTTCATTCGAGACTTCGCGCCGGTTGTTGACCGGGCGAACCGACGAAATGCGGTTGTCCATGCCCATGGCGCGCAGCGAGTCGTAGCTGCCGCGGCGCAGCACCACACAACGCCCTTCGAAGCGCGCGTCTTCGCACACTTCCCAGCGACCGCGTTCGACGATGACGGAGGAGGCACGGTCGTTGAAGCCGATGCGCTCGAAATTCCCGACCGGTTTGGCGGTGGCGAAGGTCCGGCCGTGGAAGTTCTCGCCCTCGTAGAAGGTCACTTGTGCAGACGCGTGCGCGACGCAGGCAAGGGCGGCGGCGCCGACCAGGGTCTTGATGATTGGTTTCATGCTGTCTCGCATTCGTTTGTTCAGAGGATCGACGCGCGTGCCGGCGGGATGCGAGAAATCGCGTCGTTCTGGGTGCTTGCACCGTAGCCGCTCACACCCTCGCCCGCAAGGCGCCAACCTTGCTTGTTGGCGTAAGGCGGCTCCTACAGGAGCGGTCGGAGGCGCAGCGCTTTCGTCGGATCACGACGCCGGCCGGACCGCGAGTACGTCCTGCGCGGCCGCCTCGTAGTCGCGCGCCAGGCGCAGCAGCGCCAGATCGCCGCGCGGCCGGCCGATCAGCTGCATGCCCGTCGGCAGCCCCGATCCGGAAAAGCCCACCGGCACGCTGATCGCCGGCAGGCCGGCGAAGGTGGCGACGACGACGACTTCCATCCAGCGGTGATAGGTGTCCATGCTGCGGCCGGCGATCTGCCGCGGCCAGCGCTCGGCGACGTCGAAGGGCCAGACCTGCGTCGTCGGCAAGGCGAGGAAATCGACATGCTCGAAGAGCTGTAGCAAATGCTGATAGAAGGCGCTGCGCTCGACGCTGGCCGCCATGACCTGCGTCGCCGAGAGCAGCGCGCCCTGGTCGTGCTCCCATAGCGCTTCGGGTTTGACGAGATCGCGGTGGGCCGGGTTTCGAAGATGCGGCGCGAGCCGGGCATTGAGGAGCCAGTGGCGCAATGTGAGCCAGGCGTTCCAGATGCGCTCGGGCGCGAAGCCGAGGGCCGGCGTCTCGATCGCGCAGCCGATGTCGGCGAGTCGCGCCAGGCCCTCGCCGCAGACCTCGAGGATGCCCGGCTCGAAGGCGAGGTAGCCGTCGAGGTCGCCGAGCCAGCCGATCCGCGGACGCGCGCCGGCGCCGGCATGCGCGGCGTCGAGCCGGGCGGCGAACGAGGGCTCGCGGGCGAGCGAGAGCGGTGCGCGCGCGTCGTAGCCGGCCTGCACATCGAGCAGCAGGGCGAGGTCGCGGACCGTGCGCGCCATCGGGCCTTCGGTGCCGAAGTGGGTGACCCATGCCTCCTGCGTCGGCCAGGCCGGGACGCGACCCTGGCTCGGGCGAAAACCGAACACGTTGTTCCAGGCGGCCGGGTTGCGCAGGCTGCCCATCGAGTCGCTGCCGTCGGCCACCGGCAGCATGCGCGTGGCCAGCGCGACGGCCGCGCCACCGCTGCTGCCGCCCGCCGACTTGCCCGGGTCGAAGGCGTTCCTGGTCGCGCCGAACACCTCGTTGAACGTGTGCGAGCCGAGGCCGAACTCGGGTGTGTTGGTCTTGCCGATGACGATGCAGCCGGCCGCCTTCATCCTTTGCACCATCAGCGCATCGGCGGTGGGGATGAGGTCCTTCAGGATCGGCGAGCCGAAGGTGGTGCGGATGCCGGCGGTGGGCACGACGTCCTTGATCGCCTGCGGCAGGCCGAAAAGAAAGGGCGGCGCGCCTTCGTCGGCGCCCCGCCGCACCAGCTCGAGGTCGGCGCGGTCGGCTTCGCCCAGCAGCTCGTCGCCGTCGCGCAGGCTGACGACGGCGTTGTGGCGCGGATTCATCTTCTCGATGCGTTCGAGAAAGGCCTGCATCACGTCGCGACACGAGGCCTCGCCGTCGCGGATGGCGACCGCGAGCTCGTAGGCTGGGAGATCAGTCAGGTGGGTCATGCGGCCCCCACGCTCGCGGCCTTCGCCGCTGCGCTGCCGCCCGAGCGGGCGTTCGTGCCTTGGGGTGGCCCGGCGGCGCTCATCTCGATCCGAACATCATCTGCCGCGCGATCGCCGATTTGACCGGCCCGAGCGCCTGCAGCGCGGCGATGCCGAGGCCGCGCGCCGCGCCAGCGCCGGGCAGCGTCCAGGTGAAGCTGCGCGCGAGGAAGTCGGTCGCGGCGATCATTGCCCAGCGGTCGGGCGCGCGTTGCCATTCGAGCTTGCGCAGCACGGCGTCGACGTCGCGATTCCTGGCCAGCGAGCGCACCAGCTCGAAGGCGTCGCGCATGCCGAGGTTGAGTCCCTGACCGGCGACCGGGTGCAGCGTCTGCGCGGCGTTGCCGATACGCACCGTGCGCCCATCGGTGAGTGTGCGTTCGGCGCTCATGCCGAGCGGAAAGGCCTTCAAGGGCGAGACCGCGGCAAGGCGCGGCGTGCGCGGATGAAAGATCGTGTCGAGGACGGTGACCCGCTGCGCGTCGTTCAGCTCGCGCACCGGATCGTCGCTGCTGTCGACGCACCAGACCAGCCCGGCGCGGCCGTCCTTCAACGGCAGCAGCGCGGCCGGGCCGTGCCGCGTGAAGCGCTCGTAGGCGATGCCGGGCGAGGGTGCGGCTGCATCGGCGAAAGTCGCGATGCCGACCCACGCCGTCTGCCCGTAGTCGTGACGCAGCGCGGGCCATCGCTCGCCCGCGACAAGCTCCTTCTTCGCCGAGCCGGCGAACACGCCGCCTTCGGCGATGACGGCGAGGTCGAAGCGATCGGCGATGCCCGAGTCGACCTCGACGCCGGCGGCATCGGCGACGTTCTTCAGTGCGTCTACTTTCGCGCCGAAGCGGCTGAACAGGCGCTTCGGCTCGCGCCGCTCCGCTTCGAGCCAGACCGCTTGCAGGGGCGCGACGATGGCGCCGTAGCTCAGCACCGCGCCGAGCATGGGCACGGCTTCGTCGATGGCGCGGATCGTCAGCTCGGGCTCGGCCAGGCCCTTCGAGAACGCGGCGACCAGCGACGGCGCCTGCTGCGAGACATGCACTTCGAAGATCGGCTGTGCGTTCTCGGCGCGCCACGCGCCAAGCCGTTGCAGCAGCTGCACGCTGCCGAGCGAGAGCGCGAGCGTGCGCGGATCGCCCGACACATCCTTGTCGACCGGCCGCGCATCGAAGAGCGTGATCTGCGCGTCGGGCAGCGCGCCGGCGGCGTGCAAAGCCAGCGCCAGGCCGACCGGTCCGGCGCCGACAACGGCAAGCTTCAACGGTGTCGATTCGGTCATGCGTGCCCACCCTTCGTGGGGATTGTTTTTCGAGTGTGCGGCGTATTATTCGCCGCACCCGAATGTTCGGGTCACCTGTGGGAGAAACGCTGCCATGGCGCTGATGGATTTCATCAAGAAACAGTTCATCGACATCATCGAGTGGACGGAGGACGGCGACGGCGTTCTCGCCTGGCGTTTCCCGATGGAAGACCGCGAGATCCAGAACGGCGGC
>JANXXS010000009.1 GCA_025350505.1 Burkholderiales bacterium
TGGAGTGACGGCATCAGCGAGTTTGTTCAGCCGGATAATGGCTTGTCAATGCGGGAGACGATGATGACGCACGCCATGATTTTCGATGCGGTTCGCACGCCACGCGGCAAGGGCAAGAAGGACGGCAGCCTGCACGAGGTCAAGCCGATCGATCTGCTCGCCGGCCTGCTGGTCAAGCTGCAGAAGCGCCACGGCTTCGATCCGGCCCAGCTCGACGACGTCGTCATGGGCGTCGTCTCTCCGGTCGGCGAGCAGGGCTCGGTGATCGCCAAGACCGCGGCGTTGAAGGCCGGCTGGGACGTGAAAGTCGCCGGCATGCAGATCAACCGCTTCTGCGCCTCCGGCCTCGAGGCAGTGAACATCGCGGCCCAGAAAGTGGCCAGCGGCTGGGAGGACATGGTCGTCGCCGGCGGCGTCGAGAGCATGTCGCGGGTGCCGATCGGCTCCGATGGCGGCGCCTGGTCGCAAGACCCGGCCACCAACATCGCCATCGGCTTCGTGCCGCAGGGCATCGGCGCCGACCTGATCGCCACGCTCGCCGGCTGGCACCGCGACGACGTCGACCGCTATGCCCTGGGCTCGCAGCAGAAGGCCGCGACAGCGCAGGCGGCCGGCCGCTTCGACCGCTCGGTGCTCGCGGTCGAGGACGAGATCGGCATCGCCCTGCTCGAGCGTGACGAGTTCATCAAGCCGCGCACCACGCTCGAAGGCCTGGGCTCGCTCAAGGTCGCCTTTGCCGAGCTCGGCGCAATGGGCTTCGACGCCATCGCGCTGGCCCGCTACCCGCAGGTCGAGCGCATCGAGCATGTGCACACCGCCGGCAACTCGTCGGGCATCGTCGACGGTGCCGCGGCGGTGCTGATCGGCAGCGAGGCGAAGGGCCGCGAGATGGGCCTGGTGCCGCGCGGCCGCATCGTCGCCACCGCGCTCTCGGGCGCCGACCCGACGATCATGCTCACGGGGCCGATGCCGGCGACGAGGAAGGCGCTCGCCAAGGCGGGCCTCACCATCGACGACATCGACCTGTTCGAGGTCAACGAGGCCTTCGCCGTGGTCCCCATGCGCTTCATGCGCGAGATGGGCGTGCCACCGGAGAAGGTCAATGTCAACGGCGGCGCGATCGCCATGGGCCATCCGCTCGGCGCCACTGGCGCGATGCTCGTCGGCACCCTGCTCGACGAGCTGGAGCGTCGCCAGCTCAAGCGCGGCCTGGTCACGCTCTGCGTCGGCGGCGGCATGGGCATTGCCACGATCGTCGAGCGGATCTAGATACTCCGTCATCCTGAGCGAAGCGAAGGATCTCAAGGGTCGCGCGACGAGATTCTTCGCTGCGCTCAGAATGACATCGCCATGAACACCATCCGCTACGAGCTCGATGCCGACGGCATCGCCACCGTCACCTTCGACGCCCCCGGCTCGCCCGTCAACACCATGACGCGCGAATGGCAGCGCGACCTCGACGAGGCCGCGTCGCAGCTCGAGCGCGACAACGCGCGCATCAAGGGCGTGCTGCTCGCATCGGCGAAGTCGACGTTCTTCGCGGGCGCCGCGCTCAAGCACGTGATGACGCTGACCGCGGCTGATGCGGCACCGGGCTTCGCCGAGATCGAAGCGATGAAGAAGAGCTTTCGCCGTATCGAGTCGCTCGGCCGGCCGGTCGTCGCCCTGCTCAATGGCGCGGCGCTCGGCGGCGGCTGGGAGGTGGCGCTGATCGGTCACGCCCGCTTCGCCCTCGACGACGCGAAGATCCAGTTCGGCACGCCCGAGGTCACGCTCGGCCTCATCCCCGGCGCCACCGGCATCACGAAGACGGTGCGCAAGCTTGGCCTGCTGGCGGCGCAGCCCTACCTGCTCGAAGGCAAGCTGTTCGGCCCGCGCGAGGCGGTCGAGCTCGGCTGGGTCGATGGCCTCGCCGCCGATGCGGCTGAGCTGCGCGTCCAGGGGATCGCCTGGATCGCCGCCAACCCGGACGCGAAGCAGCCCTGGGAGCGAAGCGACTACAGGATGCCGGGCGGCACGCCGGCGACGCCCAAGATCGCCGCCGGCCTGGCCGTGGCACCGGCGATGCTGCTGCAGAAGACGCGCGGCCTCTACCCGGCCGCCGAGGCGATCCTCGAGACCATGGTCGAAGGCGCGCTCGTCGACTACGACACGGCGACGCGCATCGAGAGCCGGCGGCTGGCCAAGATCATGGTCGGGCAGAACGCCAAGAACATGATCCAGGCCTTCTTCTTCGACCTGAACGCGATCAAGTCGGGCAAGTCGCGGCCGGCCGGCTTTGCGCCCTGGAGGCCGAAGAAGGTCGGCGTCCTCGGCGCCGGCATGATGGGCGCCGGGATCGCCCATGCCAACGCGGCACGCGGCATCGCCGTCGTGCTGAAGGACGTCTCGCTCGAGAAGGCCGAGGCCGGCGTTGCCGCGATCCGCGAGATCACCGCGCCGCAGGTCGCCAAGGGGCGCATGGATGCGGCGCGCGAGGCGAAGCTGCTCGGCCTGGTCACGCCGACGGCGCAGGCGGGCGCTCTCGACGGCTGCGACCTCGTCATCGAGGCGGTGTTCGAGAACCGGGAGCTGAAGGCGGCGGTGACGCGGGAGGCCGAGCCGATGCTCGCCCCCGGCGGCGTGTTCGCGAGCAACACCTCGACACTGCCGATCGCCGGCCTGGCGCTCGCCAGCGCCCGGCCGGATCACTTCGTCGGCCTGCACTTCTTCTCGCCGGTGCACAAGATGCGCCTAGTCGAGATCATCCGCGGCAAACAGACCAGCGACGAGACGATTGCCCGCGCCTACGACTACGTGGCGGCGATCGGCAAGACGCCGATCGTCGTCAACGACGCACGCGGCTTTTTCACCAGCCGCGTCTTCGGCACCTTCGTCATGGAAGGCGCGGCGATGCTGGCCGAAGGCATCGCGGCGCCGCTCGTCGAGCATGCGGCGCTGGCGGCGGGCATGCCGGTCGGGCCGCTCGCGGTGCTCGACGAGACCTCGCTCTCGCTCTCGGTCCACGTCATGGATCAGACCCGCGCCGATCTGGCCGCCGAGGGCAAGAGCCATACGTTGTCGGCAGGCGAGCAGCTCGTCGAGCGCATGGTCAAGGAGTTGAAGCGCCGGGGCCGCGCCGGCGGCGCCGGCTTCTACGACTATCCGCAGGGCGAGGCCAAGCGGCTCTGGCCGGGCCTGAAGACGACTTTCGAAAAAGCCGACGCCACGGCAACGGCCACCGGCAATCTGGCGCTGCTGAGCCGGCGCTTTCTCTACCGCCAGTCGATCGAGACGGCACGCTGCCTGGCCGAGGGCGTGCTGACGAGCGCGCACGAGGCCAACATCGGCTCGATCTTCGGCATCGGTTTTCCGGCCTGGACGGGCGGCGCGATCCAGTTCATCGCCTCCGAAGGTCGCGAGCGCTTTTTCGCCCGCGCCGACGCCTTGGCGGCGAGTTGCGGCGAGCGATTTCGCATCTCGCCGGAGGTGCGCGCGGCGATCGCGTCTCTGTCATCCTGAGCGGAGCGAAGGATCCCGGCCGGCCACACTCGTGCTGAGCTTCGTTGCGCTCGGGATGGACTTTGCGGCTCGCCGCAAAGTCACTTCAGGCTGAGGATCCAATGCACGAGTTGCTTCGCCTCGGCCTCGCTGACCTGCGGGTTGGCCGGCATCACGGCGACGCCCCAGACGCCGGTGCCGCCCTTCATCACCTTCTGCGCAAGCCGGGCCGGCGCGTCCGGCTGGCCGGCGTATTTGGCGGCGACATCCTTGTAGGCCGGACCGATCACCTTCTCGCCGATCGCGTGGCAGGCCATGCAGTTCTTCTTGTGCGCCAGATCCGGGTTGGCCATGGCCGGCACCGACCCCGTGCAAGCGATCACCACAATGGCGATGACGATGGATTTCATGCGGCTCCCTGATGCAGGCCGAAGCCGTGCTCGGCTACCATCAGCATAACGGTCGCAAACCTTCGCGCAAACCCCGGTCTGCAGGACGCGGTCGCGCTGCAGCCGCGGTCGTCGGCCGGGAGAGAGTTCATGCTGTTCGTCGCCATCGGCATTCTGGTGATCGTCCTCAACGTCGCCAACATCGGCCCGTTCGGGGCCTGGAACTGGGAGTTCTTCGGCGACCTGTGGAAGTTCACCGTTCCTTTCATCTTCGCCGTCGCGTGGTGGATCTACTCCGACCTTTCCGGGCTCAACAAGCGGCGCGAGATGGAGCGGATGGAGCAGAAAAGGAAGGATCGGCGCAAGGAAAACCTGGTCTCGCTGGGCATGGACACGCGCGCCCGGCGCAAGGCGCGCAAGCAGCAGCCCTGAGCGCCGATCAGTCGCCGTCGAGTACGGCGCCGCGGCTGGCGCTCGAGGCGTTCTTCGCGAACTTGGCCAGCACGCCGCGGACATAGCGAGGCTGCGGCGCGATCCAGGCGGCGCGCCGCTTCGCCAGCACCGCGTCGTCGACGTTGAGCTGCACCAGCAAGCGATGCGCGTCGATGGTGATCGAGTCGCCTTCTTCGACGAGGGCGATCGTGCCGCCGGCGTAAGCCTCGGGTGCGACATGTCCGACCACCATGCCCCAGGTGCCGCCCGAGAAGCGTCCGTCGGTGACCAGGCCGACCGATTCGCCCAGGCCCTGGCCGATCAACGCGCTCGTCGGCGCCAGCATCTCCGGCATGCCCGGCGCGCCCTTGGGCCCGAGGTAGCGCAGCACCATGACGTCGCCGGCAACGATGCGCCGGTCCATGATCGCCGTCATCGCCGAAGACTCGTCGTCGAAGACGCGCGCCGGCCCGGTGATGACCGGGTTCTTCAGGCCGGTGATCTTGGCTACGGCGCCTTCGGTCGAGAGGTTGCCGCGCAGGATGGCGAGGTGGCCGTGCTCGTACATCGGCGCCGCGATCGGCCGGATCACGTCCTGGTCGGCGCGCGGCGCGTCGGGCAGCTCGACGAGCGTCTCGGCGATGGTCTTGCCGGTGATGGTCATGCAGTCGCCGTGCAGGTGGCCGGCGGCCAGCAGCGTCTTCATCACCTGCGGAATGCCGCCGGCGCGGTGCAGGTCGACGGCGAGGTACTTGCCCGAGGGCTTGAGGTCGCAGAGCACCGGCACCTTGCGGCGCACCCGCTCGAAGTCGTCGATCGTCCACTCGACGCCTGCGGTGTGGGCGATGGCCAGGAAATGCAGCACGGCGTTGGTAGAGCCGCCCGTGGCCATGACGACGGCGATCGCGTTCTCGATGCTCTTTCGGGTGACGATGTCGCGCGGCTTCAGGTCCTGCTTCACCGCCTCGACGAGGACACGCGCCGCCGCCTTGGCCGACGCGACGATCTCGTCGTGCACGTTGGCCATGGTGCTCGAGTAGGGCAAGCTCATGCCGAGCGCCTCGAAGGCCGAGCTCATCGTGTTGGCGGTGTACATGCCGCCGCAGGAGCCGCTGCCCGGGATGGAACGGCGCTCGATCTCGCCGAAGTCCTGCTCGCTCATCGTGCCGGCGGTGAAGCGGCCGACCGCCTCGAAGACGCTGACGATGTTGAGGTCCTGGCCCTGGTAGCGGCCGGGCAGGATGGTGCCGCCGTAGACGTAGATGGCCGGCACGTTGGCGCGCAGGATGCCCATCATGCCGCCGGGCATGTTCTTGTCGCAGCCGCCGACGACGAGCACGCCGTCCATCCATTGGCCGCCGACGCAGGTCTCGATGCAGTCGGCGATGACCTCGCGCGAGACCAGGCTGTACTTCATGCCCTCGGTGCCCATCGCCATGCCGTCGCTGATGGTCGGCGTGCCGAAGATCTGCGCGTTGCCGCCGGCCTCTTCGATGCCGGCGACGGCGGCGTCGGCGAGCTTCTGCAGGCCCGAGTTGCAGGGCGTGATCGTCGAGTGGCCGTTGGCGACGCCGATCATCGGCTTCTTGAAGTCGCCCTCCGCGTAGCCGAGCGCGTAGTACATCGAACGGTTGGGTGCGCGCGCGACGCCTTCGGTGATGTTGCGGGAGCGGCGATTGATCGGCATGGCGAAGCTGTCATCCTGAGCGTAGCGAAGGATCTCATGGTACCGCCGGCATCAATCGCTTCGCTCAGGAAGACACCGGCGCATGCTCGATATCATTCGCTGCATGCTCGTGCACCCCCAGTTCGACCCGATCGCGCTCGACCTCACGAAGATCGGCCTGCCGATCGCCATCCACTGGTACGGGCTCACCTACCTCGTCGGCTTCGGCCTCTTCCTTTTCCTCGCCGTGCGCCGTTCGAAGCTGCCGCAGTTCGCGGCTACCAGCTGGACCCGGCGCGACGTCGAGGACCTGCTTTTCTACGGCGTGCTCGGCACTGTCATCGGCGGCCGGCTCGGCTACATCCTCTTCTACAAGCCGGGCTTCTACGCCGCCCATCCGCTCGAGATCTTCGCCGTCTGGAAGGGCGGCATGGCCTTTCATGGCGGCCTGCTCGGCGTGATGGCGGCGATGGCGCTCTTCGCACGATCGCGCCAGCGCCACTTTCTCGAAGTCACCGACCTGATCGCGCCCTGCGTGCCGACCGGCTTTGCCGCCGGGCGCATCGGCAACTTCATCAACGGCGAGCTGTGGGGTCGCTTCTCGAGCGTCGACCTGCCCTGGGGCATGGTCTTTCCGCAGTCCGGTTCGCCACTGCCGCGACATCCATCGCAGCTCTACCAGTTCGCCCTCGAAGGCATCCTGCTCTTCGTCGTGCTCTGGCTCTACGGCAGACGTGCGCGCGGCCTCGGCCAGGTCTCGGGCGCCTTTCTCGTCGGCTACGGCGTGCTGCGCTTCATCGCCGAGTTCTTCCGCGAGCCCGACAACTTTCTCGGCTTGCTCGCCCTCGGAATGAGCATGGGCCAGTGGCTGTGCGTGCCGATGATCGTCGCCGGCGCGGCGCTCTGGTGGTGGGGACGCGGCCGGGGCCTGCGCCCGACGCCCGATGCGCCGCCGCTGGCGCCGGGACACGCCTGAGGCGCCGCGCGACGATGCGGCAGGTCTTTCTCGACACCGAAACCACCGGCCTCAGCCCCGAGTCGGGCGACCGCGTCATCGAGATCGGCTGCGTCGAGCTGGTAAACCGGCGCCTCACCGGCAACAACCTGCACTTCTACGTCAATCCCGAGCGGCGCAGCCACGAGGATGCGATCAAGGTGCATGGCCTGTCGGAAGAGTTCCTGGCCGACAAGCCGCTCTTCGCGCACATCGCCGGCGAGCTGCTCGAGTTCGTGCGCGACGCCGAGATCATCATCCACAACGCCGCCTTCGACGTCGGCTTTCTCGACGCCGAGCTGCGCCGCATCGAACGCCCGCCATTCGCCAGCCATGTCGGCCGCGTCGTCGACAGCCTGTCGATGGCGCGCGAGAGCTTTCCGGGCAAGTCGAACTCGCTCGATGCCTTGTGCAAACGCTTCGAAGTGAACAACTCGGGCCGCGAGCTGCACGGCGCGCTGCTCGACGCGGGGCTGCTCGCCGAGGTCTACGTGCGCATGACGCGCGGCCAGAACTCGCTCGTCATCGACGCCGCCGACGCGCTTGCCGCCGACATGGCGGCGCGGCCGATCGACTTCAGCGCCTTCGAGCTCATCGTCGTCGCCGCCGACGAGGCCGAGACGGCGGCGCACGAGGCGGTGCTGGCGGCCATCGACAAGGCCACGCGCGGCCATGCGGTGTGGCGGCCCCTGGCCCTCTTCGTGCCCGGTGCCATGGCACAATAAGAGCCTCTCGCAGGCTGCCTTTTCGGCGCCGCGCGGGCGGTTAGCTCAGGGGTAGAGCACGACATTCACACTGTCGGGGTCGGGGGTTCGAAACCCTCACCGCCCACCATCCATCCACAGCGAGCCCGAGCACGTTCAGACACGTACCAGCCGGGCAGCGACGCCCCGCCGCGGCGCCGGTTCAACGGGCGGCGCGTACCCGACCCGGGCCCACATCTGTATCGTTCGCGGCGCTCCCGCGTCGAGCAAGCGACGGATCTCGGCGCAGGGACCGGCCTGCTCCGCATACTCTTCGAGGGCCTGCTGGAGCGGCTGCCGAAGTCGCCCTCCGGGAACGGCGTGATCTCGGCCTGACATCGCCATGCCGCATCGAGCCCGCCAACCCTGCCGTCCGTCCTGGCTCGGCTCTGACGCGCCTCAGCTTTCGCGCGGCTTGATCGGCGTGTAGAGCTGGTCGGCCGCGGCTTCCGGCTTCATCAGGCGCCAGCGCTCGAGCGCGGCGAGGTCGGCGACGGAGCGGCGTGCCTCGTCGGCCTTGATGATCGGGTCGAGCTGCAGCACGCGGGCGACGCAGCGGGCGATCCACTCGTCGGTGTCGCGCACGTATTCCTCGGCGGTGTGCACCCGCTCGACCGGAATCCGTTCGGTGCGCTCGAAGCGCTCTGTGTTCTCGAAGCGCTCGGCCGGCGCGGCGGCGCGGCTGCGACGCATCGTCGCCTCGGCCTCGGCGGCCGCCTCGGGTGCGAACTGGCCGCGCGTCGGCCAGAGTTTTTCGGCGGTCTCTAGAAAGGCCGCCGGCTCGCCGCCGGTCTGCAGGTTGCTCATGCGCACGACGAAGCGGTCGATCCACTGCTCGCGGGTGACGTTGAACTCCATGCCGCTCATGCCTCCGCGTTCCGCTCGGAGACTTCGGCGCGTTGCCAAACGCCGCCCACGAGAAGCTCGTGCGGGCCGAACTGTGCCTTGTATGCCATCTTGCCGCTCCCATCGATCCAGTAGCCGAGGTACACATGGGCGAGACCGAGCAGCCTCGTCTGCTCGATCTGCCAGAGCACGTTGTAGGTGCCGTAGCTCGTCTTCGGCTCCGGCTCGAAGAAGGTGTAGACGGCCGACAGGCCGTCGTTCAGCACGTCGAGGATGGAGACCATCTTCAGCGCGCCGGTGCCGTCGGCCGAAGGCTCGCGAAACTCGACCAGGCGCGAGTTGACGCGGCTCTGCAGCAGGAACTGGGTGTACTGGTCGATCGAGTCGTGGTCCATGCCGCCGCCGATGTGGCGCCCGGCCTGGTAGCGCAGGTAGAGCTGATAGTGCTCGGCGACGAAGCCCAGGCGCAGCACGCGCGCTTCGAGCCGGCCGTGCGCGCGCTGGGCGCGGCGCTGGCTGCGCGTCGGCAGGAAGCCGGCGACCGGCACGCGTAGCGGCAGGCAGGCGCGGCAGCCGTCGCAGTAAGGCCGGTAGGTGAACATGCCGCTGCGCCGAAAGCCGTTGGCGACCAGTCCCGAGTAGGCGTCGGCGTGGATTAGGTGGCTGGGCGTGGCCACCTGCGAGCGCGCCATGCGGCCGGAGATGTAGCTGCAAGGGTAGGGCGCGGTCGCATAGAACTGCAGCGAGGCGAGCGGGAGTTCTTTCGGATGGGTCATCACGACGCGGCGGCTTCCGGGGCGGATCCGGCATCGATGCCAAGCTGCCGCCACAGGCTCAAATCATAGGTCCAATCGACGATCGCCGGCATCGCCAATGCGGCATCGAGGCGACCCATGAACTCGGCGCGCGGCAGCTCGCGGCCGCCAAACGAGGCGAGGTGCGCGGTGCGCTGCTGGCAATCGATCGTCTCGACACCGTGCCGGCGACAGAACGCGACCAGCGCCGCCAGGGCGATCTTCGACGCGTCGGTGCGCCGCGCGAACATCGATTCGCCGAAGAACATGCGGCCGAGCGAAACGCCGTAGAGGCCGCCGGCGAGCTCGCCGTCGATCCAGGTCTCGACGCTGTGCACGCGGCCTTGGGCGTGCCAGGCGGCGTAGGCCTCGATCATGTCGGCGACGATCCAGGTGCCCGACTCGCCGCCGCGCGGCGTCGTCGCGCAGGCCTCGATGACGCGGCCGAAGGCGCTGTCGATGCGCACCTCGCAGCCCGGCGTGGCGATGAAGCGGTGGATCGCCTTTTTCAGTGAGCGGACGAGTTTGAACTCGGCCGGCAGCAAGACCATGCGCGGGTCGGGCGACCACCAGAGGATCGGCTGGCCTTCGCTGAACCAGGGAAAGATGCCCTTCGCGTAGGCCTCGGCCAGGCGCTCGGTGCCGAGCTCCCCGCCGGCGGCGACCAGGCCCGGCGCCTCGCTGTCCGGGCCGAGCGCCAGGCGCGCCTCGGGCAGCGGGTCGTCGGCGCCGCGCAGCCAGCGGATCACGTCGGGCCGGGCGCGTTTGCCGCGACGGCGCCGCTCACACTGCCGCCGCGACGGGCTTCTTCTGCTTCAGCGCCACGCCGTTGCGCACGGCGATGATCTCGGCCAGGATGGAGACGGCGATCTCGGCCGGCGTGCGGCTGCCGATGTCGAGGCCGATCGGCCCGTGCAGGCGATCGATCTCGGCCGCGCTCAGGTCGAACAGGGCGAGCCGTTCCTTCCGCTTGGCAGTGTTGCTGCGCGAGCCGAGCGCGCCGACGTAGAACGCGGGTGACTTCAGCGCCTCGAGTAGCACCAGGTCGTCGAGCTTGGGATCGTGGGTGACGGCGACGACGGCGGCGTGCGGGTCGAGCTGCATCTCGATCGCCAGATCGTCCGGCATGGCCTTGCTGAAGGTCGTGCTGGGCACGTCCCAGCTCAGGTGGTATTCCTCGCGCGGGTCGCAGACGACGACCTCGAAGTCGAGGCCGAGCGCCATCTGCGCAAGCGCGCGCGAGAGCTGGCCGGCGCCGATGATGAGCATGCGCCAGCGCGGCCCGAACAGGGCGCGCAGCGTCCGGCCGTCGAAGGCGAAGGCTTCGCCGCGCGTCGCCGCCTCGATGCGCACGCTGCCGCTGTCGAGGTCGAGCACGCGCGCCACCAGCTCGTGCCGCGAGGTGCGGTCGAGCACGGCGTCGATCCAGGCGGTATCGAGCAGCGGCTCCTGCACCAGGCGCAGGTTGCCGCCGCAGGGCAGGCCGAAGCGCGCCGCTTCTTCCTTGGTCACGCCGTAAGCGATCAGCGAAGGCTTGCCGACGCGCTCGCCATTGCGCACGCGGTCGATCAGGTCGTCTTCGACGCAGCCGCCGGAGACCGAGCCGGCGACCTGACCGTCGTCGCGCATCGCCAGCAGGGCGCCGGGCGGGCGCGGCGCCGAGCCCCAGGTCTCGATGACGGTGACGAGCCACACGGCATGGCCCTCGCGACGCCAGTCGCGGGCCTGCACGAGCACCTGGAGATCGAGGCTGTCCATCGACGGCAATGGTACCCGCGCGCGAAAAAAAGCCCGCGCAGGGCGGGCTCTTGCGGGGTGCGCAGGATCGTCAGATCTTGCCGAGCACGAGCAGGATCAGCACGATGACCAGGACAAGGCCGAGGCCGCCGCTCGGCCCGTAGCCCCAGCTCCTGCTGTGCCCCCAACTCGGCAATGCGCCGACCAGCAGCAACACCAGCACGATCAACAAAATGGTACCGAGAGTCATGGTTGTCTCCTCTTGCTTCCGCGACTGCGGATTGCGTGAAGAGGAGGGTAGGCGGGGGCGGCGCGCGCCGCCCCCGGG
>JANXXS010000034.1 GCA_025350505.1 Burkholderiales bacterium
TGGCGTCGCCGAAGACCATCATCGTCTTGTCCATGTAGAACAGCTCGTTGTCGAGGCCGGCGTAGCCCGCCGCCATCGAGCGCTTGTTGACGATGATCGTCTTCGCCTTGTAGGCCTCGATGATCGGCATGCCGTAGATCGCGCTGCCCTTGGTGTGCGCGGCCGGGTTCACGACATCGTTGGCGCCGAGGATGATGGCGACGTCGGTCTGGCCGAGCTCGCCGTTGATGTCTTCCATCTCGAAGACCTGGTCGTAGGGCACTTCGGCCTCGGCGAGCAGCACGTTCATGTGCCCCGGCATGCGGCCGGCCACCGGATGGATCGCGTACTTGACGCTGATGCCCTTGGCCGTCAGCTTGGCGGCGAGCTCCTTGACCGCATGCTGGGCGCGCGCCACGGCCAGGCCGTAGCCGGGAACGATGACCACCGTCTCGGCGTTGCCGAGCACGAAGGCGGCGTCGTCGGCGCTGCCGCTCTTGACCGGACGCTGCTCGGCCTTGGCACCCGCCACCGCCCCGCCCTCGCCGCCGAAGCCGCCGAGGATGACGTTGAAGAACGAGCGGTTCATCGCCTTGCACATGATGTAGCTGAGGATCGCGCCCGACGATCCGACCAGCGAGCCGGCGATGATGAGCATCGCGTTGTTGAGCGAGAAGCCGATGCCCGCCGCCGCCCAGCCCGAGTAGCTGTTGAGCATCGAGACGACCACCGGCATGTCGGCACCGCCGATCGGGATGATGATCAGCACGCCCAGCACGAAGGCGATCGCCAGCACGATGTAGAAGTCGACGCGGCTCTCGGTGATCGTGTAGCCGGCGATGAAGCCGATCATCGCGATGGCGAGCGCCAGGTTGACCCAGTGCTGACCGGCGAAGGTGACCGGCGCGCCGCGGAACACGCGCAGCTTGTATTTGCCCGAGAGCTTGCCGAAGGCGATCACCGAGCCGCTGAAGGTGATGGCGCCGATGGCGGCGCCGAGGATCAGCTCGAGCCGGTTGCCGTTCGGGATGGCGTCGATCGCGCCGCCCGCGGCCGGCCGCGCGACGATGCCGAAGGCGTAGGGCTCGACCGCCGCGGCGACGGCGATGAACACTGCCGCCATGCCGATCATGCTGTGGAAGAAGGCCACCAGCTCGGGCATCGCCGTCATCTCGACAGTGCGCGCGCGCCAGGCGCCGTAGCCGCCGCCGACGACCAGGCCGAGCAGGATCCAGCCGAGGCCGGTCGGCACCGAGAGCTTGTATGACTCGAGCAGCTGGACGATCAGGGCGCCGGTCGTGACCGCGGCGATCGCCATCCCGGTCATGCCGAAGACGTTGCCGCGGATCGAGGTCGTCGGGTGGCTCAGGCCTTTCAGCGCCTGGATGAAGCAGACGCTGGCGATCAGGTAGAGCAGCGTGGCGAGGTTGAGGCTCATTTCGCCGCGCCCTCCGCTGGCGCCGCCTTCTTCTCCTTTTTCTTGAACATCTCGAGCATTCGCCGCGTCACCAGGAAGCCGCCGAAGACGTTGACCGCGGCCAGCGCGACCGCCATCACGCCCATCGTCTTGCCGAGCGTCGTCTCGGTGAGCGCGGCGGCCAGCATCGCGCCGACGATGACGATCGCCGAGATCGCGTTGGTCACCGCCATCAGCGGCGTGTGCAGGGCTGGCGTGACGGTCCAGACGACGTGGTAGCCGACGTAGATCGCGAGCACGAAGATGATCAGGTTGATGACGGTGTGGGAAACGATGTCCATGGCCTACTTCCTTTTTACTTCACCGCCCTGCGTCATCAGGCAGGCGGCGACGATGTCGTCGTCCATCGGCACGGAGAACGTGCCGTCCTTGCCCAGCACGAGCTTGAGGAAGTCGAGCACGTTGCGCGCGTAGAGCTGCGAGGCGTCGGCGCCGACCAGCGCGGCGAGGTTGGTTTCGCCGACGACGGTCACGCCGTGCGCGACGACGGTCTGGTCGGCGACGCTGAGCGGGCAGTTGCCGCCCTTGCCGTCGGGTCCCTTGCCGGCGGCGATGTCGACGATGACCGAGCCCGGCTTCATGCTCTTGACCATCTCTTCGGTGATCAGGACCGGCGCGGCGCGGCCCGGGATGAGCGCGGTCGAGATGACGACGTCGGCGGCGGCGACGCGTTTGGCGACCTCGACCTTTTGCCGGTCGAGCCAGCTCTGCGGCATCGGCCGGGCATAGCCGCCGACGCCCTCGGCCGCTTCCTTCTCTTCGGCGGTCTCGTAGGGCACGTCGATGAACTTGCCGCCGAGCGACTCGACCTCTCCTTCACGCTCGGCCGCACGTCGCTCGCCTCGATCACGGCGCCGAGCCGCTTGGCGGTGGCGATCGCCTGCAGGCCGGCGACGCCAACGCCGAGGATGACGACGCGCGCAGCCTTCACCGTGCCGGCCGCCGTCATCAGCATCGGGAAGAAGCGCTGGTACTTGTCGGCGGCGATCATCACCGCCTTGTAGCCGGCGATGTTGGCCTGCGAGGACAGCACGTCCATGCTCTGCGCCCGCGTCGTGCGGGGCGCCGCCTCGAGCGCGAAGCTGGTCAGCCCGGCGGCGGCCAGCGCATCGAGCCCGGCGCGGTCGAACGGATTGAGCATGCCGACCAGGTTGGCGCCGCTCTTCATGAGGGCCAGCTCGTCGGCGCTCGGCGAGCGGACCTTCAGCACCAGATCGCCGGCAAAGGCGCCGGCCCGGTCCGTGATCTCGGCGCCGGCCGCGGCATAGGCCGCGTCGGTGACGCTCGCGGCCACGCCGGCGCCGCTCTCGACGCGGACCGTGCTGCCCTGCGCCTTCAGCTTCTTCGCCGTCTCCGGTGTGACGGCGACGCGCGTCTCGCCGGCCGCCGTCTCGCGCGGCACCCCGATCATCATGGTCTGGTCTCCTCCAGCACGCGAATCCTGCGAGCTTACAAGAAGGCCATTGCCGCCACGGACTAGCATTCCCGTATGGAGCCCCGCTGGAAGCCGAGCGTCACCGTCGCCGCCATTGCCAGCCGCGAGCGCGCCGGCTGCACCGAATACCTGCTCGTCGAGGAAGAGACCGCCGAGGGTCTGCGCCTCAACAACCCGGCCGGCCACCTCGACCGGGGCGAGTCGCCGCAGCAGGCGGTCGTGCGCGAGGCGCTCGAGGAAACGGCCCGCGCTTTCGTGCCGCAGCGGCTGGTCGGCATCTATCTCGCCCGCACGCTGGTCGATATGAAAGACGACGTGACCTGGCTGCGCTTCGCCTTCGCCGGCACGGTGGGCGAGCCCGACGCAACGCGCCGCCTCGACACCGGCATCGTGCGCACGCTGTGGATGACGCTCGACGAGCTGCGCGACTCGCGGCATCGCCACCGCAGCCCGCTCCTGCTGCGCTCGGTCGAAGACGCCGCCGCCGGCCGCGCCTTCGCCCTCGACGCCATCGTCACCGACCCGAGCGTGGCGCTCGGTCCGGCGCGCTGATTTCGGTCCGCCGCGAGAAACGATCCGTCGATGGCTGCGCGCATCCTCATCGCCGAAGACGACTACACGGTCGCGACCAACCTTTTCACCTACTTCGAGCACCAGGGCTTCGACGTCGAGGTCGTCTACAACGGCCAGGCGGCGCTGCATCGTTGCAGCGTCGAGCGTTTCGACATCGTCCTGCTCGACCTCGGCCTGCCCGGCCTCGACGGCCTCGTCTTCCTGCAGCGCCTGCGCCGCGAGCTGCGTGTCGCCACGCCGGTGCTCGTGCTCTCGGCACGCAGCGACCTTTCGGACAAGCTCGCCGGCTTCGAGCACGGCGCCGACGACTACGTGATCAAGCCGTTCGCGCTGGCCGAGGTCGAGGCGCGGGTGCGGGCGCTGCTGCAGCGCGCCCGCGGCGACGCCTTCGTCGATCCGGTACGCCGCCTGGGCACGCTCTCGTTCGACAGCGCCGAGCACACGGCGCGGGTCGGCGAGGTGCCGGTCCGCCTCACGCCCAAGGCGGCGCAGCTGCTCGAGCTGCTGCTGCGCCGGCCCGGCCAGCTGGTGCGCCGGCAAGAGATCGAGCAGGCGCTCTGGGGCAGCGACGTGCCTCATCCGGATGCGCTGCGCAGCCAGGTCCACGCCCTGCGCAAGGCGCTCGGCGACGCCGGCTTCGACGGCATCGACACGACGCACGGCGTCGGCTATCGCATCGTCGCGCGCACGCCATGAAGGCGCGCCATTTCACGATCACGCAGCGCGTGATCTGGGCGGTGACCGGCACGGTCGCCCTGCTCGTCGGCCTGCAGACCGTGCTTGCCTACTTCACCATGCACGAGCAGGAAGACGAGCTTACCGACGACATGCTGCATCGCGAGGTTCGGCACCTGATCGGCCTGGCGCAGCGGCCCGGACTGATGGCGACCGGCGCGCTCGTCGCTTCGCCGCGGGTGCAGGCCTGGCTGACGCGCGACGGCATCGGGGCGAGCGACATTCCCGACGAGGTCCGCAACCTGGCGCCGGGCCTCTACCAGGAGATCCGTCCGAAAGGGCAGGTCTGGCATGTCGCCGTCGTCGACACCGAGGACGGGCGCCTCAGCGTCGTGCTCGATGCCACCGAGTCGGAGTCGCGGGTGCGCCGCTTCGGCCTCACCCTGCTTGCGCTCTGGCTCGTCTGCATCGCGGCGACCGCCTTCATCGCGCGCGGCGTCGCCGCCATCGCGGTCGGCCCGATCGTCGCGGCCACACGCAGCATCGCCCGCTGGTCGCCCGAGCGCCTGCCCGCCGGCGCACCGCCGCGCGACGAGGCGAGCACCCTGATGGAAACGTTCAACCGCTTCCGCGACCACGCCGACGAGACGGTGGCGCGCGAGCGCGAGTTCGCCGCCAACCTCGACCACGAGATCCGCACGCCGCTCACCGCGATCCGCACCGACGCCGA
>JANXXS010000035.1 GCA_025350505.1 Burkholderiales bacterium
CGCCAGGCCTGGCTGCGCCTCGTCGTCGCCGTCCTGCTGATGACGATCGGCAGCGGCGCGATGTACGTCATCTCGGTCGTGCTGCCTTCGGTGCAGAAGGAGTTCGGCATCGCCCGCGCCGACGCCTCGCTGCCCTACACGCTGCTCATGATCGGCTTCGGCCTGGGCGGCGTCTTCATGGGCAAGCTGGCCGACAAGCGCGGCGTCATGCTGCCGGTCCTGATCGGCGCGGCGAGCCTCGGCGCCGGCTTCGTCGCAGCCGGCATGAGCACGGGCATCGTCGGCTTCGCCCTGATCCATGGCGTGCTGCTCGGCCTGATCGGCAGCTCGGCCACCTTCGCGCCGCTGGTCGCCGACACGTCGCTGTGGTTCGTACGCCGGCGCGGCATCGCGGTGGCGATCTGCGCCAGCGGCAACTACGTGGCCGGCGCGATCTGGCCGCCGATCGTGCAGCACTTCGTCGAGACGGTGGGCTGGCGCCAGACCTACATCGGCATGGGCATCTTCTGCGCCCTGACCATGCCGGTGCTGGCGCTTTTCATGCGCGGCCGTCCGCCGGCGCTGGTCGAGGTCGCGGTGAGCGGCGCACAGCCGACGGCGCGGCCCTTCGGGTTGTCGATGAACGCGGCGCAGGTGCTGCTCTGCATCGCCGGCGTCTCGTGCTGCGTCGCGATGTCGATGCCGCAGGTGCACATCGTTGCCTACTGCGGCGACCTCGGCTATGGCGCAGCGCGCGGCGCGCAGATGCTCTCGCTCATGCTCGGCGCCGGCATCGTCAGCCGGCTCGTCTCGGGCGCCATCTGCGACCGCATCGGCGGCCTGCGCACGCTGCTGCTCGGCTCGGTGCTGCAGGGCACGGCGCTGCTGCTCTTCCTGCCCTTCGACTCGCTCGTCTCGCTGTACATGATCTCGGCCCTGTTCGGCCTGTTCCAGGGCGGCATCGTGCCCTCGTACGCGATCATCGTCCGCGAGTACTTTCCGCCGGCCGAGGCCGGCGCGCGGGTCGGCACGGTGCTCATGTTCACGCTCTTCGGCATGGCGCTCGGCGGCTGGATGTCGGGCAAGGTGTTCGACCTGACCGGCTCGTACCATGCGGCCTTCATCAACGGCCTGCTGTGGAATGCCCTCAACATGTCGATCGCCGTGTTCCTGCTCGCGCGCACGCGCGGCTGGATCGGGCGGCGCGCGCTTGCCGCTTGAGAGCCTTTCGAGATCAGACGCCTTCCGGCGCGCTGCTCCGTGGCCCTGCTCACGCGAGCTGCGGATAAAGTCCCACGCTTTGTACGCATGGCCCTCCTCGTCGGCACCGCCTCCTGGACTGACAAGACCCTGATCGCTTGCGGCCGCTTCTATCCGCCGGGTGCCAGGTCGGCCGAGGCGCGGCTGCGCTTCTACGCCTCGCAGTTTCCGATCGTCGAGGTCGACTCCAGCTACTACGCGATGCCGGCGCCGGCCACGGCGCAGCTGTGGGCCGAGCGCACGCCCGAAGGCTTCGTCATGAACGTGAAGGCGTTCCGCCTTTTCACCGGCCACCCAACGCAGCCCATCGTCCTGCACAAGGACCTGCAGCAGGCCTTCGGCGCCGCGCTGCCTTCGAGCTTTTTCTACCGCGACGTACCGACCGAGCTGATCGACGAGCTGTGGAAGCGGTTCCGCGAAGCGCTGCTGCCGTTGCAGGCGTCGGGGCGGCTCGGCCTGGTCCACTTCCAGTTTCCGCCCTGGCTCGTCGCCGGCGGCGCCGGGCGGGCGCACGTCGAGCACTGCGTGCTGCGCATGAGCGGCATCGACTTGAGCGTCGAGTTCCGGCACCACAGCTGGTTCGAAGGCGCGGAGCGCCAGCAGGACACGTTCGCCTTCTTGCGCGAGACGGGCGTGGCGCACACCGTGGTCGACGGGCCGCAGGGCTTCTCGAACAGCGTGCCCGCGCTCTGGGAGGCGACGCACCCGCGCTACGCCCTGCTGCGCCTGCACGGCCGCAACACGGCGACCTGGAACGTCAAGGGCCAGACCTCGGCATCCGACCGCTTCAACTACGACTATCCCGAGGGCGAGCTGGCCGAACTGGTGCCCAAGCTCGAGCGCTTGTCGCTCACCGCCATGCAAACGCACGTCATTTTCAACAACAACATGGAAGACCAGGGCCAGCGCAACGCGCGCACGCTGGCGGACCTGCTGGTCAGGGCGGGCCTGCGCTGAGGCGTTGGCCTACGCGCGCTCGGCCGCTGGGCCGGTACCTTCGCGCGCGCGCAGTTCCCAGAATAAGCCGTCGTCCGTTGCATGAATCGCGGTCATGACCCCTCCTTGCCTCGCCCGTGCTTCCGGGCGTCCCCGATGACCATCGCCGACACCGTCGCCAGGTCGTCGCGCGGCACGCCGGCCGAATGGTGGCAGCTCGTCAGGGGCGCCGGCGAGGCCTGGATCGACGACTACGCGCCGAGCATGGGCGCGGCGCTCTCGTACTACACCGTGTTCTCGCTGGCGCCGCTGCTCCTGATCGTGATCTCGATCGCCGGTCTGGTGTTCGGCCAGGACGCGGCGCGCGGCGAGATCTTCGGCCAGCTCAGCGAGCTGATGGGCGCCGACGCGGCCAAAGCCGTCGAGGGCATTCTCGCCAGCCTCAACAAGCCGGCGCACGGCATCACCGGCACGACCCTCGGCGTGGCGCTGCTGCTGATCGGCGCGACCTCGGTGTTCGGCGAGCTGCAAGACGCGCTCGACCGCATCTGGCGCGCCCCGGTGCGCGAGCGCTCGGCCGGCTGGTGGAACCTGCTGCGCACGCGGCTGCTGTCGTTCGGCATGATCCTCGGCGTCGCCTTCCTGCTCATGGTCTCGCTGGTGCTCGGTGCCGTCATCTCGACGCTCGGCAAATGGTGGGGCGGCGCGTTCGGCGACTGGGAAGTGCTGGCCCAGGTGGTCAACCTGACGATCGGCTTCCTGCTCACCGCCGTCGTGTTCGCGATGATCTACAAGCTGATGCCGCGCGTGCCGGTGCGCTGGCACGACGTGCTGCTCGGCGCGCTCGTCACCGCCGTGCTCTTCACCGTCGGCAAGTTCCTGATCGGCCTGTACATCGGCAAAAGCGGCATCGCCTCGGGCTACGGCGCAGCGGGGTCGCTCATCGTCGTCTTCGTCTGGGTCTACTACTCGGCGCAGATCTTCCTGATGGGCGCCGAATTCACCTGGGTCTACGCACGCATCTTCGGCTCGATGCGCTATCTGACGCCCGACCCCGCCGACGAGAACGCGCCCGACCTGCCGGCGCGCCATGAAGACGCGCCCGGCGCCACGACCTTGCCGCCGCAGGTGGCGTCGCTACACCCGATCGCGCCGCCGCCGCCCATGCAGCCGCCGCCGATCGCAGCGCGGCGCAGGATCGCCCGGCCGGGCGACGCGGCCTTGCGCAAGGTCGGCTACGGCCTCGCCGTCGGCGTGGCCTTGCGCTACCTCGTGCCGCGCCTGCTGCGCCGCCGCTAGTGTGGCGCCGCCGGGCTTTCCCACCCGGCGACACCCCCAATGGCCGAGCCCGGCCCGGGCACGCAGAATCGCCCGATACGAAGACGAAGGAGACACGGATGGCACTGACCCGTCGCGAATGGATTGGCGGCGCCGCCGCGACCGCGCTGGCACCCTGGGCCGGCGCGGCCCCGGCGCAGGAAGGCACGCTCAAGATCTCGCACCAGTTTCCCGGCGGCACCGCCACCGAAGGCGACTTTCGCGATCGCCTGTGCCGGCGCTTTGCCGCCGACATCGAAAAGCGCAGCAACGGCGCGCTGAAGGCGGCGGTCTATCCGGGCTCGTCGCTGATGAAGACGAACTCGCAGTTCTCGGCGATGCGAAAGGGCGCACTCGACCTGAGCCTGTATCCCTTGCCCTACGCCGGCGG
>JANXXS010000038.1 GCA_025350505.1 Burkholderiales bacterium
TACTACACCGGCGGCACGGTGCACGTCGTCATCAACAACCAGATCGGCTTCACCACCTCCGATCCGCGCGACTCGCGCTCGACCCTGTACTGCACCGACGTCGTGAAGATGATCGAGGCGCCCGTCCTGCACGTGAACGGCGACGACCCCGAGGCGGTCGTCCTCTGCAGCCAGATCGCGCTCGACTACCGGCAGGAGTTCAACAAGGACGTGGTCGTCGACATCGTCTGCTTCCGCAAGCTCGGCCACAACGAGCAAGACACGCCGGCGATGACGCAGCCGCTGATGGACAAGAAGATCGCGGCGCACCCGGGCACGCGCAAACTCTATGGCGACAAGCTGGTCGCGCAGGGCGTGCTGCAGGCCGACGGCCCCGACGCGATGGTCAAGGCGACGCGCGCCGCGCTCGATGCCGGCAAGAGCAGCTATGACCCGGTGCTGACCAACTACAAGAGCAAATACGCGGTCGACTGGTCGCCCTTCCTCGGCAAGAAGTGGACCGATTCGGCCGACACCGCCTTGCCGGTCGCCGAGATCAAGCGCCTGGCCGAGCGCATCACGACCGTGCCGTCGAACTTCAAGGTTCATCCGCTGGTCGAGAAGGTCCTCGGCGATCGCGCCGCGATGGGCAAGGGCGAGCAGCGCGTCGACTGGGGCATGGGCGAGCACCTTGCCTTCGCCTCGCTGGTCGCCAGCGGCTATGCCGTCCGCCTGTCGGGCGAGGACTCGGCGCGCGGCACCTTCACGCACCGGCATGCCGTGCTGCACGACCAGAACCGCGAGCGCTGGGACGAGGGTACCTACACGCCGCTGCAGCACGTCGCCGACGGTCAGGCGCCGTTCGTCGTCATCGACTCGCTGCTCTCGGAAGAGGCGGTGCTCGGCTTCGAGTACGGCTACGCCAGCGCCGAGCCGAACACGCTCGTCATCTGGGAGGCGCAGTTCGGCGATTTCGCCAACGGCGCGCAGGTCGTCATCGACCAGTTCATCGCCTCGGGCGAAGTGAAATGGGGTCGCGCCAACGGCCTGACGCTGATGCTGCCGCACGGCTACGAAGGGCAGGGCCCGGAGCACTCGTCGGCGCGGCTCGAGCGCTTCATGCAGCTTTCGGCCGACAACAACATGCAGGTCGTGCAGCCGACCTCGGCGAGCCAGATCTTCCACGTGCTGCGCCGGCAGATGGTGCGCGCGTTCAGAAAGCCGCTGATCATCATGACGCCCAAGTCGCTGCTGCGCGCGAAAGACGCCGCGTCGCCGCTGACCGACTTCACCAAGGGCGAGTTCAAGACGGTGATCGGCGAGCAGAGCGCCGAGCTGAACGCCGAGCGCGTCAAACGCGTCATCGCCTGCTCTGGCAAGGTCTACTACGACCTGGTTCGCGCCCGCGGCGAGCGCAAGAACGCCGACGTCGCGATCATCCGCGTCGAGCAGCTCTATCCCTTCCCGCACAAGGCCTTTGCCGCCGAGCTGAAGAAGTATCCGAACCTGGCCGAGGTCGTCTGGTGCCAGGACGAGCCGCAGAATCAGGGCGCATGGTTCTTCGTCCAGCACTACATCCACGAGAACATGAGCGACGGTCAGCGCCTCGGCTACGCGGGCCGCGCGCCTTCGTCGTCGCCGGCGGTCGGCTACGCGCACCTGCATCAGGAGCAGCTGAAGGCCTTGCTGGAGCAGGCGTTCGCCAAGCTCAAGGGCTTCGTCCTGACCAAATAAGAAAGCAAAGAAATGGCATTGATCGAAGTCAAGGTTCCGCAACTGTCGGAGTCGGTGGCGGAAGCGACGCTTCTGCAGTGGAAGAAAAAGCCCGGCCAGGCGGTCGAGATGGACGAGATCCTGATCGAGATCGAGACCGACAAGGTCGTTCTCGAAGTGCCGGCCCCGGCCGCGGGCGTGCTGGCGCAGGTGCTCAAGAACGACGGCGACAGCTGCATCGCCGAAGAGGTGATCGCCAAGATCGACACCGAGGGCCAGGAGTCTGTCTCCGGCGCGATGCAGATCCGCAGCATCCCCGAGGCGGTGCCGGCGCCCGGCGAAACGCCCGGCGTCTCCGCCGACGTGGCGGCGCTGGCCGAGACCAGGAGCGAGGTGGCGATGCCGGCCGCGGCCAAGCTGATGGCCGAACTCGACCTGCCGGTCGGCTCGGTGCAGGGCACCGGTCGCGGCGGCCGCGTCACCAAGGGCGACGTTCTCGATGCCGTGGAAAGCGGCACCGCCAAGGCCGTGCCTGCGGCCGCGCCTGTGGCCGCGGCGCCTGCCGCCGCTGCCGTCGCCAGGCCGCCGGCGCCGGTCACTCGTGTCGACGCGCCGGCCGCCGCCGCGCCCAGGCCCTTGCCGACCGTCGCCGCGCGCACCGGGCAGAGCTATGGCGACCGACCCGAGCAGCGCGTGCCGATGAGCCGGCTGCGCGCCCGCGTCGCCGAGCGGCTGCTGCAGTCGCAGGCGACCAACGCGATCCTGACCACGTTCAACGAAGTGAACATGGCGCCGGTGATCGAGATGCGCAAGCGCTTCCAGGAAAAGTTCGAGAAGGAGCACGGCGTCAAGATCGGCTTCATGAGCTTCTTCGTCAAAGCCGCGGTGCATGCGCTGAAGAAGTACCCGATCATCAACGCCTCGGTCGACGGCAACGACATCGTCTATCACGGCTACTTCGACATCGGCATCGCCGTCGGCTCGCCGCGCGGCCTGGTCGTGCCGATCCTGCGCAACGCCGACCAGATGAGCTTTGCCGACATCGAGAAGAAGATCGCCGAGTACGGCAAGAAGGCGGCCGACGGCAAGCTCTCGCTCGACGACCTGACCGGCGGCACCTTCTCGATCTCCAATGGCGGCGTGTTCGGCTCGATGCTTTCGACGCCGATCATCAACCCGCCGCAGTCGGCGATCCTCGGCGTGCATGCGACCAAGGACCGCGCAGTCGTCGAGAACGGGCAGATCGTGATCCGGCCGATGAACTACCTGGCGATGTCGTACGACCACCGCATCATCGACGGCCGCGAGGCAGTGCTCGGCCTCGTCGCGATGAAGGACGCGCTCGAAGACCCGGCGCGCTTGTTGTTCGACATCTGAGATGGCAACGACCTTCGAAGTCGTCGTCGTCGGCGCCGGTCCGGGCGGCTACATCGCCGCCATTCGCGCCGCGCAACTGGGCTTTTCGACCGCCTGCGTCGACGAGTGGAAGAACGACAAGGGCGGCCCGGCGCCGGGCGGCACCTGCACCAACATCGGCTGCATCCCGTCGAAGGCGCTGCTGCAGTCTTCGGAGAACTTCGAGGACGCCGGCCACCACTTCGCCGATCACGGAATCGGCCTCACCAACCTGACGATCGACGTGCCGAAGATGATGGCGCGCAAGAAGACCGTCGTGAAGCAGAACAACGACGGCATCAACTACCTGTTCAAGAAGAACAAGATCCAGTTCTTCCACGGCCGCGGCTCGTTCGC
>JANXXS010000068.1 GCA_025350505.1 Burkholderiales bacterium
CACGAGGCGCAGGTGGGGCATCGAGGCTGCCTTCTGCAGGCCGATCTCGGCGCTGTTCACGGCGCAGACCTGCGCCGCCGGCCCGAGCACCGTCCGCATCACCTGCGTCAGCGCGTCGCGGTACAGCGGATGGTCTTCGACAACGAGTGCGGCGCATGCGCCGTCGCATGAATGCATCGGATCGACAGCCGTCTCCACATGGGCCCGGGCTCCGGCATTGTCGACTGCGGGTCGTCTCTAGGCGCGTTCGACGCGCGCCGCATAGCAGCCCCGGCGTGCATAGTGCACCTGAAGATAGTTTGCGTTCGGGTCGTCGAGCAGCCGGGCGAAGAGCGCCGCGGCCGCAGCCTCGCCCTCGGCCACGTCGGCGTCGATCATCATGTGCTGCGCGTCGAAGGCGCGTGCCGCGACCAGCCGCGACGCGATCACCTCGGGCACCGCGTCGACCGCCTCGAAGGCGCGTTCGGCGACGCGCCGCACGTAGATCGCGTGCTTGGCGCGGTAGGGCGTGTTCGCCGGCTGGTGCTCGTAGTTGAGGAGCAGCAGCTCCTCGCCGAGATCGGCGTGCGCCATGCTCACGCGGCAGGGCATGCGCAGGTCGTCGGCAATGACGCGGCGCACGCCGAGCTCGCGCAAGGCTGCATCGGTGAGGTCGAAGAGAGGGCGAAAGGGCTCGGGCGCGAGCCCGCTGATGCGAAAGGTCATGGCGCGTTCCGAAGGTGCTGGAGGAAGCGGCATCTTGGCCCGCATCGCCGTGCCGTGCTGGCCGCATCCGGACACGCCAATCGGCCGTGCGATCATCGCCGCCGCTTGTGAAGGAGAACACCATGCCGCACCGCCCGTCTGTCGATCTCGAGAACGCGGCCGCGCACGTCGTGGTCGCGGCGATCGCCGAGGGGCGACTCAGCGCGCGCGAGGCCTGCGACGCGGCGATCGCGCGCATCGAACGTCTCGATGGCGCCATCAATGCCGTCGTCGTGCGCGATTTCGAGCGCGCCCGCGAGCAGGCCGCGTTGCGCGACCGGCTGCTCGCGCAAGGCGAGCGCCGGCCCTTGCTCGGCCTGCCGATGACGGTCAAGGAATCGCTCGACGTCGCCGGACTGCCGACGACCTGGGGGCTGCCGCCGTTCCGCGATTTCCGGCCGAAGCAGGACGCCGTCGTCGTCGCCCGGCTGAAGGCGGCCGGCGCCGTCATCCTCGGCAAGACCAACGTGCCGCCGTCGCTTGCCGACTGGCAGAGCACGAACCCGATCTACGGTCGCACGGTCAACCCGCACGATGCTTCGCGCAGCCCCGGCGGCTCGTCGGGCGGCTCGGCGGCGGCGGTCGCCGCAGGCATGGTCGCGCTCGAATGCGGCTCCGACATCGGCGGCTCGATCCGCATCCCGGCGGCCTTTTGCGGCGTCTTCGGCCACAAGGCCAGCTTCGGCCTGGTGTCCAAGCGCGGCCACGGGTTCCCCGGCACCGACGGCGCCGAAATCGAGCTTGCCGTGGTCGGCCCGCTGGCGCGCAACGTCGTCGATCTCGAGATCGCCCTCGGCGTTCTCGCCGGTCCCGATGCGATGGCCGGCATCGCCTGGCGAACGGACCTGCCGGCGCCGCGGGTGCAGAGCCTCGCCGACTGTCGACTGCTCGTGCTCGACACGCATCCGCGCGCACGGACCGACGCGCTCGTCCGCGGCGCGCTGGGTCGCCTGTGCGACGACGCGGCGCGCGCCGGCGCAACGGTTGCCCGCGAGAGCGCGCTTCTGCCCGACCTGGATGCGGCGCACGACGACTACATGGCCATGCTCATGACGATCATGACGCGCGGCGCGCCCAATGCGGCGAACGTGATCTCGGCGCACCAATGGTTCGGCCTGCTCGACAAGCAACTGCGATTGCGCCGCCAGTGGCAGGGCTTGTTCGAGCAGTTCGACGCGGTCGTCGCGCCGGCATTCGGCACCGTCGCCTACCCGCACGTCGACACGCCGGACATGGCGAGCTCGACTCTGACGATCGACGGCGTTGCGACGCGCTATGGCGACCAGCTCGCCTGGCCCGGTGTCGCGACCTTCGCCAACTTGCCCGCCACCGCGGCGCCGGTCGGCCGCACCCCGGCCGGGCTGCCGATCGGCGTGCAGGTGATCGGCCCCTTCCTGCAGGACCGGACGACGATCGCCATTGCCGGCTGGCTGCACGCGCTGCGAGCCGGCTGACGCGGGTCGCGCTCGCAGCGCCGCGTCATCGCGTTCGGTGCGAGCGACCGGCGCTCAGGCCGCGTCGAGGCGTGCCGGCTTGACGGCCTGCAAAGTGAACAGCAAGGGCAATCGCTCCGGCGCCTCGGGCAGCGCGTAGCGCCCCGTCTCGTCCTGGACCATGGATTCGAACATGCGCCACTCGGTGTAGTAGTGCTCGTCGAGGCCGCGGATGACCAGGCCGGCGGCGAGTGCGCCCTGCACGATCTCGCCCAGGCCGTGCGACCACTCGTGCGTCGTCGCATGCGCCACCGGCGTGCCGTCGCCGGCGTAGGTCTGGTCGTCGTGCATCGTCACCGGTTCGGCCTGCTCGCCATAGGGATAGCGCAGACGCAGCTCGCTGCCGCTCATCGGGTCGACGACCATGGCCATCGGATGGACGTCGCGCAGGTACAGGCGACCGCCCGGATTCAGCAAGGCCGCCGCGACGGCGATCCAGCGGCCGATCGACGGGATCCAGTTGATCGCGCCGATCGACGCGTAGACCAGGTCGTAGCGGTCGCCGAGCAGGTGTTCGGCGTCGAACACGTCGCCTTCGACGAAGCGGCCGGCGACGCCGGCGCGCTCGAACAACGACCGGCAATGGGCGATCGCCGTCGGCGAGAAGTCGAGCCCGCTCGTCGTGGCCGCGCCGAGCCGGGCCAGCGACAGCGTGTCGGTGCCGAGATGGCACTGCAGATGCACCACCTTGCGCCCGGCCAGCGAGCCGAGCGCGTCGGCGTCGTGCTGCACCGT
>JANXXS010000120.1 GCA_025350505.1 Burkholderiales bacterium
GCTTGCCGGAATCTTGTCCATGCCGCGCTTGCCGGCCACCACGACCATGGGGCTGAACAGATGCTCGGTCATCCAGCAGGACTTGGTGACTTCATTGAATTTGCTGGCCAGCACCGTGCCTGCGTCATGCTCAAAGCCGTCCACCACGCCGGTTTGCGCGGCCATGTACAGCTCGCCAAACGGGATGGGCGTGGGGATGGCGCCCATGATCTTGAAGGTCTCGATGAAAGCCGGCGTCGGCAGCACGCGCAGCTTTACGCCCTTGATGTCGGCCAGTGTATGCACCGGCTGCTTGGTGTAGACGCTGCGCGGACCGAAGTGCGAGGCCCAGGTGAGGATGATGCAGCCGGCGCGCTTTTGCAGCAGGTCGGAGAGGGTCGCGCCGGTCGTTCCCTCGGTGGCGCGCGCGACGTGGGCATAGCTGTCGAACAGGTAGCCGAGGTCGAGCATGCCGATCTCGGGCAGCACCGTCGCCCAGATCGACGAGCCGGTGACCATCATGTCGATCGAGCCGACCTTGACCTGCTGGACGACATCGCTTTCCTTGCCGAGCTGGTTGTTCGGAAAGTAGTCGATCTTGATGGCGTCGCCGACGGCGGCCTTGAGGTTGGCCTGGAAGCGTTGGTACCAGACGTAGTGGGCGGCGTTGTCGTCGGCCGTCATCGACGACGAGAAGCGCAGCGCGATTGCCGTCTGCGCGCGCGTGACGGCAGGAAATCCGACCAGCGCAGCCAGCGATGCGGCGGTGCCGGCCTGCACCAGGCGGCGCCGTGAGATGGATGCCATGGGGTGTGTCTCCGGTGGTCGAAGCAGGGCGAATCGACCCCGACGCGACTGATTTACTGTATCGGTTTACTGTACCGATCCACAAATACCGGTCCGGGCGGGGTTTTCCCACCCGCATGCCCTCCTACTCGACGTTTTGCACCTGCTCCCGCAACTGCTCGATCGCCACCTTCATGTCGACCGAGATCGCCGTCATCTCGATCGAGGTCGACTTGGAGCCGAGCGTGTTGGCCTCTCGCAGCAGTTCCTGGATCAGGAACTCGAGTCGCTTGCCGACCTCGCCGCCCTTGTCGAGCAGACGATCGATCTCGTCGAGGTGCGAGCGCAGCCGCCCGAGCTCTTCGGCGACGTCGATGCGGATCGTGTAGGCAGCCGCCTCGTGGAGGGCGCGCTCCTCGGCCGCCTCGCGCGAGATCGTCTGCGTCGCGCCGGTCTTTTCGAGGGCGTCGTTCCAGCGCTCGATGAAGCGTTGCTGCTGGCGCGCCACCGCCGCCGGCACGAGCGGCTCGGCGGCGCCGGCGAGCGTGCGCAGGTGAGCCGTGCGCTCGGCCAGGATCGCGGCTAGGCGCTCGCCTTCGCGCGCCCGTGCCGCGGCCAGGCCCTCGATGCAGCGCTTGGCCGTCTCGAGCACGACGTCGCCGGCGGCCTCGGCGCGCGCCGCGCCGCGACACCACTGCATCGCCTCGTGGACCGAGAGCGGCCGCGCATTCGGCAGCAGCTCGCGGACCCGGCTTTCGATCTGGCCGAGGTGGGCCAATTGCTCGGGCAGCGGCTCGGTGCCGGCGCCATCGGCTTCGGCGCCGCCGGTCAGGCGTAGCTCGATCTTGCCGCGCTTGAAGCGGGCGGTCAGGAGCTCACGCAGGGTCGGTTCGAGGGCGCGAAATTCGTCGGGCAGGCGCAGGCCGATGTCGAGAAAACGGCCGTTCACCGACCGGATCTCTACACCGATCCGGGGCGTCGCCGGGGCCGGTGAACGCGCCTCGCCGCGCCGATCGTGCAATGCTGCCGGAGGCGCCGAAACCGGGGTCGCGGAGGCATTGGCGTAGCCGGTCATGCTGTAAACTGCCACGCTGTTTTGCCCCCTGTTTCCCGACCATGTCAAAGCCCAAACCAGCACCCTTGCCCTCGGGCACGGTGGTGGGCGGCTATCAGGTTATCAAGAAACTGGCGGCCGGTGGATTCGGCGTCGTCTATCTCTGCGAAGACGCCGACCGCAAGCTGGTCGCGCTCAAGGAATATCTGCCTTCTTCGCTCGCCGAGCGCTCGCCCGGCGAGCTGACGCCCCGCGTCAAGCCCGAGAAGCAGCCGCTCTACCGGCTCGGCCTGAAGAGCTTTTTCGAAGAAGGCCGCTCGCTCGCCCAGATATCGCACACGAGCGTGGTCTCGGTGCTCAATTTCTTCCGCGAGAACGAAACCGTCTACATGGTGATGAACTACCTTCAGGGCGACACCCTGCAGGATTTCATCGTCACGGCGCGCGATCTCAAACGTGACAAGGTATTTCGGGAATCGACGATCCGCTCGCTCTTCGACGAGATATTGCGCGGCTTGCGCATCGTCCACCAGCACAAGATGCTGCACCTGGACATCAAGCCGGCCAACATCTTCATCACCAACGAGAACAAGGCCGTGCTGCTCGACTTCGGCGCGGCGCGCGAGGTGCTGAGCAAGGAAGGCAACTTCATCCGGCCGATGTACACGCCCGGCTTCGCCGCGCCCGAGATGTACCGAAGAGACGGCACGCTCGGCCCCTGGACCGACATCTACGCCATCGGCGCCTGCATCTATGCCTGCATGCAGGGCTATCCGCCCAACGACGCGCCGCAGCGGATCGAGAAGGACCGGCTCGCGCTCAGTCTCTCGCGCCTGCGCAACGTCTACAGCGACAACCTGATCGAGGTCACCGAGTGGTGCATGTCGCTCGACCCGCTGTCGCGGCCGCAAAGCGTGTTCGCCCTGCAGAAGGAGCTGTCGCGCGAGACCGAGCGGCAATACACCAAGCTGAGCTTCAGCGAGCGGCTGAAGCTGCAGCTCGAGAACATCACCTCGAGCGCCAAGGCATGAGCCTGCACCCTGTTGCGCGGAGCGCCTGAGCCATGCGCTTCTCCGTCTATCAGGTCAGCCGCAAGGGCGGCCGCGAAAAGAACGAAGACCGGATGGGCTATTGCTACACGCGCGACGCCGGCCTGTTCGCGCTCGCCGACGGCATGGGCGGCCATCCGGAAGGCGAGGTCGCGTCGCAGCTGGCGCTGCAGACGCTGGCCGCGATGTTCCAGCGCGACTGCAAGCCGACGCTGCCCGACCCCTTGCGCTTCCTGCACGAGGCGATCGTCTCCGGCCATCACCAGCTGCTCCGCTACGCCACGCAGAAGGCGCTCATCGACACGCCCCGCACGACCGTTGTCGCCTGCCTGCTGCAAGGCAACGCCGCCTACTGGGCGCATTGCGGCGACTCGCGGCTCTACCTGGTGCGCGGCGACAAGCTGATCGCGCGCACCCGCGACCACTCGTACTCCGAGCTGCAGCAGACGATGAGCCAGGTCGTGCCGATGGGCGACCGCTTCAACCGCAATGTCCTCTTCACCTGCCTCGGCAGTCCGGGCAAGCCGGTCGTCGACACGGTCGGCCCTTTGCTGATGCAGGCCGGCGATCGGCTCCTGCTCTGCTCCGACGGCCTCTGGGGCACGGTCAGCGACAGCGAGATCACCGACCAGCTCGCCAACCTGCCGCTTTCCGACTCGGTGCCCGAGCTGGTCGAGCAGGCGCTGCGCAACGGCGGCGCCAAGTGCGACAACGTCTCGGTGCTGGCGGTCGAGTGGGAGGGCATCGAGGGCAGCGACAGCGGCCAGGGCCTCCAGACCACGGCTGTCGGCGAGGGCGTGTTCGCCTCGACGATCCAGGCCAGCGTGCTCGGCACCGACGTCTCGTCCGACGAACTCGACGACGCCGAGATCGAGCGCTCGATCAAAGAGATCAACGAAGCGATACAGCGGTCCGCGAAGCTCAAGAAAAGCTGAACGCTTTTCTTGCGCTTTGCGCCCCGCGACGCGCGACAGGGCTGCTCCCTCCCCGCTTCGCTCCCCTCCCTCCAGGAGGGAGGGGCGGGCGCCTTTGGCGCCCCTTTCACGGCGGCGGCGACAATCGCGGCATGACTTTTCAGCGCACCTCCGGCCGCCTGGCCGATCAACTCCGCCCCGTTTCGATCCAGCGCGGCTTCACGCGCCACGCCGAAGGCTCGGTCCTCATCGCCTTCGGCGACACGCAGGTGCTTTGCACCGCCTCGGTCGAAGAGAAGGTGCCGTCGCACAAGCGCGGCTCGGGCGAGGGCTGGCTCACCGCCGAGTACGGCATGCTGCCGCGCGCCACGCACACGCGCGGCGACCGCGAGGCGGCGCGCGGCAAGCAGAGCGGGCGCACGCAGGAGATCCAGCGCCTGATCGGCCGCTCGCTGCGTTGCGTGTTCGACCTGTCGCTGCTCGGCGAGCGCACGATCTCGCTCGACTGCGACGTGCTGCAAGCCGACGGTGGCACGCGCACCGCGGCCATCACCGGCGCCTATGTTGCCGCCTACGACGCGGTGGCGTGGCTCTTGGCCAAAGGCAGGATCGAGCGCTCGCCGATCAAGGACGCGGTCGCCGCAGTCTCCGTCGGCATCGTCGCCGGCACGCCCTTGCTCGACCTCGAGTACGTCGAGGACTCGGCCTGCGACACGGACATGAACGTCGTCATGACCGCCTCGGGCGGCTTCGTCGAGCTGCAGGGCACGGCCGAGGGCGCGACCTTCTCGCGCCTCGAAATGGACGCCCTGCTCGCGCTCGCCGGCAAGGGCATCGGCGAGCTGGTCGTGGCGCAGCGCCAGGCGCTGGGCATCGCTTCGGCCTGAGCGGCGGCCGGCACCTATCGTGAGGCTGGTCCTCGCGTCGAACAACCCGGGCAAGCTCGCCGAGCTGCAGGCGCTGTTCGCGCCGCTCTGCCTGGCGCTCGTGACGCAGGGTTCGCTCGACATCGGCGAGGCCGAGGAGCCGCACGCCACCTTCGTCGAGAACGCGATTGCCAAGGCGCGCCACGCCGCCCGGGCCGCGAACGGCGCGGCGATCGCCGACGACTCCGGCCTCGTCGTCGACGCGCTCGGTGGCGCGCCCGGCGTCGTCTCGGCGCATTTCGCGCCGGTCGCGTTCGCGAGCACCGATCGCGAACAGCATCGCCGATTGCAGGACGCCGCCAACAACGCCTTGCTGCTCGAGCGGCTGCGCGGCCGCAGCGACCGCAGCGCCCGCTTCGTCTCGACCCTGGTCGCACTGCGCAACGCCGACGATCCCGAGCCGCTCATCGCCACCGGCCGTTGGGAGGCGACGATCGCCGAGGCGCCGCGCGGGGAAAGAGGCTTCGGCTACGACGCGCTCGTCTTCATCGCCGCGCTCGGCAAGACCGTCGCCGAGCTCGACGCCGCGGCGAAGAACGCAACGAGCCATCGCGCCCTTGCCGCGCGGCAGATGCTGGGGCTGATGCGCGACGTCTGGCGCTTGCGCTGAGCGAAGTCGATGCTCGCGTGAAGACGAACCCTGTCACCCTGAGCGAAGCGAAGGGTCTCCTTGCCGGCGGGATCCTTCGCTCCGCCCAGGATGACACCCAGGCCCCCGCCGCGACCGTCGCCGAGCGCCTGGCCCGCTACATGCGCAGCGGCTCGCTGACGCTCGCGTCGCTGCCGCCGCTCTCGCTCTACGTGCACATCCCGTGGTGCCTGAAGAAGTGCCCGTACTGCGACTTCAATTCGCACGCCGTGCGCGGACCGCTCGACGCGCTGCCGCAGCGGCGCTACGTCGACGCCCTGATCGCCGACCTCGAGGCGTCGCTGCCCTTCGTCTGGGGCCGGCGCGTGCACACCATCTTCATCGGCGGCGGCACGCCCAGTCTGTTCGCGCCGGCCGAGATCGAGCGGCTGCTCGCCGCGATCCGCGCCCGCCTGCAGCTCGAGGCCGGCTGCGAGGTCACGCTCGAAGCCAATCCGGGCACCTTCGAGCGCGAGCGCTTTCACGCCCTTCGCGCCGCCGGCGTGACGCGCCTGTCGATCGGCGTGCAGAGCTTCGATGACGCCCGCCTCGCCGCGCTCGGCCGCGTCCACGACGCGGCGCAGGCGCGTGCCGCCATCGCCGAGGCCGCCGATGCCTTCGAGACCTTCAACATCGACCTGATGTACGCGCTGCCGGGACAGTCGCTGGCCGAGGGCGCTGCCGACCTAGCCGCCGCGCTCGCCTTCGAGCCGCCGCACCTCTCGGTCTATCAGCTGACGATCGAGCCGAACACCTTCTTCGCCAAGCATCCGCCGACCCTGCCCGACGACGACCAGGCATTCGCCATGCTGGACCGGATCACGGCCGAGACCGGGGCAGCCGACCTCGATCGCTACGAGGTTTCGGCGTACGCGCGACCCGGCCACCGCTCGCGCCACAACCTCAACTACTGGGAGTTCGGCGACTATCTCGGCATCGGCGCCGGCGCGCACGGCAAGCTGAGCTTTGCGCACCGCATCGTTCGCCAGGTGCGACTGCGCGACCCGGCGGCGTACATGGCAGGCGCCGAGGCCGGCGCGGCGATCGCCTCCGAGGCCGAGGTCGGGCGCGCCGACTTGGCCCTGGAGTTCATGCTCAACGCCCTGCGCCTGCGTGAAGGCTTCGAGATCGCCCGCTTCGCCGAGCGCACGGGCCTGCCCGTGACGGCGATCGAGCGGCCGCTCGCCGAAGCCGAGCAGCGCGGGCTGATCGTCCGCGACCTGCATCACGTTCGACCGAGCGAACGGGGCTTTGACTTCCTGAACGACTTGCTCGAGCTGTTCCTGCCGGCATCGCGATAACAAGGTGGCTGCGGGCTGCCTTTTCGCACGTCCGGCGCCGCGGTGCGCTGCTAGACTGGACTGAACTTCGTCCCCCGCCGCGAGTGCCCCTTCCCATCGAATCCCCGATCGACGACTCGAACGCGCTCAGCCTCGACGGGGCATTGCAGTTGCTCGAGCAATCGGGGCACCGTCTTCCGGACCTGCAGACGGCCGGCAAGGCGGCCTGGCTGCAGGCGGTGATCGACGGCCTCTGCGAGCTCTCGAGCCGCGACCCGCTCACCGGGCTGGCCAACCGCCGTCACTTCGAGCTCACCCTCGCCAGCGAGGTCGACCGCGTGGCGCGCGCCGGCGAGCCTGCGCTGGTGCTGATGATCGACGTCGATCACTTCAAGAAGGTCAACGACGCCTACGGCCACCCGGCCGGCGACGGCGTGCTGCGTGCCGTGGCGCACGCCCTGCGCGAATGCATCCGGCCGATGGACACGGTGGCGCGCTTCGGCGGCGAAGAGTTCTCGATGATCCTGCCCAACTGCGCGCCCTCGTTCGCGCAGGCCGTGGCCGAGCGGATCCGCCTGCGCGTGCAGGCGATGACGATCAACATCGCGCCGGGCATCGACGTGCGCGTCACCGTCTCGATCGGCGGCGCCTTTGCGCCGCAGTGGGTGCGCTCGTCGCCACTGCTATGGGTCGAGCGGGCCGACCAGCAGCTCTATCGCGCCAAGTCCGAAGGCCGCAACCGCGCCTGCCTCGAGCAGCCGGCGGTGTCGCTGGTCTCGGCCGAGGAAAAGGGCCTGCTCTTCGGCACCTCGCAGTTCGCGGACCTATGAGCACGGCAGTCGAACGTTCGAGCGGAAAGATACTCGCCATCACCAGCGGCAAGGGCGGCGTCGGCAAGACCTTCGTCTCGGCCAATCTCGCGGCGGCGCTGGCCGAGCGCGGCGAACGGGTGCTCGTGCTCGACGCCGACCTCGGCCTGGCCAACCTCGACGTCGTGCTCAACCTGCATCCGAAGATCACGCTGCACGACGTCTTCACCGGCAAGGCGACGCTCGAGCAGGCGATCCTGCCCGCGCCCGGGGGCTTTTCGGTGCTGCTCGCCGGTTCCGGGCTGGTCGAGTATTCGCGCCTCACGCCGCAGGTGCGCGAGCAGCTCGTCGAGATCATCACCCAGGTGCGGCCGCGCTTCGACCGCATCCTGCTCGACACCGGCGCCGGCATTTCCGACGTCGTGCTGCACGCCATCTCGCTTGCCGACGACGTGCTCGTCATTGCCACGCCCGAGCCGACCTCGATGACCGATGCCTACGCGACGATCAAGGTGCTCGCCACCTTGCAGAAGCGCCGCCACATCCGGCTCATCGTCAACCAGGTGAGCGTCATGGGCGAGGGGCGAACGATCCGCAACCAGCTGCAGCTCGTCGTCGATCGCTTCGTCGCGCCGCAGCTCAGGGCCGAGGGCGACGACGAGCCGCTGGTGCTCGAGCTGATGGGCGAGATCCCGAGCGATCCGACGGTGCGCGACGCGGTGAAGAAGCGCAGCCTGCTGCTCGTCAACCAGCCGGGCTGCCCGGCCGCACAAGCGATCAACGCCGCCGCGGCGCGCATGGTCGCCTGAGTCCTAGGGCTTCAACAGCACGATCAGCGCGCCGTGGCCGCCGTCGGCGGGGCGCGCGTAGGTGAAGGCCAGCACCTCGCTGCGTTGCACCAGCCAGGACTTGACCTTGGCCTTCAGCACCGGCTCGCGGCCTGGCGAGCCATGGCCCTTGCCGTGCACGATGCGCACGCAGCGTGCGCCCGTCTTCACCGACTCGCGCAGGAACCCGGCCAGGCGTTCACGCGCTTCGTCGCGGCGCAGACCGTGCAGGTCGAGCTCGCCCTGCAGCACCCAGACGCCGCGGCGGAGCTTGCGCACGACCTCGAGGCCGATGCCGCGGCGACGGAACGACAGCGCGTCGTCGGTGTCGAGCAGCGACTCGGCGTCGAAGCCGTCGGAAAGGGCCTCGACCAGCACCGCCGCGTCGTCGCGCTCGCGCTGGCGCGCCCGCGCCGCCGGACGCGGCCGCTCGGGCGCGGCCTGTGCGGGCTTGCGCAAGGGCAGGACGGCGCCGACGGTCGTGGCGAAGAGCGATCGTTCGCGCTGCTGTTGCAGCGCCAGCTCGCGCCCGGCCTGCTGCTCGGCCTCGGCGGCGCGGCGGCGTTCCGCGAGCGCGCAGCGCAGCGCCGCCAGCTCGTGCAGGGCATGCGCCTTCACAGCAAGCCGCGCTCGGCGAACGAGACGACCGCGCCCTGGCCGACGACGAGGTGATCGAGCACGCGCACATCGACCAGCGCCAGCGCGCTCTTCAGCGTCTGCGTCAGGAACTCGTCGGCGCGTGAAGGCTCGGCCGCACCCGAGGGATGGTTGTGCGCCAGGATGACGGCCGCGGCGCCTCGCTCAAGCGCGCGCTTGACGATTTCGCGCGGGTAGACAGAGGTCTGCGTCAAGGTGCCGCGAAACATTTCCTCGAGCGTGATGAGGCGGCTTTGTGCGTCGAGAAAGAGCACGGCGAAGACTTCGTGCTCGCGCGCGCCGAGTTGCAGGGAGAGGTATTCCTTGACCTTGCCGGGCGAATCGAAGACCGGATTGGCGGCGAGCTCGCCGGCCACCGATCGGCGCGCCAGTTCCAGCACTGCGGCGACCTCGGCTCGCTTGGCCGGGCCGCCCAGGCCCTTGACGCGCTTGAGTTCCTCGGGGCCGGCGCGCAGCAGCCCGGCCAGGCCACCGAAGGCGTCGAGCAGGTTCTGCGCCAGTTGCAAGACCGAGGTGCCGCGAAACCCGGTGCGCAGCAGCAGCGCGATCAACTCGGCATCGGCCAGCGCGGCCGGTCCCTGGGCCAGCAACTTTTCGCGCGGGCGGGCTGGGGCGGGAATGTCCTTGAGCATGAAGGGTCCGGCGTGCACAAGGGCAACGGCGCCGGCTCGTAAAATCAGCCTCAGTCTAGCTTCCGAAAGCCGGGTCTCTTGAACTGCGTCGAGCCGGGGTCCTTTCTGACCCTTCACTATCGATTGAGCGGCCCCGACGGTGGCGCCTTCATCGACACCTTCGGCGCGCAGCCGGCGACGCTCTCGCTCGGCACCGGCGAGCTGGCGCCGGCGATGGAGGCGCGCCTGCTCGGCCTGGCCGAGGGCAGCCGCGCCTCGTTCGAGCTGGCCTCGGGCGAGGCCTTCGGCGAGCGCAACCCGGAGCTCCTGCAACGTGTGCCGCGCACCCTGCTCGCCACGCACGGCGACGCCGATGCCGACTACCGGGTCGGCGACGTCGTGCGCTTTCCGACGCCCGACGGCCAGGCCAGCTTCGCCGGCGTCGTGCGCGAGGTGGCCGGCGACACCTTCGTCTTCGACTTCAACCACCCACTCGCAGGACGACCCGTGACCTTCGAAGTCCAGCTGATCGGTATCCTGTAGTCATGGCGCCCCCACGCTCACTTCGTTCGCTGCCCCCCGAGGGGGCGGCAACGCCTTTGGGGCGGCCCGGCGGGCGTTGCGCGGTCGGGTGTTCGCGATGAAGGTGGAAGAAGTCATCCTCGCCGAGCCGCGCGGCTTTTGCGCCGGCGTCGATCGCGCCATCGAGATCGTCGAGCGCGCGCTGATCCGCTTCGGCGCGCCGATCTACGTGCGCCACGAGATCGTGCACAACACCTACGTCGTCGACGACCTGAAGAAAAAGGGCGCCATCTTCATCGAGAACCTTTCCGACGTGCCGCCCGGCGCGACCCTCGTCTTCAGCGCGCACGGCGTGTCGCAGGCGGTGCGGCAAGAGGCGGCGGAGCGGGGCTTTTCGGTCTTCGACGCGACCTGCCCGCTCGTCACCAAGGTGCACGTCGAGGTCGCCAAGCTGGCCCGTGAAGGCTATGAATTCATCATGATCGGGCACAAGGGCCATCCCGAGGTCGAAGGCACGATGGGCCAGCTCGACCACGGCATCTACCTCGTGGAGGACGTCGCCGACGTGGCGCGCGTCGAGATCGCCGAAGGGCAGAAGCTCGCGGTCGTGACGCAGACGACGCTCTCGGTCGACGACGCCGCCGACATCCTGATCGCCGTCAAGCGCCGCTTTCCGGACGTGCGCCAGCCGAAGCAGCAGGACATCTGCTACGCGACGCAGAACCGCCAGGACGCGGTCAAGGTGCTCGCCCCCGGCGTCGACGTGCTGATCGTCGTCGGCAGCCCGAGCAGCTCGAACAGCAACCGCTTGCGTGAGCTCGGCGGGCGGCTCGGCGCCGACGCCTACATGGTCGACGCCGCCGGCGACCTGAAGGCCGAGTGGTTCGAAGGCAAGCGCCGGGTCGGCGTCACCGCCGGTGCGTCGGCGCCCGAGGTGCTGGTGCAGCAGGTCGTCGAGCGCTTGCGCGCGCTCGGTGCCGTCTCAGTGCGCAGCCTGCCGGGCGCGGTCGAGACGGTGCACTTCCCGCTGCCGATGGGGCTGGGCGACAAGTCGATGGCGACGACGGATCGGAGCTGAGCAGAAGCGTGCGCGGCTCAGCTCGATGGGCGGCCGGCGCGCCGTTCAGGCCCGAGGCCCGCCTACTTGCGCAGGCGTGGATGCAGGGTGATTGTCTGCACCCGCGGCGCCGCGACCTTGGCCGGCGATTTGTCGCAGCCGTCGCAGCCGCAGCCGCTCGCCACGACCGAGTGCTTGCGCATGAACGTCGCCATGCCGGCCGGCAGGGGCAGCTCGAGAAGCGCCAGCGCGATGGCGCGACGCGCTGCCGCGGGCATCAGCGTCCAGGCGGCATGCACGATGCAGCCGGCAACGACCACGGCGACGACGAGCGACTGCAGCAGCACGGCGTTCATCCTCCCAGCCAGAGCGTGACGCGATAGGTGATGAAGGCGGCCACGTAGGCCATCGCGAACAGGTAGGCGGCCATCGCGATCGGATAGCGCCACGAGTTGGTTTCGCGCTTGACGACGACCAGCGTCGAGATGCACTGCGGCGCGAACACGTACCAGGCGAGCAGCGAGAACGCGGTGGCCAGCGACCAGCCCTGCGCGATCACCGGTGCAAGCGCATCGGCGACCGAATCGCCGGCGGCCGACATCGAGTACACCGTGCCGAGCGCGCCGACCGCCACCTCGCGCGCGGCCAGGCCGGGCACCAGGGCGATCGAGATCTGCCAGTTGAAGCCGATCGGCGCGAAGATGTGCTGCAGGCCCTGGCCGAGCATGCCGGCCAGGCTGTACTGGATGGCCGGGCCGGTGGCGCCGGCTGGGGGCGCCGGAAAGCTCGAGAGAAACCAGAGCACGACCATCAGCGTGAAGATGATGCCGCCGACGCGCTTCATGAAGATCGCGCCACGCTCCCACAGGCCGAGCGCGAGGTTGCGCAGACCGGGCATGCGATAGGGCGGCAGCTCGAGCATGAGCGGCTGGTAGCGGCGCCTGATCCAGACCCGCTTGAAGACCCAGGCCACGCCCATCGCCGAGACGACGCCGGCGACGTAGAGCACGAACAGGGTCAGGCCGCGCAGGTTGAACGGGCCGATGCTCCTTGCCGGAACGAAGGCGCCGATCAGCAGCGCATAGACCGGCAGCCGCGCCGAGCACGTCATGAGCGGCGCGATCATGATCGTGGCCAGGCGGTCCTTCCAGTTGGCGATGGTGCGCGTCGCCATGATGCCGGGGATGGCGCAGGCAAAGCTCGACAGCAGCGGGATGAAGGCACGGCCCGAGAGGCCGACCTTGCCCATCAGGTTGTCGAGCAGGAAGGCGGCGCGCGGCAGGTAGCCCGAATCCTCGAGGACGAGGATGAACAGGAACAGGATCAGGATCTGCGGCAGGAAGACGATGACGCTCCCGGCGCCGGCGATGACGCCGTCGACGAGCAGGCTGCGCAGCGGCCCGTCGGCCAGGTGCGAGGTGGTCCAGGCGCCGACGCCGGCCATCGCCGCCTTGATCGCATCCATCGGCACGTTGGCCCAGGAAAAGACGGCCTGGAACATCAGGAACAGCACGACCCCGAGCAGGGCCAGGCCCCAGACCGGATGCATGACGACGGCGTCGATGCGGTGATGGAAGCGCTGCACCGCGGCCGCGCCCGGCGCGGCAATGGCAAGGATGCGGCGCACCTCCAGCTGCAGGTCGGCCGACGAGCGTGACTCCTTGGCGGGCTCGGGCGCGGCGCCGCTCGGCATCGCCTTGCCGAGGTGCTCGCCGAGCAGCGCGAGCAGGCCGGCGTGGCCGTCGGACTTGACCGCGACGGTCTCGACGACCGGGCAGCCGAGCTCTTCGGCGAGCCTGGCGACGTCGATCTTCAGGCCCTCGGCGCGCGCCACGTCGGCCATGTTGAGCGCGACCATGAGCGGCCGGCCGAGCTGGGCC
>JANXXS010000149.1 GCA_025350505.1 Burkholderiales bacterium
CGGACATCCGGACGCATGCGTCCGGATGTCAGACTTTGTAGTAACGCTCTGCCCGCTTCTGCGCGCGTTCGGCGGCCTCCTTCGGCGTCTTCGATCCGCTCGCCGCCTCGGCCACCATGTTGGAGACGATGAAGTCCGCGAGCGCACCTGCCGAGGCGTAGCCCAGCCTGCCCGCGTAGCCGGCCGGACGCAGGTTCTTGGTGGCATCGCGATACGGCGTGTTCTTCGGATCCGAAGTCCAGATCGAATTGCGCTCGTACGCGCGCAGCGGCTGCGAGACATAGCCGCCGCTGCCTTGCAGCCAGGGATCGAACTGCTCCTGCTCCATCATGAAGCGCAGGAACTCCTTGGCCGCCAACGGGTACTTGCTGTACTTCATGATCAACTGGTTAAAGAACAAGTGGTACTCGGTCGGCACGCCGACCGGCCCGACCGGGAACGACGCGTGGTTGATGTCGGCAGCCATCTCCTTGACCTTGGGGTCGGTCGCGTTCTTCGCCGCGACGTAGATCGAAATGCCGTTGTTGGTGACGCTGATCTGGCCATCCAGGAAGGCCTTGTTGTTGTTCGGGTCGAGCCACGACAAGGTGCCGGGGATGAAGGTCGGGTACAGCTCCTTCGCATACTCGAGCGCCTTGATCGTCTCGGGGCTGTCGATCGTCACCTTGTTGTTCTTGTCGACGATGGCGCCGCCGAACGCCCACATCAGCCAGTGGGTCCAGCCGCTGTCGCCGGTGGCGTTGCCGAGCGCCATCCCGCCGGGCGTGCCCTTGGCTGCAAGCGCCTTGTACATCTTGAGAAAGTCGTCGGTGTTCTTCGGGAAGATGTCGACGCCGGCCGCCTTCAGCATGCTCTCGCGGTAGACCATCATCGAGCCGGCCGAGCCGAGCGGCACCCCCAGCCACTTCTTGCCATCGGGGCGCAGATAGGACTCGCAGGCGGAGTACCAGCCGCCGTACTTCTTGCCCAGGTACTCGCACAGGTCGGTGACGTCGAGGAGCTTTTCCGGATAGAGATTCGCATCGTCGTTGGTCGACAGGATGATGTCGGGGCCCGCGCCGGTATTGGCCGCCACCGCCGCCTTTGGCCGCACGTCTTCCCAGCCTTCGTTGTCGACGCGCACTTCGATGCCGGTCTTGTCGATGAACTTCTTGACATTGACCATGTAGGCGTCGATGTCGCCCTGCACGAACCGGCTCCAGCGCAGCACGCGCAGCTTGGCGCCCTTCTCGGGCTTGAACGCCATCGCCGACTGCCCGAAGGCCAGCGGCGAAAAGAGTGCGCTGCCGGTGCCCAGGGTCGCCACCGTGGCGACGCCGGCCGAGCTTTCGAGAAAGTGGCGGCGATTGATTTGCTTGTCGTTCATGTCATGTCTCCGTGAGTCGTCTTCGGCAAAGGTGAAGGTGGGGGCCGCTCAGGCGGCGAGCCGGTCGCCGCTGCCGGCATCGAAGAGATGCGCGCGCTGCGGATCCGGAATAAGGTGGATGGTGCTGCCCGGCGCGAAATCGTGGCGCTCGCGGAACACCGCGGCGACCTCGGTCGTGCCGTGCCGGCAGGCGACCAGCGTGTCGGCACCGGTCGGCTCAAGGACAACGACGCGCGACGGAATGCCGCCCGATGCGGCGAGCTGCAGGTGCTCGGGGCGCGTGCCGAGAACGACGCTCTGACCGTCGGCGCCACCGGCGTTTTGCGGCGCATCGAGGCGCGTGCCGTCGGCGAGCTCGAGTCGCGACCCACTGCCGTCACGGCGCAAAGTTGCCGGCAGGAAATTCATCGCCGGCGAGCCGATGAAGCCGGCGACGAAGATATTGGCCGGATGGTCGTAGAGATCGAGCGGCGAGCCGACCTGCTCGATGCGGCCGTCCTTCATGACGACGATCTTGTCGCCCATCGTCATCGCCTCGATCTGGTCGTGGGTGACGTAGATCGAGGTTGTCTTCAGGCGCTGGTGCAGCTCCTTGATCTCGCCGCGCATCGCCACGCGCAGCTTGGCGTCGAGGTTCGAGAGCGGCTCGTCGAAGAGGAACACCTGCGGATCGCGGACGATGGCGCGACCCATCGCGACGCGCTGGCGCTGGCCGCCGGAGAGCTGGCGCGGATAGCGGTCCATCAGCGCCGACAGCGCCAGGATCTCGGCGGCGCGGCCGACCTTCTGGTCGATCGTCGCCTTGTCCTTCTTCGCCAGCATCAGCGAGAAGGCGAGGTTCTGGCGCACCGTCATGTGCGGATAAAGAGCGTAGTTCTGGAACACCATGGCGATGTCGCGTTCCTTCGGCGGCACGTCGTTGACTCTTCTCGCGCCGATGCGGATCTCGCCGCCGCTGATCTCCTCGAGGCCGGCGATCATGCGCAAGAGCGTCGACTTGCCGCAGCCCGAGGGGCCGACGAGCACCGTGAACGAGCCGTCGGCGATGTCGATGTCGACGCCGTGCAGCACGGCGGTTTCGCCGAAGTTCTTTCGTACCGCCTGGATGGTGACGCTGGCCATGGTCTCGTGGGGTGCGCTCGTGCTCGCGGCAGGGCGCGACGAGGTCGAGGGAACGCGTGAGAAGTATCGGAAGCGTTCGCCCCCGGCACCATGAGGGCAAACCTATAGGAAGGCGCTCGCGGCGGCTTCGTATCATCGGTCGCAGCCCAATTCCGGTGCGCCAGCCAGGCTCCTCATGAAACTCCTGATCACCGGCGGCGGCGGCTTCATCGGCTCGCGCCTCGCCCGCGCCGTGCTCGCGCGCGGCGAGCTCGGCGGCGCGAAGCTCGAGCGTCTCGTCCTGGCCGACCAGGTCGCACCGCCCGAAGCTCTGACGCGCGACCCGCGCGTCGAGGCGCGCATCGGCCCGCTCGACGCGCAGTGCGAGGCACTCTGCCGCGAAGGCTTCGACGGCGTGTTCCACCTTGCCTCGGCGGTGAGCGGCGAATGCGAAGCCGACTTCGACCTCGGCCTGCGCTCCAACCTCGACACGACGCGCGCCCTGCTCGATGCCCTGCGCGCCGCCACCGGCCGCGGCGCGGCGCCGGCCAAGCTCGTGTTCTCGAGCTCGGTCGCGGTGTTCGGCCCCGACCCGTCGGCACCCTTGCCCGACCTGGTCGGCGACGGCACGCTGCCAGCACCGAAGACCTCGTACGGCACGCACAAGCTGATCTGCGAGCACCTGATCGCCGACTATTCGCGCAAGGGCTATATCGACGGGCGCTCGGCGCGGCTCATGACCGTCACGGTGCGGCCGGGCCGGCCGAACGGCGCCGCCTCGTCGTTCTTCTCCGGGATCATCCGCGAGCCGCTCGCCGGCGAGGAAGCGATCTGCCCGGTCTCGGCCGAGGTCTCGCATCCGCTCACGTCGGTGGCGCGCACCGTCGAGGGCCTGCTCGCCGTCTACGAGGCGAGCATCGACGCCGTCGGTGGCCGGCTCGGCCTCAACCTGCCGGCCGTCAACGCGACCGTGGGCGGCATGCTCGACGCGCTCGAGGCCGTGGCCGGCAAGGCGGTGCGCGACCGCGTCCGCTTCGTGCGCGACGAGAACATCGCCCGCATCGTCGGCAACTGGTCGCGCGGCTGCACGTCGGTGCGCGCTGGCAAGCTCGGCCTGCGTGCCGACGCCGACTTCGAGTCCATCATCCGCCAGTACATCGCCGATTGCCGCGAGTCGCCGAACGGCGCCGCGGCGTTGAAGGGACTGGCGTGAACCAGATCGACCTGAAGGGCCGGGTCGCCGTCATCACCGGCGGCGCGCAGGGCATCGGCTACGCCATCGCCGAGCGCATGCTGGCCTCGGGCGCGACCGTCGTGCTCTGGGACATCGACGCGGGCAAGCTCACGGAGGCGAAGGCGTCGCTCGCAGGCCAGGGCAGCGTCACCACGAGCACGGTCGAGCTGACCCGCGAAGCGAGCGTCGAAGCCGCGGCGCAGTCGGCGATCGACGCGCACGGCAGGATCGACATCGCCGTCAACAACGCCGGCATCACCGGCGGCAACGGCACGACCTGGGAGCTCGCGCCCGATGTCTGGCGGCGCGTCGTCGAGGTCAACCTGGTCGCGCCCTACCTGGTCTGCCGCGCGGTCGTGCCGCGCATGCTCGCCGCCGGCTACGGACGCATCGTCAACATCGCCTCGATCGCCGGCAAGGAAGGCAACCCGAACGCCTCGCACTACAGCGCCTCGAAGGCCGGCCTGATCGCGCTCACCAAGTCGCTCGGCAAGGAGCTCGCCGGCAAGGGCATCGTCGTCAATGCCGTCACGCCGGCGGCGGCGAAGACGGCGATGTTCGCGACGATGACGAAAGCGCACGTCGACTACATG
>JANXXS010000155.1 GCA_025350505.1 Burkholderiales bacterium
CCGCATCGGTTAAGGTGCGGCGCATGCGGGCCCTCGGCGTCACGTCGTTGCCGCGCGGCGGGCTCGCCGCGCTGGCGATGGGCCTTCTGCTCGCCGGTTGTGCGTCGTCCCCGAAGTTGGGGCGCGACGGCCCACCGGCGAACGCGCCGGCGGGCTTGGCCGCACTGCCCGATGCCGAGCCGCGCATCGATCCGATCCGCCCCGGCGGCGTCAACAAGCCCTACCAGGCGCTCGGCCGCGACTACGTGCCGATGACGCGCGACCTGCCCTTTGCCGAGCGCGGCCTCGCATCCTGGTACGGACGGCAGTTCCACGGCCGGCGCACGGCGAGCGGCGAAACCTATGACATGTACGCGATGACGGCGGCGCACCCGACCCTGCCGATCCCGAGCTATGCCCGCATCCGCAATCCGGCCAACGGTCGCGAGATCGTCGTTCGCATCAATGACCGCGGCCCCTTCCACGCGGGGCGCATCGTCGACCTGAGCTACGCCGCCGCACTGCGCCTCGACCTGCTGCGGGGCGTCGCGCCGGTCGAGCTCGAGCGCATCACCTTCGACGAGATCCGCGCCGGCAGCTGGCGACGCGGCGAGCCCGACGCGACGCGCCTGGCCGCGGCCGTCCCGGCGCGGCCGAAGCGCGCCGCGCCCGCCGAGGCGCCGGTTGCGTCGACCGGCGCGCCGCCGTTGGCCGCGGTCGCCGCGGTGCCCGCGGAGACCCTCGGCACGGCGGCAGCTGCGGCACCGGTGCCGGTGTTCCCGCCCGAGACAACGACCGTCGCTTCGGTCGCGCCTGCGGTGGCCGCCGCGTCCCCCGCGCCGACGCGCGGCTTCTGGGTCCAGCTCGGCGCGTTCCGCGAGTCGGGTGGTGCCGAGAACTTCCAGCGCCGGGTCGGCGCCGAGATCGAATGGCTCGCGCCTTTGCTCGCGACCTTCGGCGACGCGTCGCTCTACCGCGTCCAGGCCGGCCCTTACGCGAGCCGCGACGACGCGCAAGGCGCAGCGGCGCGCGTGCGCGAGGCGATCGGCCTGGTGCCGCTGATCGTCGAGCGGCACTGACGCTCGTCTTGCCATGCACGAGTCGTCGTGAACTATTCGACCGGCAAGCTGACCTTCATCCTCATCGTCGCGGTATTCCTCGCCGCGCTCGGCGCATGGATCATCGCGGCGCGCTACCGGGCTGCGCTGCGCAGGTTGATGCGCGCGTCCGGCACCGCCACGGCCACCACCGCCGACGCGGCCGCGGCGACGGCGCGGGCAGCTTCGCCCGTCGTCGTCGCCTGGCCGACGCTCGCCGACAACCGCCGCGCCGGCTGGCGCCTGACCATCTTTCTCGTCGTCGTCTCGATCGTCGTCGCCACGAGCAGCGCCGCGATCCAGCTCATCGAGGCGGACGGCACGCAAGGGTTCTCGTTCAAGCGGCTCGGCGTGATCGCCGCGGTGGGGGTCTGGCCGGTGTTGCCGGCGCTGGCCATCGTCTGGCGCTGGTCGACGCTGCGTCTGCTCGCATCGTTCGTTTTTTTTCTGGCGGCGGCCTTCCTCCTCATCCTGTGGCGATCGATCGAGCCGCGACCGCTCGAAGCCTTGACCTTCCTCGTGCTCGACGTCGTACCGTCCTTGCTGCTGATCGCATTTCTTTGCCTCGGCCGCTCGACCCGCGCGATCGCGCCCTGGCTGCTGCCGCCGGCGGTCGGGCTGGTCTGGGCCTCGATCGGCGGCCTCGACCTGCTCGCCTACCTGCTTGCGCATCGTGCCCTGTCGCTGGCCTCGCTCGGCGACGCCGTCGGCACGGATACGGTGTTCGCGATCTTCGTCTTCGCGCCGTGGCTGATCGCGTGGTGGCCGGTGCGCGTGCTTGGTCGCCTGCTCGCACGCGCCTATGCCCGTCGGGCGATCTCGGAGCTGGCGCTGCAGTTCGGCGCGGTCTGGTCGGTGCAACTGATCTTCAACGCGCTCTCGGCAGCCAGCGAGTACGGCATCGCCGCCCTGGTCGCGCTGTTGCCGCTGCTCTGGATCCCGCTCGCCTTCTTCGTCGTGCGTCGACGCAAAGCGGCTTCGGCGCGACCGCCGACGCTGCTCGTGCTGCGCGTCTTCCAGCACGACGCTGCGGTGCGTGCCTTGTTCGACCGCGTCGTCGAGCGCTGGCGGCTCACCGGCAACACCGTGCTCATCGCCGGCACCGACCTGGTCGACCAGACGCTCGACGCCGACGATGCCCTGACCTTTCTCGACGGCCGCCTCGGCGAGCGCTTCGTGTCGAGCGCCGCCGACATCGACGCGCGCATCGCCGAGTTCGATTTCGAGCCCGACCTCGAAGAGCGCTTTCGCATCAACGAGTGCTACTGCCGCGATTCGACCTGGCGCGACGCTTTCGCTGCGCTCGCCGGCCGCAGCGACGTCGTGCTCATGGACTTGCGCGGCTTCCAGGCGAAGAACGAGGGCTGTCGGCACGAGCTGGCGACGCTGGCGCGGAGCGACCGAATCGGCCGCGTCGTCGTGCTCACCGACGCCACGACCGACCGTGCCAGCGCCGACGCGGCAGCGGCCGGCGCGCCCGCCGCGCGCTTTGCATGGGTCGAGATCGCGGCGCATGCGCAGGTCGACGTTGATGGCCTGCTCGGACGATTGCTCGCGCCCGTCGCCGCGACCGCGTGAGCATGTCGAGGGCTCGCCGTCGCCCGCGCCGCGACCCTCGCCCGGGCGTCTTGCCGGGGCTGGCGACGCGGTAGATGATCCACCTTCGCCGGGCAGCGGAAATCTGCCGAACCATCCATCCCTGAGGAGTCATCGACCATGGCCGACAAGACCGCGAACAGCGCCGCCGCCAAGACGCCGAGCAAGAAAGCCAGGGCCTTGTCCTTGCACATGGGCCTGAACGGTGTCAGCGGCGCCGCCTACGGTGGCTGGGACGGTCCGCTCGCGGCCTGCGAGTTCGACGCGCACGACATGGCGGCGCTGGCCAAGTCGAGAGGCATGAAGCCGACCGTGCTGCTGACCAAGAAGGCGACGCGAGGCGCCGCGCTGGCCGGCATTCGCGCCGCCGCCAAGGCGCTGCAGAGCGGCGACCTGTTCTTTCTCACCTACTCGGGACACGGCGGCCAGGTGCCCGACGTGAACGGCGACGAAGCCGACAAGAAGGACGAGACCTGGTGCCTCTACGACGGCCAGCTCATCGACGACGAGCTCTACGCCGAGCTCGGCAAGTTCAAGGCCGGCGTGCGCATCCTCGTGCTCTCGGACAGCTGCCACAGCGGCACCGTGACGCGCGAGATGGTGATCCCGCCGCCGCCGAACCCGACGCAACGGCCCAAGGACATGCCGCCGGCCGTCGCCATGCGCACCTACCGCGAGCACCAGGCCTTCTACGACAAGCTGCAACGCGACGTCGCGGCCGCGGCCGGCAAGCCCGTCGTCGATCCCGACAATGCGCTGGCCCAGGTGGCCGTGAGCGGGCGCCTTTCGGCGATCGCCGACAAGTTCGATGCCTCGCTGATCCTCATCTCGGGTTGCCAGGACAACCAGACCTCGATGGACGGCGATCACAACGGCGCCTTCACCGAGCAGGTGCTGAAGGTCTGGAACCAGGGCGCGTTCAAGGGCAGCTACGCGAGCTTCCATGCGCAGGTGAAGGCGCGCATGCCGGCGACGCAGACGCCCAACCTGTTCACGCTCGGCACGACCGGCACCTTCCTCACGCAAGAGCCGTTCACGGCCTGATCGCGGCCGTGCGCGAGAACACCCCGATGGCCAAAGCCGGCTCCGACATCGTCTTCGTCATCCCCGGCCAGGCCGCGGTCGCGGCGATCTCCCGCGGCGCCACGCGCGGCAGCGTCAAGGCCTCGGTGCGCGTCGGCACGACGCGTGCCGGCGGTGCGCCGATACGCGTCACGGCGCGGCCCGGCGAAGACGTCGTGGTGCTGGCGATCGCCAACGGCCCGACCCTGGTCCTGCATCCCGAAGATGCGCGCGACCTGATGCGGGCGCAGGCGGGCGCACCGACGCGTGGCGCGCCCGCCGACGGCACGGCGGCGAACGAGGTCGCCGTGCCGGCGCAGCTCGGCTGGCCCGGCCTCGGCACCGGCGCGACACGCGGCGGCATCGGCCAGGCGCTGCTCACGGGCTTTCACGTTCTCACCGGCCTGGTCAAGGATCCGGCCGCGAGCATGGTCGCTGCGGCGGTGACGAAGAAGGTCGACGGCCAGGTCGATGCCGGCGTCTACCGGCTCGGCGCCGATGCGCTGACTGCGTTGAAGGGCACCGATCGCAAGCTCGACGCGGTGCCTGCGGCCGGCGACGGCCGACCGATGCTGGTGCTCATCCACGGCACCTTCAGCGACACGCCAGGAACCTTCGGCAAGCTCTGGACGCAGCACGGCGCCGTCGTGCGCGGACTGTTCTCGCGCTACGCCGATCGTGTCTACGCGCTCGACCATCCGACCCTCGGCACCAGCCCGATCGGCAACGCGCTGACCCTCGTGCGCGCGCTGCCGGCCGGGGCGCGCCTGCATCTGCTCACGCATTCGCGCGGCGGCCTGGTCGCCGAGGTGTTGGCGCGCGCCTGCGGCGGCGGCGGCCTGACCGATGACGTGCTCGCCCTGTTCGCCGACGCGCGCTATGCGCAGCACCGCAGCGACCTGCGCGCGCTCGTCAAGGAAGCGCAGGCCAAGGGCCTCAGCGTCGAGCGCGTCGTCCGCGTCGCCTGCCCGGCGCGCGGCACGCTGCTCGCGTCGAAGCGGCTCGACGCCTACCTCTCGATCCTCAGCTGGTGCCTCGAACTGGCGAGCATTCCGGTGGCGCCGCAGCTCGTCGATTTCCTGCACGAGGTGGCGCGGCGCCGCGCCGATCCCTCCGAGATGCCCGGCCTCGAAGCGATGACGCCCGAAAGCGCCGTCGTCGCCTGGCTCAACGGCGCGCCCGAAGCGATCCCGGGCGAGCTGCGCGTCGTCGCCGGCGACATGCAGGGCGACTCGATCGGCTCGTGGGTGAAGACGCTGCTCTCCGACGCCTTCTACTGGACCGACAACGACCTCGTGGTGCAGACGCGGTCGATGTACGGCGGCGCGCCGCGCGCACCGACCGCGGCCGGCGGCGGCGCCAGCTTCCTGCTCGACCGCGGCGGCAAGGTCTCGCACTTCAACTATTTCAGCAACGACCGCACCGTGCAGGCGATCGCCGATGCGCTGAGC
>JANXXS010000214.1 GCA_025350505.1 Burkholderiales bacterium
AGCGAAGCCCAGTACCGCGACGGCTTCGGCCCGTTCACGCCCGGCTTCGCCAGCGTGCCGTTCGGCGACGCCGCGGCGCTCGAGGCGGCGATCGGCCCGAACACGGCGGCCTTCATCGTCGAGCCGGTGCAGGGCGAGGCCGGCATCATCGTGCCGCCGGTCGGCTACCTGCGCGCGGTGCGCGAGATCTGCACCCGCCGCAACGTGCTGATGATCGCCGACGAAGTGCAGACCGGCCTCGGCCGCACCGGCCGCATCCTCGCCTGCGATCATGAAGACGTTCGTCCCGATGGCCTGACGCTCGGCAAGGCGCTCGGCGGCGGACTGCTGCCGGTCAGTGCCTTCTGCGCGCGCGAAGATGTCATGGCGGTGTTCAACCCCGGCGACCACGGCAGCACCTTCGGCGGCAACCCTCTCGCCGCCGCCGTCGGCGAAGCGGCGCTGACTCTGCTCGAGAACGGTCCGTTCTGCGAGACGGCCCGGGTCCAGGGCGACTACCTGCTGTCGCGCCTGACACGCCTCGCCCATCCGGCGATCACCGACATCCGCGGCAAGGGTCTGCTCGTCGGCGTCGAGATCGATCCCGCCTTCGCCGGAGCCCGACGCGTCTGCGACATGCTCGTCGACGAGGGCGTGCTGACGAAGGACACGCATGGCACCGTTGTGCGCATGGCGCCACCGCTGACCATCGGACGCGCGCAGATCGACCTGGCCGTCGCCGCGCTCGGCCGCGCGCTCGACCGCATCGCCGCGACCGAGCCGGTGGCCGCCTGATCAGCGCAGGGTGAACGCGAGGGCGGTGCCGGCGAAGACGGCGAATCCCAGCCAGTGGTTGAGGCGAAAGGCGCGAAAGCACCCTTCGCGGCTTCGACTGCGGATCAGCGTGTAGTGCCAGGCGGCGATGCCCGCGGCGGCGACGAGCCCGGCGAAATACGGCCAGCCGAGACCGAGCTGCACGCCTAGCATGGCCCAGACGACGATGAAGGCGGCGTAGAAGAGCATCACCGCCGCAACGTCGAGGCGGCCGAGTGTGATGGCCGAGGTCTTGATGCCGATGCGCAGGTCGTCGTCGCGGTCGACCATCGCGTATTCCGTGTCGTAGGCGAGCACCCAGAACAGGTTGCCGAGCAGCAGCCACCAGGCCAGTGCCGGGACCGCGCCGACCAGCGCCGATACCGACCAGCCATCGCCGCCGCGCACCGCGGCGAACGCCATCGGAATGCCGAAGCTGAACGCCACGCCGAGGACCGCCTGCGGCATGGCGAAGAAGCGTTTGCTGAACGGATAGAACAGCGTCATGGCCAGCGCGGCAAAGCTCCAGGCGACGGCCGCGGCATTCGTCGTCAGCACCAGCACGAACGCAGCCAGCGCAAGCACCGCGCCGAGCGCGAGCGCCTCTCGCGGCGCGACCGCGCCGCTCGTCACCGGTCGCGCCGCGGTGCGCTTGACGTGGCGATCGAACTCCCGGTCCGCGACGTCGTTGGCGGCGCATCCGGCGCTGCGCATGAGAAACGTGCCGACGACGAAGACCGCGAGCAGATGCCAGCCGGGGAAGCCGCCGCCGGCGATCCAGAGCGCCGACAGCGTCGGCCAGAGCAGCAGCAGCGTGCCCGCCGGCCGGTCCCAACGGATCAGGTCGAGGTAGAGGGCCAAGCGCGAGCGGCCAAGACTAGCCATACCGTGCGACCAACTCCCGCTCGATCCTGGCTTGCGGCAGCAACTGGCTTCCCGACAGCCACAACTCCCTGGCCTTGCCGCGAGCGTCGAAGACCATGCGCACCGGCTCGCCATGATTGGCAAAGCCGCCGGCGAGCGCCACCCGCCCGGTCGCGCTGCCATTGCGTCGGCCCGCAGAGACGTCGATTTCGCTCGCGTCCTGCACCGGGTTGGCGAGCATCGGATTGGCGATCAGCACCTTGTCGCGCATCGGCAGCAGATCGGTGGCGCCCCACAGGCTCCACCAGCGCCCGCTCCATGCGGCGGTGCGGCGCGACGGCGCGCCGTGCCGCGAGAACGCGCGCAGAACGTGCAGGGTGCCGTCGAGCCAGATGTTCGACGGCCCGTCCGACGCGTTCGTCAACACCGAGACGGTCAGCGCGTGCGCGGGTACGCACACGGTTCGCGTGATCGTGCCCTGGAAGCCGCCGGTGTGGCCGAACCACTCCCAGTCGGCGAGCGCGCCCGAGATCGTGCCCAAGCCGTACCAGCGTTCGATGCTCGCATGTGGATCGCGCCAGCGTCGCCGCGTCATCTCGCGCCGGCTCTCTGGCGAGAGAACGCTCTTCTTCGCTGCCGGGGCCAGGCTGGCATAGAAACGGGCCAGGTCCGACGCCGTGCTGACGAAGCCGGTCGCGGCGGCCAGGGCATGGGTCGGGTTGTCGGCAGGGATGACGACGCGCCGCCCGAGCGGCAGCTTGGGCGAATGGCCGCGCGCGAAGGGCACGCTCGGCGAGGTCAGGGCGAAGGGCGCGTCGGCGCCGGTTTCGCGCAGGCCCGATGCGGCGACGATCTCGCGCCCGACCCACTCTGCGTACGGCTCGCCGGTGATCGACTCGATGGCCAGACCGAGCAGGCCGAAGCCGTGGTTCGAATACTTGAAGCGGGTGCCCGGCTCGATGGCCGTGCCGCCATCGAGATCGGCGCGCAATGCGGCCTCGTCGAGAAAGGGGCGCCGGTCGGTCCACTGGCCGCTGTCGGCGCCGTCGCGCACGAGGCCTGCGCTGTGCGACAACAACTGCTCGATGCGGGTTGCGGCGATCGCCTCGTGCAGGCCGTCGATGTGGTGGCCGATGCGGTCGTCGAGGCCGATCCTGCCTTGCTCGCGCAGCTTCATCACGGCCGCCGCGGTGAAGGTCTTGGAATGCGAGGCGACGCGAAAACGGTGTCGCGGTGTGAGCGCTGTGCCCTTGTGAAGGTCGGCATGGCCGAGCGCGAACTCGAGGACGACCTTGCCTTTGTGCGCGACGGCGACGGAGCAGCCGGGCTGCTCCGTCGCGAGCATCTGGAACGCCGTCCAGCGTGGCAGGTAGTCGAGCGCGGCGGTCAGCCATTTCTCCAAGTGCGGTCTCCTTCAGGTGCGGTCAGCAAGGGCGATTGTCGTCACCCCTCCTGCCGTCGCCGGAAGCGTATGTCCTACAGGCTGACGGCACTTCGCTCGTCCTCAGCGGCGGTCGACTCGTCGTTGAATCGACGACGGACCACTCTGGAGACCCTCATGAAGAAAATTCTCGTCGCGGCACTTGCCGTCACCGCCTTCGGCTCCGCCTTCGCGCAGCCGAGCGTCGGCGTTTCCATCGGCATCAATCAGCCCGGTGTCTACGGTCGGGTCAACATCGGTGATGTGCCGCCGCCCGCGCTCATCGTGCAGGAGCCGGTCATCGTCCAGCAACGGCGCTACGTTCGCGAACAGCCACCGGTGTACCTGTACGTGCCGCCGGCGCATCAACAGAATTGGCGCAGCTATTGCGGGCGCTACAACGCTTGCGGCAAGCCCGTCTACTTCGTTCGCGACGATTGGGTTCGGGAGCGTTACCAGCATGAGCATCCCGGCTGGGACAACGGCCGCCATCGCGGCTGGGACAAGAAGCAGAGGCACGACGATCGCGGTGACCATGGCGATCGTGGCCGTGGCGACGACGGCAAGGGCCACAAGGGCGGTCGGGACTGACCGTTCAGCCCTCGAGCTGCTTCTGGAAGACCAGCCCCGCGTGCTCGCGCAGCGCGTGGAAGCGGATCTTCGGCCAGTTGCTCTCGATCGCCCGTAGCTCGGGCGCGTATTCGACCAGCACCGTCGGCGCATCGACCGCGTCGTAGGCGACGCGATGCTGGTTGGCGTCGATGAAGCGCTGCAATTCCTTGGCGCCGCCGTCCTCCGGCTCGCAGGTGACCCAGCGCGCCACCTGAAAGCGACTGGGCATGATGCGCGCCTTGACGCCGTACTCGTGCTCGAGCCGATGCGCAACGACCTCGAACTGCAGCTGGCCGACCGCGCCGAGCAGCAGCACCGAGCCGGCCACCGGCCGGAACACCTGGATCGCGCCTTCCTCGCCGAGTTGCGTGAGCCCGGCGCGCAGTTGCTTCGTGCGCAGGGGATCGGCAACCTCGACCGAGCGGAACATCTCGGGCGCGAAGAAGGGCAGCCCTGTGTACTGCAGTGGCTCACCTTCCGACAGCGTATCGCCGAGTTGCAGCACGCCGTGATTCGGAATGCCGATGATGTCGCCGGCAAACGCCTCGTCGAGCAGCTCGCGGCGCTGCGACAGAAAGCTCACCACCGTGTTGGGCCGGAGCTCCTTGCCCGAGCGCACCACCTTCAACCGCATGCCGCGCTCGAAGTGACCGGAGGCGACGCGAACGAAGGCGATCCGGTCGCGGTGCGCCGGATCCATGTTGGCCTGGATCTTGAACACGACGCCGCTGAACTTCGGCTCGTCGGGATGCACCCTGCGCTGCGTCGCGACGCGATCGCCCGGTGGCGGCGCCAGATCGACCAGCGCGTCGAGCACTTCGCGAACGCCGAAGTTGTTGACCGCCGAGCCGAAAAACATCGGCGTCTGCCTGCCTGCGAGAAAGGCGGCGCGATCGAACGGCGGCGCCGCATCGGTGAGCAGCGCGATCTCGCCCTCGGCCTGCTCGTACTGCAGGCCGAAGCGCTCGGAGTACTCGGGGTTGTGCAGGCCGGCGAGGATCTCGTCGTTGTCACGGTCGCGGTCCTGGCCCGGCTTGAAGACGCGCATCTGCTTCTCGCGCAGGTCCATGACGCCGTGGAACTGTTTGCCCATGCCGACCGGCCAGGTGAAGGGCACGACCTCCATGCCGAGCTCGCGCTCGATCTCGTCCATCAGCACCAGCGGTTCCTGCACCTCGCGATCCATCTTGTTGACGAAGGTCAGGATCGGCGTGTTGCGCGCCCGGCAAACCTGCAGCAGGCGCCGTGTCTGCGGCTCGACGCCGTTGGCCGCGTCGATCACCATCAGCGCCGCGTCGACGGCGGTGAGCACGCGATAGGTGTCTTCCGAGAAGTCCTGGTGGCCGGGCGTGTCGAGCAGGTTGATGACGCAGCCGCGGTACTCCATCTGCATCACCGACGAGGCGACCGAGATGCCGCGCTGCTTCTCGATCTCCATCCAGTCCGAGGTCGCGTGGCGCGAGGCCTTGCGCGCCTTCACCGAGCCGGCGATCTGGATCGCGCCCGAGAACAGCAGCAGCTTTTCGGTGAGCGTGGTCTTGCCCGCGTCGGGGTGCGAAATGATGGCGAAGGTGCGTCGGCGGCGCACTTCGGAGGCGAGGTCGGCCATGGGAAGGTGGAAGAGAGGGCCGGCGATTATCGGTGGCTGGCACACTCGAACGATGCCCGAGCTGCCCGACGTCACCGTCTATGCCGAGCGCCTGGCCGCGCGGGTCGTCGGCCAGCGGCTGCAGCGCGTCAAGGTGATGAACCCGTTCCTCGTTCGCACCGCGGTGCCGCCGCTCGCCACGGCGGAAGGAAAGCGCGTCGAGGGCGTCGACCACCTCGCCAAGCGAATCGTCCTCGCGCTCGAAGGCGAGCTGTTCCTCGTCGTGCACCTCATGATCGCCGGACGGTTGAAGTGGCTCGCCGCAGGCGCCAAGCCGCCCGGACGAATGGCGCTCGCGCTCTTCGAGTTCGAGACTGCGGGCACGCTGATGCTCACCGAAGCCGGCACGCAGCGGCGGGCGTCGCTCCATCTCGTGCGGGGCCGCGATGCGCTCGCCGCGATGGACCCTGGCGGCATCGACGTCATGACCGCCGACCTGGCCGCGTTCGCCGAACGCCTTGCCGCCGAAAACCACACCGTCAAGCGGGCGCTGACCATGCCGCAACTCTTCAGCGGCATCGGCAACGCCTATTCCGACGAGATCCTGCATCGGGCCCGGATGTCGCCGCTTGCCCTGACCCGCTCGCTCGACCCGCCGTCGGTCGAGCGGCTCTACGTCGCCGCCGGCGAGGTGCTGCGCGAGTGGACCGAGCGGCTCGGCGTCGAGGCCGACAAGGCCGGCGGCTGGCCCGCCAAGGTCACTGCGTTCCATCCGCAGATGGCGGTGCACGGACGCTTCGGCCAGCCCTGCCCGGACTGCGGCACGCCGGTGCAGCGCATCGTCCGCGCCGACAACGAGACCAACTACTGCGCCCGCTGCCAGACCGGCGGCAAGTTGCTGGCCGACCGGGCACTGTCGCGGCTGCTCAAGGAGAGCTGGCCGAAGAACGTCGACGAGCTCGGCTGAGGCGAGCGGCGATCGCGGTCAGAAGCGCATTGCGGTGCGCGGCAGGTCCAACGCGATGAACGAATCGAGCTCGTTGGGGCCGTCGAAGTTGACGATGGCGATCCGCATGGGACCGCTATCCTGACCGCTGCTGAAGGACTCACTCGAGCAGGCTGCGCAGCATCCACGCCGTCTGCTCGTGCATCGTCAGGCGCTGCGTCAGCAGGTCGGCGGTCGGCTCGTCGCCGGCCTTGTCGGCGACGGGAAAGATGCTGCGCGCGGTGCGCGCGACGGCCTCGTGGCCCTCGACCAGGATGCGCACCATCTCGAGCGCCGGAGGCGGCGTTTCGGGCGCGTCCTCGATCGAGCTCAGGCGGCCGAACTGCGCATACGAGCCGGGCGCAGGGTGGCCGAGCGAGCGGATCCGCTCGGCCACCGGATCGACCGCGTTCCAGAGCTCGGTGTACTGCCCCATGAACATCAGGTGCAGGGTGTTGAACATCGGCCCGGTCACGTTCCAGTGGAAGTTGTGCGTCGTGAGGTAGAGCGTGTAGGTGTCGGCGAGCAGCCTCGACAGGCCGCCGGCGATGGCGGCGCGGTCCTTCTCGCTGATGCCGATGTTGATGCGCGGTGCAGCGCTGCTTCGGGATGCCTTGGCCATGATGTTTCAGTGCTCCTTCCCATGAAGGGTAAGCGATCGGCGGCCCGCCGGCCAATCGGAATTTGCTAGCCCGGCCATAGCGGCCGGTCGGCCGACTCAGCCCGGGCCTTCGTGGCGCAGGCTGTTGCCGAGTGCCGTCTTGCGCACGATCACCGCGAACGACTGCACCGGCGCCGCCTGCGTGCCACCCAGGCGCCAGAGCAGGCCGGGCGTGCGGATGGGCGTCGGGCTCTCGAGCGGGATCATGCGTAGCCCCTTCATCGCCGCAGGCACGGCGTTGATGGCGGCGATGGCGGCGATCTGCATGTGCAGCACCAGGCCGAGCATCGGCGCGATGGTCGACATCTCGGCAACGACGATCGGCTCGGCACCGCTCGCGTTGAAGCATTCCTCGAGCAAGGTTCGGGTCGCGAAGTATTCAGGCAGCAGCACCAGTCGCTGCTGGTGCAACTCGACCATGCGGATGCGCTTGCGGCCCGCCAGCAGGTGCGTGTCGGCGACTACGAGCACCATCTCCTCGTTGTAGAGCGGCTCGAACCACAACTCGCCCGGGCCGCTCGGCCGGTAGGCGATGCCGAGGTCGAGCTCGCCGGCGTGCAGCTTGGCGGCGATCTGGTCGGCGGCGAGCTCCTCGACGCACACCTGCACGGTCGGATGGCGGGCGCCCACCTCTACGAAGAGATCGGCCTGCCGATCGGTTTCGCTCTCTCGTACCAGGCGACGCGCGAGATGGAGTACGACGGTCTGGTCCCCGAGGGCTTCGGCAAGTCGGCATGAGCACGCGCCCATGATCAGGACGCTGCAGGGCGTGAAGGTCGTCGAGCAGGGCACATTCATCACCGGCCCGGCGGCGGGCATGCTGCTCGGCGACCTGGGCGCCGACGTCATCAAGGTCGAGCAGCCGGTGACCGGCGATCCGTTTCGCGCCTTCAAGGGCGGCCTGTACAGCGTCCACTACCAGACCTACAACCGCAACAAGCGCAGCATCGAGCTCGACACGAAAGACAGCGACGACCGCGCCGTCTTCGACGCGCTGATCGCCGATGCCGACATCTACATCCAGAACTTTCGCCCCGGCGTCGCCGACAAGCTCGGCGTCGGCGAGGCGCGGCTGCGCGCGCTCAACCCACGGCTCGTCTATTGCTCGATCAGCGGCTTCGGCGCGACCGGCCCGGCCGCCAACCGCCCCGCCTACGACACCGTGGCGCAGGCGGCGAGCGGCTTCCTCAAGCTGCTCGTCAATCCCGAGAATCCGCGCGTCGTCGGCCCGGCGATCGCCGATTCGCTGACCGGCTTCTACGCCGCCTACGGCGCCATGGGCGCGCTGATCGAGCGCGGCCGCACCGGCGTCGGCCGCACCGTCGAGGTCTCGATGCTCGAGGCGATGGCGCACTTCAACCTCGACGCCTTCACCCACTATTTCCAGGCCGGCGAGGTGATGGGCCCGTACAGTCGGCCGAGCGTCTCGCAGTCGTACGTCGTCGAGTGCGGCGACGGCAAGTGGATCGCCTTGCACATGTCGTCTCCTGCGAAGTTCTGGCAAGGTCTTGCTGTCGCGATCGAGCGGCCCGAGCTGTTCAACGACCCGCGCTTCGCCACGCGCGAGGCACGCATCGTCAACCAGGAAGCGATGATCGAATTGCTCGGCGAGCGCTTCCGCCTGCGCTCGCGCGGCGAATGGTGCGCCCGCCTGCAAGGCCTGGACGTCCCGCACGCGCCGATGTACGACACCAGCGAGGCGCTGCAGGATCTGCAGGCCCTGCACCTGGAGCTGACGGCCTCCGCCACGCACCCGGTGATGGGTCTTTTTCGCACCGTCCGCTCGCCGGTCTCGTTCGACGGCCAGCGCGCGCTCGACGTGCGTCCGCCGCCCACGCTCGGCGAGCACAACGACGAGATCCGCAACGCATTGAAGGCGACGCATGGCGCGCGCGCCTGATCCCGGTCGAGATCGATGACCACAGAAAAGGAGACACGTCCATGACCACCTTGAAGCTCTCTCGCCGTACCGCCGTGGCGGCCACCCTGGCCAGCCTTTCCGGCTTCTCGTTCGGCCAGGCCGCCGGCCAGCCGATCCGGATCGGCAGCACGCTGGCGCTGATAGGGCCGCTCTCGGCCACCGCGCAGATCCCCAAGCTGGTCGGTGAGATCTACGTCGAGCAGGCCAACAAGCGCGGCGGCTGGCTCGGCCGGCCGCTCGAATGGATCGTCAAGGACGACCAGTCCAAGCCCGACCTGGCGCGCACGCTGTACGAGCAGCTCGTTACCGCCGACAAGGTCGACCTGCTCATGGGCCCGTACGCCACCGGCGCGATCCTCTCGGCGATGGGCGTGGCGCAGCGCTACGAGAAGGTGCTGGTGCATCACACCTTCGGCATCCCGTCGCTGGCCAAGTACGACATGCAGTTTCCGGCCTGGCAGCTCGGGCCCGACCCCGGCACGACGGTTCCGAACACCGTCTTCGACGCCCTCGCCGCCGGCCCGAAGCCGCCGAAGACGGTCGCCGTCGTGACGAGCAAGTTTCCGTCGATCTTCTTCCTGTCGCAGGGTGCGCGCGAGGTGATGAAGAAGCGCGGACTCGCGGAAGTGCTGTACCTCGAATGGGACTTCGGCAACCGCGACTTCGGCCCGATCGCCAATCGCGTCAAGGATGCCAAGCCCGATTTCGTCTGGGTCGGAGCGATCGGCCTCGAGGGCAACCTGCTGCTCGACGCGATGAAGAAGATCGACTACGTGCCGCCGCAGCACTTCTACATCTACCCGGCGCCCGGCCCGCTGGTGACGCTGCCGGAAGCGAAGAACGCCCTCTCGGTGACGATCTTCGAAGAGCAGGCGCCATTCCTGACCAACTTCGGCGCCGCCGAGTTCGTCAAGCTCTATCGCGAACGCGCGATCAAGGCGAACTTTCCCGATCCTTCGGTCGAGGTGCAGGCGGCAGCTTCCTACACGGCCTGGCAGATTCTCGAAGCCGGCGTCACGGCGACCAAGAGCCTGGACGACAAGGCGATCGGCGCTTGGCTGAAGACGCATCGCGTCGACACGTTGCGGCACGCCGACGGCGCCCGGGGGCGTCTTCGATCTCGCGGCGCGTCACGGCGCGGCGACTTCGCTCGCCGCCATCGGCATGCGCGAGGCCGACCTCGACCGCGCCGCGGACCTCGCCGTGCAGACGCTCTACCCGAACCCGCGCCCGCTCGACCGCACCTCGGTGCGCGAGCTGTTGCAGCGGGCCTGGGAAGGCGCCCGGCCCGACTGAAGCGTCGCGACAGCCCTCGGCAGACCCGGGCTCAGGCGGTCAGCCGAGTCACGCCCTTCAGCTCGCAGGCATAGATCGCGTTGCGCAGCGCGGCGATCGCCTCGTAGCGCGTGAAGCTGCGTCGCCAGGCCAGGACGACGCGTCGCGTCGGCGCCGGCTTGTCGAAAGGCACGTACACGACATGCGCCTGCTTTTCCGCCGGCACCGAAAGCCGCGGCACGACCGTGATGCCCATGCCCGAGGCGACCATGTACTTGATCGTCTCCAGCGACGAGCCCTCGAAGGTCTTGCGCATGCCTTCGGCGTCGACCGACGAGAACTGCGCGTACTCCGGGCAGACCTCGAGCACATGGTCGCGAAAGCAGTGGCCGGTGCCGAGCAGGAGCATCTTTTCCTGCTTCAGCTCGTCGGCGCTGATCGACTTGCGCTTGGCCAGCGGGTGCGTCCTCGGCACCGCCACCATGAAGGGCTCGTCGTAGAGCGGCGCGATCGCCAGGCCGGTGTCGGGGAAAGGCTCGGCCATGATGGCGCAGTCGAGCTCGCCGATGCGCAGCAGCTCGAGCAGCTTGGCGGTGAAGTTCTCCTGCAGCATGAGCGGCATCTGCGGCACGCGCTCGATCGCCTGCCTGACCAGATCGGGCAGCAGGTAGGGGCCGATCGTGTAGATGACGCCGAGGCGCAGCGGCCCGCTGAGCGGGTCCTTGCGGCGCTTGGCGGTTTCCTTGATCTCGGCGGCGCCTTCGATCACCGCCTGCGCCTGGCGCACGATCTCCTCGCCGAGCGGCGTCACGCTCACCTCGTTGGCGCCGCGCTCGAAGATGCGCGCGTCGAGCTCTTCCTCGAGCTTCTTGATCGAGACCGAAAGCGTCGGCTGCGACACCGAGCACGCCTCGGCGGCGCGCCCGAAATGCTTCTCGCGGGCGACCGCGACGACGTAGCGCAGCTCCGTGAGCGTCATGGGTCAGTCGCCGGGTCCGGCCGCCCGCCGGGCCGCTCCCAAGGGCGGCCGCGCCCCCTCGGGGGGCAGCGACCGCAGGGAGCGTGGGGGCATCATGTCGCCGGCTTGTCGCTCAAGGCCTTCATGTTGTCGACCAGCTCTTTGCTCATCGGCGCATTCAGGTTGATGCCCTTGGGCGGGATCGGCGACTGGAACCACTTCTTGTAGAGCGCTTCGAACTCGCCGCTCTTCATCATGCCGGCGAGGGTGTCGTCGACGAGCTTCTGGAACGACGGGTCGTCCTTGCGCATCATGATCGCGTAAGGCTCGACCTGGATCGCCTCGCCGACGACGGCCAGCGAGGCCGGGTTCTGCGAGCTCGCCTTCAGTCCGTAGAGCAGGATGTCGTCCATGGCGAAGGCGACGGCGCGGCCGGTCTCGACCATCAGCGCCGATTCGGCGTGGTCCTTGGCGCCGAGCAGGTCGATGCCCAGCTTTTGCTCCTCGTTCAGACGGCGAATGATCTGGAAATTGGTCGTGCCGGTCGTCGAGACGACCTGCTTGCCCGCGAGGTCGGAAAGCTTGGTGACCGGCGTGCCCGCCTTCACCAGGAACCGGGTGCCGGTGTAGAAGTAGTTGGTCGCGAACTGGACCTGCTTGCCGCGCTCGGAGTTGTTGGTCGTCGAGCCGCACTCGATGTCGATCGTGCCGTTCTGCAACAGCGGGATGCGGTTGGCCGAGGTCACCGCCTGGTACTGCTTCTGCATGTCGGCGCGGCCGGTGGCGGCCTTCACGCGGTCGGCGATCTTTTCGCAGATCTCGTAGGCGAAGCCGGTCGGCTTGGCCTTGTCGTCGAGATAGGAGAACGGGATCGAGGCCTCGCGGTAGGCGAGCGTCATGGTCCCGCTCTGCTTGATCTTGTCGAGCGTGGACGGCGTCTGCGCGAAGGCGAGCACGGGCGCGGCCAGCGCGAGCAGGCAAAGCCGCTGCAGCAAGGTCTGGGTCATGGCACTTTCCGGTGGAGTAAAGACGAGGTCAAACGTGGAAGCAAGATCGCGGCCGGCGCTTACTTGGCGGCCCGCTTCATCGCCTCGATCTTGCCGAGGTCGACGCCGGCGATCACCTTCTTCAGCGAGTCGACGTCCATCTTGCTGCCTTCGGCTTCGACGATGACGCCGTTGGCGAGGATGACGGTCACTTCGCCGCGGCTGCCGTCCTTCTGGTATTCCTCGTGCATGGTGCGGGCGCCGTCCTTGTAGACCTTCTCGACCTTGCCGTCGGTCTCCTTGTCCATCGTCATGTTGGCCCAGCCGGCAAGCGCCGCCATGCCGGCGAGGCCGCCGGTATCGGTGATCGAGAGGTTGAGATTGCGATCGCCGTTGCCGTACGACGCCTTCGCCGTCGAGACGGCGATGCCCATCGCCTGGTTGCCGCTCGCCTCGTACGAGGTGCGCTTCATGTCGCCGACCGACTCGGGCAGCAGCGTCTTCAGGTCCGACGAGGTGATCGGCACGCCGTTGCCGCCCGTGATCGCGCCCATCATCTCGCCCATCGCCTTGCCGGCTGCCGCGCTGTCTCCCGAGTTCTGCGCCGACTCCATGCGCTTGCCGGCCTCTTCCATGTGCTTGGCCATATCGGCCATGCTGCCGGAGTTGATCGTCACGTTGGCGCCGTCGGGCGTCTTGATGACGACGTCCGCCCCTGGCATGGCGCCGCGCGCGGCGAGGCCCCCCATGCCCATGCGTCCCATCGGCGAGAACATCGACGACACGACGGCGAGCACGATGCCGGCGATGATGGCGCAAACGATGACGACCGTCGTGTAGACGCCGGCCTTCTCGGGCGGGCAGCGCATCATCACGGCGATGCCGCTGTAGATGAGGTAGATCGAGTAGCAGGCGGCGACGAGGCCGAGGATGCCCAGCATCGGGATCAGGCTGAAGATGCCGCCGACGAAACTGGCCGTGGTGCCGTAGGCCACCAGCTTGAGCGCCTGGACCTGGTTCTTTGTGCCGCCGAAGGTCGGCGCCAGCGCGTTGACGATCAGCGCCAGCACGAACACCATCACCAGCGAGAGCACGTAGCCGACGCACATCTGAACCAGGCCGGTCAGGATCGGTATGCGGTAGCTCACGCCGAACGCGCCGACGCCGATCATGGTCAGGCCGATGAAGCTGGCAATCGCCGGGATCGCGGCCAGGATCAGGATGTAGTTGGTGTAGATGGAAGCGACGTCTCCGCCCTCCGCGGCTATGACGGGCCAAGTTTGCTTGGGCCTGAGCAGGATGGACTGCACGCGATCGATCAAGGCCATCGGATCCTCCGTTCGGTTGGTGAAACTTCTCTCGGCGCGAATGGTAGTCCCTCGCTTCCGGGCGGCCCCGGGCGCTTCGGCTCAGGCGTTCAGGTAATGCGCGCGGCCGCCGAGCCAGCGCTCGACGTGCCGGTCGGCCAGTGCCGGATGCGACTCGAGCATGGCCTCGGCGACCTGCCGCGCCTCGAGGAGCAGGGCCTCGTCCTCGAGCGGGTCGGCAAAGCGCAGCAGGGCAGCGCCCGACTGGCGCGCACCCAGCATTTCGCCGGGGCCGCGGATCGCCAGGTCGCGGCGCGAGATTTCGAAGCCGTCACCGGTCTCGAGCATCGCCTTGAGCCGCGCCTTGGCGGCATCCGAGAGCGGCGTGGTGTAGAGCAGGACACAGACGCTCGCAGTCCGGCCCCGGCCGACGCGGCCACGCAGCTGATGCAGCTGCGACAGGCCGAAGCGCTCGGCATGCTCTACGACCATCAGCGAGGCGTTCGCCACGTCGACGCCGACCTCGATCACGGTGGTGGCGACGAGCACCGCGATCTGGCCGCCGGCGAACAGCGACATCACGGCGGTCTTTTCCGCGGCCGGCATGCGGCCGTGGATCAGGCCGATCATTCGGTCAGGCAAGGCCTCGCACAGCTGGGCGTGCGTGGCCGTCGCGTCTTGCAGCTCGAGCGCTGCCGACGCTTCGACGAGCGGGCAGACCCAGTAGACCTGCCGGCCGCGCCCTGCCTCGTCGCGGATGCGGGCGATGACCTCGTCACGTTTGCTGTCGGAAAAGAGCCGCGTTTCGACCGGGGTGCGGCCGGGCGGCAGCGCGTCGATCGTGCTGATGTCGAGATCGGCGAACAAGGTCATCGCCAGGGTGCGCGGAATCGGCGTCGCGCTCATCATCAGCAGGTGAGGCTCGAGCGCAGCTCGAGCCTCACCTTCGGTGAGCAATCGGCCCGCCCCCTCCCCGTCCCTCCCCCTCGCGGAGGAGGGCCCGGCTTGATCTACGAGCTTGGCGCGCAGCGCCAGGCGCTGCGTCACGCCGAAGCGATGCTGCTCATCGATGATCGCCAGGCCGAGCCGGGCGAAGCGCACCTGCTCTTCGATCACGGCGTGCGTGCCGACGACGAGCGCGGCCTCGCCCGAGGCGACCTGCTCGAGCATCTTCGTGCGCGCCTTGCCTTTTCGGCTGCCCGTCAGCCAGGCGACTGTGATGCCGAGCGGCGCCAGCCAGCTGACGAGTTTTTTCAGATGCTGTTCGGCGAGGATCTCGGTCGGCGCCATCAGCGCGCACTGCCAGCCGGCACCGATGACGACGGCGGCGGCGAGCGCGGCCACCACCGTCTTGCCCGAGCCGACGTCGCCCTGCAGCAATCGGTGCATGGGAACCGCACGGCCGAGGTCGCGCGCGATCTCGTCGGCGACGCGGCGCTGCGCCGGTGTCAGCTGGAACGGCAGTTGCTCGAGCAGCGCCTCGTGCAGGCCGCCGCCGGCCCGTCGAAGGACCGGCGCGCGTTGCCGTTCACGCTCGCGCTTGGCTTGCAACTGCGAGAGCTGTTGCGCCAACAGCTCGTCGAACTTGAGCCGTTGCCAGGCCGGATGCGATTGATCCTCGAGCGCCTGCGCGTCGAGGCCGGGGGCGGGCTCGTGCAGGCGGCGCAGCGCCTCGCGCAAGGTCGGCAGCCGCGCCGGCATGAGCGCGGCCGGAACGATCTCGTCGAGGTCGGCACGTGCCAGTCCGCCGGCCACCGCCTTGCGCAGCACCGCCTGCGAGAGCTGCACGGTGCTCGGATAGACCGGCGTGAGCGAGGTCGGCAAGGGCGCGCCGGCGGTCACCACCTTGACCGTCGGATGCACCATCTCCAGCCCGAAGAAACCGCCGCGGGCCTCGCCGCGGGCGCGCACCCGCCGGCCGACGGCCAGCGTCTTCTGCTGAGAGGGGTAGAAGTGCAGGAAGCGCAGCACCAGGTCGTCGCCGTTCTCGTCCTTCAACGTGACGACGAGCTGGCGGCGCGGCCGGAACTGGATGCGTGAATCGCTGACCGTCGCTTCGACCTGGCCGGTCTCGCCGTCGCGCAGCCCGGCGATCGGCACGACCTTCGTCTCGTCCTCGTAGCGCAGCGGCAGATGCAAGGCGAGATCGATGTCGCGAACCAGGCCCAGCTTTTCGAGCGCCGTGTCGGCGGCCGTGGCGGCGCGGCGCGGCGCCGGTTCGGTGCGCGCGGGCAAAGAAGAGGGCATGGGAGAATTTTGCCCGCCGGCCAGCGCAGATGACGACACCTCTTCCGCCTTCTTCATTCACCCTTGGTGATTTCGATTTCGCGCTGCCGCACGAGCTGATCGCGCAGCATCCGACCCCGGAGCGCAGCGGTTCGCGCCTGCTCGACGGCACGGAAGAGGCGGCGCAGGACCGTTGCTTCCTCGATCTGCCGGCGCTGCTGCGCGAGGGCGATCTTCTCGTCGTCAACGACACCAAGGTGGTGAAAGCGCGGCTGCTCGGCGCCAAGTCGAGCGGCGGCGCGGTCGAGGCGCTGGTCGAGCGCGTCGAGCCCGGACATCGGGTGCTGGCGCACCTGCGCGCGAGCAAGTCGCCGAAGGCCGGCGGCACGATCCGTTTCGGCACGGCGGTCGATTCCTTCGAGGCCGAGGTGGTGGGTCGCAGTGGCGCCGACGGGTCGCTGTTCGAGCTGCGCTTTCCGGACGATCCGCTGACGCTGCTCGAGCGCCATGGCCACGTGCCGCTGCCGCCCTACATCGCACGGGACGACGCGGCCGACGACGAGCGCCGCTACCAGACGGTGTTCGCGGAGCGACCGGGCGCCGTCGCCGCGCCGACGGCGGCGCTGCACTTCGATGTCGGCCTGCTCGCGGCGCTGACCGCGCGCGGCGTCGAGCGCTGCGCGGTGACCCTGCATGTCGGCGCCGGCACGTTCCAGCCGGTGCGCAGCGACAACCTGGCCGAGCATGTCATGCACCGCGAGCGCTACGAGGTCGGCGCCGCCGCCGTCGAGGCGATCGCCCGGGCCAAGGCGCGCGGCGGCCGCGTCGTCGCCGTCGGCACGACCAGCCTGCGCGCCCTCGAGTCGGCGGCGCTCGCCCGCGGCAGCGATGCCGCGCTGGCGCCGGCGAGCGGCGAGACCGGCCTCTTCATCACGCCGGGCTTCGAGTTTCGCGTCGTCGACCTCCTGCTCACCAATTTCCACCTGCCGAAGAGCACCCTGCTCATGCTCGTCTCGGCGTTCGCGGGCCACGCGCACATGATGGCGCTGTACCGCCACGCGATCGACGGGCGCTACCGCTTCTTCAGCTATGGCGATGCGATGCTTCTGCGGCGTCAGGCGATGACGACATGACACGAGGCATGGAGCACGAGCCGCGCTGAGCCGGGCGGCGGCGCCGCTGCCGCGACAATCCGCCCCATGCTTTCGTTCACCCTTCTCGCCACCCAGGGCCGGGCCCGACGCGGCCGGCTGATGCTTCGCCGCGGCACGGTCGAGACGCCGGTCTTCATGCCGGTCGGCACCTACGGCAGCGTCAAGGGCGTGGCGCCGGCCTCGCTCGAGGCGATGGGCGCCGAGATCATCCTCGGCAACACCTTCCACCTCTGGCTGCGGCC
>JANXXS010000256.1 GCA_025350505.1 Burkholderiales bacterium
GTACAGGCTGACGTAAGGGGCGACGCTGCGTGCGGCGTTGCCCCGCACGGTGGCGAGGTGCACGGACTGCAGCTGATGCAGCCGGCCGCGTAGCGCAGAGGGCAGGGTGCGCACAGGCATCGCGTGGCGTGCGAGGGCCTGCTGCAGCGCCTCCAAAGGCGAGCGGCCGTTGAGGCCATCGTGCGGCGTCGCGTGGTAGTTGGCGATGCTGACGTCGAGCAGCTCTTCGAGTTCGGGCAGCGTGATAAGCAGCGAGGTGGCCACGGCGCGGCCGCGCTTGGCCAGGGGATCGTTCGGGCTGCGGCCGGTCGTGCCATGTACCTTGCGCGACATCCGTTCGGTGAGCGTGCCAAAGAAGCGCTCGATGAACGGGCGCACGGTGGGCATGCCGACCGGCCCGGCCTCGAGGCGGCAGCCGACGAAGCGGCAGATCGGCTCGAACGTGTCTTCGGTAAGGTGAGACGCGGCGTTGTCGACCTTGAGGACCTCCCAGCAGGCGAAGTTGAGTTCCGGCAGCACGTCGGCCACGAAGCCGGCGCCTGGGCAGTAGCCGATGCCTGGAATGACGAACTCCTGGCGCTTGAGGCGCGGGCGCAGCGCGTCCTGGAGCGCGGACAGCACGTCGTGGTGGTCGTACTCCGGGGCCGGAACGAGCTGCCAGCCCAGCACAACCCGGGTGCAGACATCGATGAGGGTGATGACGAACAAGCGCTCGCTCTCGATGTCGACGCTCACGCCGGTGGCGTCGACATAGCTCACGCGCAGACGCACGTCGAGCTTGTGGCCGTCGAGTTCGACCACGCTGTAGGGCTGAGACGTCGCCTCCCAGGCGTCCTCCAGGCTTGTGTTGGCGCGGATAGGCAGGCGCAGCTGCAAGCGCTTGCGCAGCCAAACGGAGAGGGCCCGGTAGCCCATCTCGTCGTAGTTGAGCGGGTAGTCGACGGCGGTGAGGCCGGCCTCGCGACAGGCCGCCATCAGCTTGAGTTGAAGGTCGCGCAGCCCGTACAACCGACCGTTGGCAGACAAGCCGACCCGCGTGCCCGCGATCTCGCGTTCGATGATGCGGGGCAACTCAGGCAGGCGCTCGAATAGCTGACCGAGCGCACCCGAGAGACCTCCCGGTGTGGACCTGCGGGCTGCGCGCTTCGAGCGCCGATAGGTCTTGGCTCGGGTATGCGGGATCAGCGCGCGCAGACCTTGAATGCGACCGTCGGTGTGGGGGGCCAGGCAGCGGGTCAACAGGCGGGTGAGCGAGCTGCGGTTGACACCGGAGCTGCGTTCTATTTCGACCAGATGATCGCCGCGCAGGTAAGCGTAGATGGCGCGTTCGCGTTGCTCAAAGACGGCGCGCCGCTCCTCGGACAAGGCGCTGACATCCACGCCCGGCCAAGTGGTCGGATCGATCAGAGACGGGGGAACTTCACTGCGGTGCATGTCGAGCGCGGGGCGAGGCCCGGCAAACCCGTGTGCTGCGATCCCAGGGCTTGTGCTGCAGGTCCTCGCTGACGAGCAGTCCTGCGTGGAGGGCGGCGATGACGGCCGTGCGTGTCAGCACGGAATCTGTCTGGCCGAAGTGGCGCTCGATCTCATCGAAGGTGGCCTCGTTGCCGGCCACCTCGACGACGTGGCCCTTCAGCGCCTCCAGGCCAACGGGGCTCGTCGTGCTGAGGTAGGGCAGGAGCGAGAGCCAATTGCGGATCCAGAAGCGGTGGCGCTTCAGTTCATCGGGGCTGATCAGCTCGACACCTTCGTGCGAGGTGGCGCGATCGAGCGAAGCAGCGCCTTCCACGGGCGCCTCTGCGAGGCGCAGCCAACTGGGGCTCCCGTCGCGAATCGCCCAGAAGTCGGCGATGGGCAGGGTCTGCGCAGCGTCGGGAGATGCCGGACGCTCGCAATACTGGGTGACACCGGGGTGGGCCTCCAGCATGGCCCAGAAGTGGAGTTGAGCCTGGCCGGTGAGCATGACGATGCGGCGCAGTTTGGGCGCCCACACGTGGTGCAACGTCTGTCTGGGGCTGCGCTGGACGGGCAGTGCGACTGGTGCAACCATTTGCCCGCGACGGCCGCCCTCGAGATTGCCTTGTGCCTCAGGCGGCGCGTACTTCGTCGAGGAGGTCAGGATGTCTGTCGAGCACCCGGAGCAGCTTGACGAGTGCCAGCGAAGGCTTGGTCTTGCCGTTCTCGTAGCGGGAGAACGCGTTGACGCCGCCGCCAAAAATCTCGGCAGCCTCACGCTGGTCGAGCGCGAGCTTCTTGCGAACGCTGGCAATGAATTCCGGGTCGACGATTGCCCCGTTGACTTCGCGGTTGAACGCCAACATCAGCGCGCTGACGCGAGTCGACTCGGCCAGATCGAGCACGGCCTCGTCGCACGCCGGGCAATAGTCGCCCGTCACGGCGGGAATGACCGTCGACTCGCCCTTGTAGGTGTAGGCCATGTCACGGGTGTCGTGGGCCAGTTTGACACGACCGCAGTTCGGACACTTCATGTTCATAGCTCCTTGAACGACACGACGAGCACGTCCTCAACGACCGTGAGCTTCAGGTAGACCTCGCCGGCCGGCGTGGTCGGCCGATAGACGTCCTGCCACATCGTGTGGTCGTCGTGGGTGGTCATGCTCTTGTAGAAGTCCGCGGGCGCCAACGTCTTCACAACCTCGACGATGGCGAGCGCATCGAACCCCAGCGGGGCGCCGCCCACCAGTGCGGTCTTGGTCATGCGAACTTTGCCTTGCCCGACCAAACGCCTGACGACTGCGAGTTTGCAGTGGGGCGTTCCCTTCTCCATGTGTCAGCTTAACCTACTTGGTTGACTTTGGCAAGTTGGTTACTTGCCATCGCGGTGCAGATGCTTTGACGTCCACGCCGTCACTCGAGCGCCGACCCGCAGGTGTTACAACTTTAATGCAATTCCATAGAAGATCTCAACTTTATAAGAATCGCGATTCCAGCAAAGTTGCTGCAACACGCCCATTGGACGCTGGGTTAGGGCTTGATGGACGTCTCATCTTTACTTCGTTTGACACCTGCAGTGGGTCGAGTACCCGGCGGATGCGTCAGACGATCAGCCCATGGAAGGCTGGTTGCTGCGGGTGATCGGCAAGGGGCAGAAGGAACGCGAGGTGCCGCTGCCGGCCGATGTCGTGGGCGAGCTGGCCAGGTACC
>JANXXS010000284.1 GCA_025350505.1 Burkholderiales bacterium
CAACTGTGTGGCGCTTCGCCGCGCCGAAGTACCGGTTGCTCTTGACGTCCGTTTCGGTCTGCGCGGCCCAAGTCTTCGCGTCGCTCAGGCGCTGAAAAGTTGCCGAGATCGGCTCATGGCCGCGCAACCTGATCTTGACCCGGTAGCTGGTCGATCCGCCGTCGCTGACCCGCTTCTCGAATGACGCCATGTCCGTCCCCCGGTGAAATCGACATCGACGGGGAACAGTGTAGAAAAAGCAGGCAGAAATAGCAACAACGGAACAACAATCCGTTGCTGTATCAGGCTAAGTAATTGATATTTAATAATTAAAACCAACTACCTCGTGCCTGTGGGACACATGTGGGGCGGCGACGGTCGAAAACGGCGCAAGATCGGACTTCCTTGCGGGTAGCGCGCTCCGCCTTGGGTGCCCGCCGGAGCCCGGATCGATGCCGGTACAGTCCAGCCTTGAGCGGTCGGTGATCTGGCCGCTTTGCGCTGCAAGGCTCCCGAAGTGTGTCCCGCCAGTGGCCCGCCAGATTTGCAGGCATTGAAAAAGCCACTGACGATCGCTCGCAAGTGGCTGATTTCAAAGGAGTAGTCTGGTGGCGCTTCAGGGACTCGAACCCCGGACCTGCGGATTATGATTCCGTCGCTCTAACCGACTGAGCTAAAGCGCCTGAGCCCACGAGTATAACGACCGGTTTTGGGGTCGGCCGTCTCGCACCGCTCCCCCAAACCACGGGGCCGCCTCGCGGCTCCACGACCTTCCGGCCCGGCCTCTCCCGCATGTTCAGCTTTTTCAGGAAGAAACCGGCCGACTCGCCGGAAGGAACGACACGCACCGCGCCGACATCGGCCGAGCCGGCGCCTGCGCCATCGATCGCCGGCCGGCCGCGCACCGCGCTCGATTGGCTCAACGCCGACGTTGGCGAGCTTCTCTTCGGCAAGAAGCCGACCGAAGCGCCGCCGGGCGATCCCGCCGCCGCCGAGCCGCCCGCGCTCGCGCCGCCGCCGTCTGCGCCTCCGGCGACCTCCGGCGACGAAGCGAAGTCCGAGGATCGCAGCGACTGGCTCGCCAAGCTGAGGACCGGGCTGCGCAAGACCGGCTCGAACATCGCCCAGGCGTTCGTCGGCGCGAGCATCGACGATGCGATGTACGAAGACCTCGAGGCCGCGCTGCTGCAGGCCGATGCCGGGGTCGCGGCGACTCGGCACTTGCTGGACGACCTGCAGGGCCGTGTCACGCGCGCCGAAATGCGCGATCCGAGGGCGGTGCGCGGACTCCTCGTCGACTGCCTCGCCGACCTGCTCGCACCGCTCGACAAGCCGCTCGTCATCGGCCAGCACGTGCCGACCGTGATCATGGTCGTCGGCGTCAACGGCGCCGGCAAGACGACCAGTGTCGGCAAGCTCGCACGTCACCTCGTCGATGCGAACCAGAAGGTGCTGCTGGCCGCTGCCGACACCTTTCGCGCCGCCGCGCGCGAGCAGTTGCTGGCCTGGGCCGAGCGCGCCGAGCCGGGCGGCGATCCGCTCGATGCCGCGCCTCGCGCCGGCACGGCCAAGCGCATCGAGATCGTCAGCCAGGAGGGCGGCGATCCGGCTGGCGTCACCTTCGACGCGGTCGTCGCCGGGCGCGCCCGCGGTTGCGACGTCGTCATCGCCGACACGGCGGGTCGACTTGCGACGCAGGCGCATCTGATGGAAGAGCTGAAGAAGATCCGTCGCACGATCGGCAAGGCCGAGCCGGGCGCGCCGCACGAGGTGCTGCTCGTCATCGACGGCAACACCGGGCAGAACGCGCTGGCGCAGGTTCAGGCCTTCGACGCCGCGCTGCAGCTGACGGGGCTCATCATCACCAAGCTCGACGGCACGGCCAAGGGCGGCGTGCTCGCTGCGATCGCGCTCTGGTCGCGCTCGCGTGCAGAGCCCCTGCCGGTCTATTTCGTCGGCGTCGGCGAAAGACTTGCCGACCTGCAGACCTTTCGCGCCCGCGAGTTCGCCGAGGCCCTGCTCAGCTGATCAGCGCTGCTCCTTCGGCGGCAGCACCGGCGTCACCGATTCCTCGAGCTCGTCGAACCAGGTCGAGCCGGTCGGTTCGAGCACTTCGATGACTTCGCCCTGGGTCCAGTCGCGGTCGGTATCGGCGAACGGGTCGGCGGCAGGCGCCGCCGGCGCGGCGGTTCCATCGGCCACGGCCGATTCGGGCACGACCGCATCGGACATCGCCACCGCCGCGCCCGTGGTCAGAGGCTGCAAGTCGACAGCGGCTTTCTTGGCCATGCCGGCTGGCACGGCCGGCGCGCGCGGCAACAGCTTCTCGCGTGCGGCTTCGATCGTCGGCAGGCGCTCCTCGTTCCAGACGTGGACCGGAATGTTCGCTGCCGTCAGGACGCGCTCGACGCGGTCGAGACGGGCGCGCAGCTTTTCGCCGATCTGCTCGAGCGGTGGCCGGATCTCGACCACGGCGATGACCTGCGAGGTCACGTCGCAGACGACGAAGTCGACGCACTGGCTGCCGAGCCGGCGCATCCACTCGGCGTAGGAATTGCGCTTCGGCACGTTGAGAAAGCGCGCGATCGGCACCTGGGCGAGGATCATGTAGCCGGGCAAGGCGAGCTTGAGCGTGCTGAAGGCGAGCCGCTCCGACGAGCGCAGGATGCGCGTGACTTCGGGCGGCCAGGCCGCGAGCGTGTCGAGCCGTTCCGCCGGCATCTCGGGGCGCTCGGCATCGCCGGTGCGCCGCGCCAGCCACCAGACGAGCGGCAGCGCGCAGGCCAGCGCCAGCACGGAGATCAGGTACGGATCCATTCAGTGCGTCTTCGTCGAGGCAGCGCCGGCGCGCCGGGAACGGCCGGCGGGATTCAGCGCGGGCCTCCGAAATTCTTCATGGCGCCCATGCGCTTCATCATCTTCATCATGCCGCCGCCCTTCATCTTCTTCATGACGTCGCGCATCTGCCCGAACTGGTTGAGCAGACGGTTCACTTCCTGCACCGCGACGCCCGCGCCGCCGGCGATGCGGCGCTTGCGCGTGGCTTTGAGCAGCTCGGGCTTTCTGCGCTCTTGCGGCGTCATCGAACAGATGATTCCTTCCATGCGGCGAACGTCGCGTTCGGCGCGCTCCATGTCGGCGGGGCCGAGGTTGGCGGCGCGGCCACCGGTGAATTGCGAGGGTAACTTGTCGACGAGCCCGCCCAAACCACCCATCTTCTTCATCTGTGAAATCTGCGACAGGAAGTCGTTCAGATCGAAGCTGTCGCCGGCCTTGACCTTGTCGGCGAGCTTCTGCGCCGCCGCGACGTCGACATTCTTCTGCACCTCCTCGACCAGGCCGACGATGTCGCCCATGCCGAGCACGCGGCCGGCATGGCGTGCCGCGTCGAAGACCTCGAGGCCGTCGATCTTCTCGCTGGTGCCGGCGAACTTGATCGGCGCGCCGGTGATCGCGCGCACCGAAAGCGCGGCGCCGCCGCGCGAGTCGCCGTCGAGCTTGGTGAGGACGATGCCGGTCAGCGGCAGCGCCTCCTTGAAGGCCTTGGCAGTGTTGACCGCGTCCTGGCCCTGCATCGCGTCGACGACGAACAGCGTCTCGATCGGGTCGAGCGCCGCATGCAGCTCGCGGATCTCGGCCATCAGCTTTTCGTCGACGGCGAGGCGCCCGGAGGTATCGACGAGCAGGACGTCGAAGTAGTGGCGCTTCGCGTGGTCGAGAGCGGCCTTGGCGATCGCCAGCGGCGTGTCGCTCGCGCTCGAAGGAAACCACTCGGCGCCCGCTTGCCGCGTCACCGTCTTCAGCTGCTCGATGGCGGCCGGGCGGTAGACGTCGACCGACACGGTGAGCACTTTCTTGCGGCGCTTCTCGATCAGGTGCTTGGCCAGCTTGGCCGTCGTCGTCGTCTTGCCCGCACCTTGCAGGCCGGCCATCAGGATGACGGCGGGCGGCTGCGTCGTCAGGTCGAGATCGGCGACGCCTTCGCCCATCGTCGCCGCGAGTTCGCGGTTGACGACGCCGACGAACGCCTGGCCCGGCGAGAGCGAGCCTGCGACCTCGGCGCCGAGCGCGCTGGTCTTGACCCTGGCGATGAAATCGCGCACCACCGGCAGCGCGACATCGGCCTCGAGGAGGGCCATGCGCACTTCGCGCAGCATGTCCTGGACGTTGTCTTCGGTGATGCGGGCCTGGCCTCGCATCGTCTTGACGAGCCGGCTCAGACGATCGGTCAGGGCAGAAGCCATCGGGCGCGCACGCGGCCGGGCCGAA
>JANXXS010000288.1 GCA_025350505.1 Burkholderiales bacterium
GACGTTGTTGTAGACCTCGCGCATGGTGTCGATGTAGAGCCGGTCGCGCGTGACCTGCGGCGCCTTCTGGTATTCGGCGAGCTGGCTGGCGAAGCGCTCCGAATCGCCGGTGGCCTGGGCGACGACGCGCGACTTGTAGCCTTCGGCCTCCTGGCGCAGCCGCGCCGCCGTGCCCTGCGCCTTCGGGATCTCGGCGCTGGCATAGGCCAGGCCTTCCTTCTTCAGGCGATCGCCGTCCTGGCCGGCCTTGAGCGTGTCTTCGAAGGCGGCCTGCACCTGCTCGGGCGGCTGCACGCTCTGCACGTTGACGTTGACGATGACGATGCCCGTCTTCAGGCGGTCGAGCTGGCCCTGGATCGAGCGCACCAGCTCGGAGGCGATGGCGTCGCGCTGCTCGTAGAGGACCGAGTCGATCTTGCTCTTGCCGACGATCTCGCGCACCGCCGATTCGGCGGCCAGCGTCACCGCTTCTTCGGGCTCGCGGTTCTCGAACAGGAAGGCACGCGCGTCCTTCAGGCGGTACTGCACGGTGAAGCGGATGTCGACGATGTTCTCGTCCTGCGTCAGCATCGACGAGTCCTTGAGGCCGGTCGCCTGCGTCACCGCGTTGCGACCGACCTCCTTCGAGCGCAGCTGCGTCACGCTCACCGTTTCGTTGGCCTGGAACGGATACGGAAATCGCCACTGGATGCCGGCATCGACGGTGTGACTGAAGCGGCCGAACGAGGTGACGACGGACTGCTGCCCTTCCTGGACGATGAAGAACCCGCTCAGCATCCAGATCAGGACGACGACACCGCCGATCAGCGCCGCGCCGACGCCGGCGCTGCGCATGTTCGGCTGGAAGTTCGGACCACCGTTCGGATCGCCGGCGCCGTTGCCGCGGCGCGGACCGCCGCCCTTGCCGCCGAACAGGCCGCTCAGCTTGCGATTGAAATCGCGCCAAAGCTCGTCGAGGTCGGGCGGGCCGTCGCGTCCGCCACCACCGTTCTGGGCCAGCATCGGGTCGGCGAGCGGGTCGCGGCGCGCGCGACCGGACAGGCGTGCGACGAGGCCCGCCAGCAAGGCCCGCGCCGACGTCGCGAGCGCGGCCCGGGGATGCACCGGTGCGGGTTCAGCAGCAGAGGAAAGAGGCAAGGTCATACGCGTGGAATCTGGGGTCGATCGCCAAGTCGAGGGGTCTTCAGGCGAGCGAATGATAGGTGCCGTCGCGAAGGTCCTGTCCTTCGCCCTGGCCCGGGGCGTTCGAATCCTCCACCTCGCGGCTTTCACCTGAGGCCTCGGCGTCCTGATTCAAGCCCGGCCGCTCGGCGGGAACACGACCCGCCATCTCGGCGATGCACAGTCGCAAGGCGTCGAGTCCCTCGCCACTCACGGCGCTGACGAAGATGCGCTGCACGCGCCGCCCGCCGCCGAGCTCGACGCTGTCGTTCAGCGCGCGCGGTCGCTCGGTCTCGTCGAGCCGGTCGATCTTGTTGAAGACGACGACCTGCTCGACCTCGCCGGCACCGATCTCGCCGAGGACGCGCTCGACTTCCTTCATCTGCTCGGCCAGCTCCGGGCTCGCCGCATCGACGACGTGCAGCAGCAGGTCGGCGTCGGCGGCCTCCTGCAGCGTCGCCTGGAAGGCGTCGATCAAGGTGTGCGGCAGGTCGCGGATGAAGCCCACGGTGTCCGACAAGGCGACACCGCGTTCGATGTTGGCGAGGTGGAGCTGGCGCGTCGTCGTGTCGAGCGTCGCGAACAGCTGGTCGGCAGCGTAGGCATCGGCGTTGACCAGGGCGTAGAAGAGCGTCGACTTGCCGGCATTCGTGTAGCCGACCAGCGAGACACGGAAGGTCTGATTGCGCTCGCGCGCGCGGCGTTGCGTGTTCCGCTGCTTCTTGACCTTGTCGAGCTGCTTCTTGATCGCCTTGATGCGCTCGCCGATCATGCGCCGGTCGAGCTCGATCTGCGCCTCGCCCGGGCCGCCGCGATTGCCGATGCCGCCGCGCTGGCGCTCGAGATGGCTCCAGCGCCGCACCAGCCGGGTCGAGAGGTACTGCATGCGCGCCAGCTCGACCTGGAGCTTGCCCTCGTGGCTGCGCGCCCGCTCGCCGAAGATCTCGAGGATCAGCATGGTCCGATCGGCGACGGCGACGCCGAGGTGTTTTTCGAGGTTGCGCTGCTGCGCCGGCGACAGCGCCTGGTCGAAGACGACGACCTCGGCCTGGTAGAGCTGCACCATCTCCTTCAGCTCGTCGGCCTTGCCGGAACCGACGAAGAAGGCGGCATCGGGCGCTTTGCGCCGGGCGACGACGCGCGCAACGGCGACGTCGCCCGCCGACTCGGCGAGCAACGCCAGCTCGTCGAGCGAGGCATCGAAGTGGACACCGCGGGCGCCGAAATCGACGCCGACCAGGATCGCCCGTGCGGGTGCGCCGCGCGGCCCGGCGTCCGCCGTGAGGGCGACGCTCAAGAGCCGATCCGCCTGCGCCGCGAATGCCGCGTCGTCAAGGTTGCTCGGGGGCTTCCGGGGCGGTCTGGAAATTCACCGCACGGCCCGGCACGACGGTCGAGATCGCGTGCTTGTAGACCATCTGGGTCACGGTATTGCGAAGCAGGACGACGTACTGATCGAAAGACTCGATGTGCCCCTGCAGCTTGATCCCGTTCACCAGGTAGATCGAAACCGGAACATGCTCCTTGCGCAGCAGGTTC
>JANXXS010000089.1 GCA_025350505.1 Burkholderiales bacterium
CAGGCGGCGCGCGCCGAAGGTCATCATGCCGAAGCCGACCGCGCTCAGGCCGCGTGCCTCGGCCAGCGCATGCTCGCTGCACTCGCCGGCATGCAGCTCGAGCAGGCTGTCGAGCAGCATCCGTTCCTTGTCGAGGAAGTAGTCGGTCCAGGCCATCATGTGCGCGATGGTCGAGATCTCGGTCGCGACGGCCAGGTCCATGCCGCGCTTCGCCGGCAGCCCGAGTCGCCCACGCAGGGCGCGCCATATATGCGCGCCGAGGTAGCGCAGGACGGCGAGCCGCACCCCGCCTTTCGTCGACGGGTAGTTGAGGCCGAGGTGGGCGAGCGCGTGGCGCATCTGCTCGTGCGCCGCTTCGTAGTGGCCGGTGCCGAACAGCGCCGCGCCGACCTTGCGCGCCAGGGCGCTGCGCTGCAGCGGATCGAGCCTGGCACCGTGCGCCTTGAGGTAGGCCGCTTCGGCGCGGCGCAGATGCTCGAGCGCCTCGGTATCGGCGGCCATGCGGCCGGCCTGGTCGCCGGCCTTGAACAGCCAGGCCTGCGCCTTTTCCCAGTCTTCGGCGCAGGTGTAGTGATGCGCCAGCAGGCTCGCGAATTCGTCGAGCCGGTCCGGGAACAGCAACTCGATCGCCTGCGCCACGCGTTGGTGGATGCCGCGCCGGTTCTCGGCCAGGATGCTGCCGTAGGTCGCTTCCTGCACCAGGGCGTGCTTGAAGATGTATTCGAGATCGGGCAAGCGCTGCTTCTCGCGGATGAGCTCTGCCTGCTGGAGCTCGGAGAGGCACTGGCGCAACTGGCCGCGTGCCTCGCTGAGCGCTTCGAGCACGCGGTCGAAGAAGCTGCGGCCGATCACCGAGGCCAGCTTCAAGGCCTGCTTGGCCTGTTCGTCGAGGCGGTCGATGCGCGCCAGGATCAGGCCCTGCAGCGTGTCCGGCAGCTGCACCTCGTCGACCTTCTTCACCAGCTGCCAGCTGCGCGTCGCGGTGTCGCGCACCAGCGCGCCGTCGCTGATCAGCGAACGGATGACCTCCTCCATGAAGAAGGGGTTTCCTTCGGTCCGGCGCAGGATCTTTTCGCACAGGGCCTGGGGCAGGTTGAGGCTGCCGGCCAGGTTGTTGACCAGCGTCAGGCTGTGCTGCGACGACAGCGGCGCGAGCCTCAGGTCGTCGAGTCGCGCCTCGGCGTGCAGCGTGGCGAAGCGGCGCACGCCCTGCATCGGGCCGTCGGCATGGTCGCGCGTCGGGAACACCAGCAGCAGCGGCGCGCTCAGCGTCAGCGGCAGCAGGTGCTCGGCGAGGTCGACCGAGGACTGGTCGGCCCAGTGCCAGTCTTCCAGCGCCACCACCAGCGGCTGGCGCTCTGCCAACAGCTCGACGAGCTGGCGAAAGCAGAGGAAGACCTGGCGGCGCAGGGCCATGCCGTCGAGGTACTTCAGGCGCTCTTCGTGCTCGGCGGGAATGGGCAACGCCAGCACCGTCGCCAGGTACGGCAGAACCTCGTCGGTGCGCTCGCCGAACAGCGGCTCGAGGCCGCGCGCCAGCTTGGCCCAGCTGCGTTGTTCGCCGTCGTCTTCGGCGATGCCGAAGCAGCCCTTGAGGAGCTGGATGAAGGGCCAGTAGCTCAGGTGCCGGCCGAACGACAGCGAGCGCCCCTCCAGCCAGAGACCGGCGGCGGTGTCGGACCAGAGGCGCCGTGTCTCGGCCATCAGTCGCGACTTGCCCACGCCGGGCTCGCCCTGCAGCACGAGGATGCCGCCGCGACCGCCCTGCAGCGCCTGCAGCGCCGCCTTCACCACCGCCAGCTCGGCGTCGCGACCGACCAGCGGCGACGAGATGCCGAGGTTGCCGAGATTGCCCAGCTCGCGCTGCGGCGACGCGGCGTCGTCGCGGGCCCGTGCCCGCACCAGCTCGAACAGATCGACCTTCCTGGCGATGCCTTTCAGCAGCTGCGGGCCGAGCGCGCTGAACTCGAAGAATCCTTGCCCTTCGGCGCGCACCGCCTCGCTCACGCAGATGCCGTCCGGCTCGGCGCGCTGCTGCAGCCGCGCCGCGATGTTCGTGGTGTCGCCGACCGCGGTGTAGTCCATGCGCAGGTTGTCGCCGATGCGGCCCACCACCACCGAGCCGGTGTTCAGGCCCATGCGCACGCGCACCGGCGCGAGCAGCGCCTTCGTGTCGGCGGCGGCTTCGTGCAGACGCTGGCGGATGGCCAGCGCGCAGTGCAGCGCGCGGCGCACGTGATCCTCGTGCGCCAGCGGCGCGCCGAAGAGGGCCATGAATCCGTCACCGAGGAACTGGTTGATCGTGCCCTCGACCCGGTGCACCTCGGCCATCGCCAGCTCGAAGAAGGCGTTGAGCGTTTCATGCATCGCCTCGGCGCCGAGTTGCTGCGCCAGCTCGGTGGAATTGGCCAGGTCGCAGAACAGCACCGTGACCTGCTTGCGCTCGCCTTCGAGCGCCGAGCGTGTGGTCAGGATCTTCTGCGCCAGGTGCGCCGGCGTGTACGACCGCGGCTGCTCCGCGGCGCGCCCCTTCAGCGCCGTGCCGCAGGCATCGCAGAAGCGGTTGGCGGGCGGGTTGGCGTGGGCACAGGCCTCGCAGACCAGCGACAAGTTCTTGCCGCAGGCCCCGCAGAAGCGGGCGTCGGGAAGGTTGTCATGCTGACACGAGACACAGTGCATCGATCCTCCGGCCGGCCCCGACCTCTGCGAGCCGGAAGGCCCGTCCCTCTGGGCGGCAACGCGGTCGAACGGGTGTCGTGCCCCGTCGTACCGGCGTTGAACCCATTCTATCGGCCAAGCTTGGACATCGGACTTTGCGTCGTCGATGCGAATGGACCGTGGCGCACGGCCCACGCCGTGTCAGACCACCACCTCCCAGGCGCCGCGTGCGCGCGTTCCGGCGCGCAGACGCCGGGTCGCGGCATGCAGCACGAGGTCGCCGACGATGACGTTGGGCAGGCCGTTGTTGAAGGCGGCCCAGGCACCGCCCGAGTTCTTGCTGCGCCAGACGCCGCGGTCGGTGGCGACGTAGAGCTGCTTGGTGTGCTTCGGGTCGACGACGATCGCGTTGACGGCCATGTCGGGCAGGTCGGCGCTGCGGTCGAGGAAGCTCTTGCCGCCGTCGAGCGAGCGGAAGACGTGGCCGACGCCGAATTGCGAGCAGGTGGCCCAGACGGTCTTGGCGGCGGCGCCGACGAGCGCGATGTCGCTCACATAGCCGGGCAGCGTGCCGAGCTTGGTGACCTTGGCGGCGGCCCAGCCGGCGGCACCGCAGGCCACGCTCCAGAGCTGGCCGCCGAGCATGCCGACGACGACGCGCTTGGCGTCGACGATGGCCAGCGCCGTGGCGAGGTCGGGGTCGGCGTCGCCCGAGGTCGGCAGCAGGACTTCTTGCCAGTGCGCGCCGTCGTCGGCCGAGACCCACAGGCTGCGGCCGGCCTTCGCCAACACCTGTTCGCGCGCTTCCATCGGCGGATAGAACAGGCAGGCGTAGCCGTCGGGGACCGGCGGGCCGATGTCGGTCCACTCGAAGGCCTGCGCGCCGAGCGCGGCGGCGCGCTCGATCGGCATGTCGTAGTAGCTGTGAAAGACGAGCGACGCGGCGCCGCGGTCGAGCGCCGCGCAGTCGCCGCCGTCGCCGAGCGCGACCTGGTCCCAGTGGCGCGGACCGGCCTGCGAGAGCGAGCCGTTGTCCTGCGTGCCGCCGAACAGCCAGTCGGCGTTGCCGTCGAGCTGCGCCAGGTATTCGAACTCGGTGATGCCGAGCCCCGGGTTGAGCGAGGTCCAGTGGTCGCAGCGGTCGGCCGAGCGGAACAGGCCGCCGTCGTTGCCGGAATAGAGCACGCCCGGGTGCGCCGCATCGAAGGCGACGAAGTGCTGGTCGGGGTGCACCGAGTCGCCGTTGGACCGCGACGAGACGTTGTTCCAGGTGACGCCGGTGGCGGTGCGCCGGCCGCGGTAGAGGTCGATTGCGCCCCAGAGGACGAAGTCGGGGTCGTCGGGCGCGACGCCGAGGCACCAGTCGTACCAGGCCTGGCTGGTTTTCATGCCCGAGGGCACGTTGAGCGCCAGGAACGATCCGCCGGCGGCGGCGCGGCGCCACAGCACCGGCGCGGCGCCGATGCACCCGGCCACGTAGACGACGCCGCCGTTCGACGGCGCGTGGCAGACCTCGAGCCGCTTGAAGCGCGTGTTGACCTGCGTGCCCGGCAGGGCCACCGCGGCCCAGCTGACGCCGCCATCGGCGCTGCGCATGAGGCCGGTCGGAAAGGCGGCCAGGACCTCGCCCGGCGCGCTCGGATGGATCGAGACGCTCCAGCACATTTCGCTGCTCGTCGACTGCACCGTCTGGCCGCCATTGCGGCTGACGAACAGGCCCTTGTCGGTGCCGATCCAGACGCGCAGCGGGTCGACCGGATCGACGGCCAGGTCGTAGGCGCCGGTGCCGGCGAGCGCGGCAATGGCGACGCTGCTCCAGGTGGCGCCGCCATCGCTCGAGCGCAGCAGGCCGATGCCGTAGGGGATCTGGCCGTCGCCGTCGCCGGTCGCGGCATAGACGATGGCCGGCGCCGACGCCGACTGCGCGATCGCGCCCATCACCAGCGTCGGCTGCTGATCGGTCAGGGGCGCCCAGGTCGCGCCGAGGTCGAGGCTGCCCCAGAGTCCGCCGCCGGCCGAGCAGAGCACCAAGTGGTTGGCGTTGGCGTGGTCGATCATCAGGCCGCTGCAGCGGCCCGACACGGCGGGCGTGGCGCCGCTGCCGCTGCCGTAGGTCTGGCCGTGCGGGATCAGCGTCGGGCCGAGGTCGCGCCAGGCCGGCAGGGCGGCCTTGGCGAGCGCCGCGAACGAGGCGGCAGGCGCCGCCTCGGCGCCGGCCTGGGCGGTCGCGGCGCGGGCGCGCCGCACCTTGGGCGCGACGACGGCGGCCGATGCCGCGTCGCCGACGTGCTCCTCGCCGGGCAGGCCGCGCTGCAGGCCGAAGTAGCGCCGTCGCGCCGTTGCCTTGCCTTCGGGATGATCGATTTCGACCTGTCCCTTCAGGAACGAGCGCGCCGTGCGGTCCTTGCCCTTGGCGGGACGCTCGACGACGACGCGACCGCTCGCCGCGCCCCAGGGTGCGATGTCGACGCTACGCGACGCCAGCGCCTTGACGACCTTGGTGCGGGTGGCGGTCGCGGGGGTCTTCATGGGGCCTCTCCCAGGCAAATGGCGCGCCGCCGAGGCGGCGTCTTCAGGGCTTCTTCTTGCGTGCCGGCGGCTTTCTGGTCGCGGCAGGCTTCGGCGCGGCGTCGGCTCTCGGTGCCGGCATGCCGCGCTGCAGCGCGAACTGGCGCGCCCGCTCCATCGCGTGGCCCTGCGGCGGCTCGGCCTCGGCGGGTACCTTCTTGCCGGTGGACGTGGGGGCGGGCGGCGGCTTGCGCATGACGATCGATTGGAGCATCGCCATGCCACGGTGACAAGCCCCGCGTCGCTGGCTAGACTGCCGCGCAGGTCGCCGCCGGAACAACCGCCGAAAGTCGCACCAGGGGAAAGCCATGACCCGTCGTCAGCGCCTCGTCGCCGCGTTCGCCGCCGCCTTTCTGAGCGCCGCCGCCTGCATCGCCACGATCGTCGAGCCGCATTGGTTCGAGCTCGTGTTCGACAGCGCGCCCGACGACGGCGACGGCAGCCTCGAGACGATCGTCGCCGTCGTCATCTCGGCGCTGGCCTGCGCCGCCTTCCTCTGGCTGGGGCAGCGCGAATGGCGCAAGGGCCGGGCCCCCGCTGCGCAAGCCGGCCGGTCGTGACGCGCGTCGCGGGTCAGCGCATTGGGTCGGCCCGCGTGCAGATGAGGCGGGTGCCGCCGGCCGCTTTTCTGGAAGGACAAGCCGGCGGTGCCCGGCTCTTGAAGTCGTTCTAAGGCCGGCCGCCGGCGATGACGGCACGCACGAAGGCGCGCGAGGTCGTGCCGAGGTTGCCGAGCAAGGGCGCAATGGCGCGCTGCAAGGACGCGCGCGCCGCCGGCGAGCTCGCGCCCAGCTCGGCATGGATGTCGACGCCGGTCTGCGTGACGCCGAAGACATAGCCCGGTTCGGACACGTACTTCGGCTGCAACGACGCGACGAGGGCGGCATCGATGGCGTCGGAGGCCTCGTAGGCGCGCTGCGAGACGACCCGGCGCGGCCAGTCGTCTTCGTAGGGTGCGGCGGCATCGAGCTTCGTGTCGCGCAGCGCAGCCATGCCGACGTCGGCGATGCTCCGGTCGGCATAGGCGGCGCGCATCCAGCGCCGTTCGAAGTTCTCGAGCGCGAAGTGGCGGTTGGTGACGAGCTGCACCGCGTCGTTCTTCGCGCCGTGCAGGCCGACGATGTCGAGCGTGTTGATCCAGAGCATGCGCGTCACGCCGACACCGGGCAGCACGCGCGCGTGGTACGGCTGCGTCAGGTCCTGCAGGTAGTGCATGCCCCAGCCGGTGAAGCGCCAGGCCCAGTAGTCGTGGCCGGCGCGCAATGCGAAGGCGGCGAGCGACCGGTACAGGTGGATGCGGAATTCCGGATAGGCGCGCAGCAGGAAGGGCGCCGCCTTGTAGACGATCGCCGCCTCGTGAAAGTAGCCGAGGTGCAGCGGCCCCTGGCTCGACCACTCGACCGCAGGGTTGCCGAAAGGCTGCTTGCCGAAGCCGTAGACGGCGCCGTGCGCCGTGCCGCTGTTCTCCCACAGGCCGAAGTCGAGGCCGTAGTCGGGTTCGTCGGTGGCGCTGGCGACGACGTCGATCGGCGCCACGAGATCGCCGGGACGCAAGGCGATGAAGGTGTTGAGGCGGGCTGCCTCGTCGGTCTTCATCGTCGTCACGTCGTCGTGGGTCAAGGTCGGCCGACCGCCGGCGGGCGTCCCCGGTGGCAACTGGAGATAGAGCGCCAGCCGCGACTCGGGATTGACGCGCACGGCACGCAGGAAGCGCGCGAGCCGCTGCGCCTCGGGCGCGGCCTCGGGCCCGAAGGCGAGCCCGTCGGGGCGGGCCGGATAGGCCGGCACGTGGGCGCGCGCCCAGACTTCCTCGTCGCGCAGCAACGCCGCCAGGCCGGCCGGATCGGCAGCGACGAAGGCCGACAGAGGCTCGACCTTGACCGGCGCCCGGCTCGTCAGCTCAGGCAGCACCGACAGCGCCGGCCAGGTGCAGAGGGCGTGGTTGCTCCATGCCAGAGCAGCGCCTGAGGCGAGACTCGCGCCGATCAGAGTCGCCATGCGCACGGCTCGGCCGAGGGCCTGCGCCGATGTGTCGATGTTCATGGTCGAGGTCTCCCCGCGCCGTGCGGCCGCAAGGCTGAAATTCTGTCAGCATCCTCGCAGGCGGTCGCTCCGCCGTCACGAAATCGCGCTCACCGAGGAGGAATCATGCGACGCGTCGATCCGCCCGCCGGCCCTCGCGCGAACCACGCCAGTGCATCCGCGGCGCATGCACTCGCGCTGGCCCGACAGGGCCGTCTCGTCGAGGCGAAGGCGATGCTCGAGACGCTGGCGGCGGCGGCTTCGCCTGACGCGGGAGTGATGGTGCTGCTCGGCAGCGTGTCTTTGGCGCTCGGCGACGCCGCCGCGCATGCCGGCGATATCGCGACGGCAATCGCTTTCTACGATCGCAGCATCGCCGTGCAGCCAGGCAAGGTCGAGCCGCACTACAACAAGGGCGTCGTGCTCTACCAGGCCGGCCGCTTCGACGCGGCGGCGGCGAGCTACGAGCGCGCCCTGTTGATTGCGCCGAGGTTCGCCGCCGCGCACAGCGCGCTCGGCGAGTTGCAGAGCGATGCCGGCAACGACGAGGCGGCGCTGCGCCATCACGAGCAGGCGGTCGCGATCGAGCCCGGCAACGCCGAGTTCCACAACAACTTCGGTCTCGCGCTCGATCGCGCGCATCGCCATCTGGACGCGGTGCAGCGCTTCGATGCGGCACTCGCCATCGCGCCCGGGGCGGCGACGGTCTGGTCGAATCGCGGCGTCGCCCTGCACCAGCTCGGCCGCCTGGCCGAGTCGCTGGCCAGCGCCGACCGCGCCATCGCCATCGACGCTGCCGACGCCGAGGCCTGGTCGAACCGCGGCCTCGTCCTGCACGACCTGCGCCGTCACGACGAAGCCGTGGCCGCGCACGAGAAGGCGACCCGGCTGGCGCCCTCGTTCGCCAACGCCTGGGCCAATCTCGGCGCCACCTTCAACACCCTGAAGCAACCCGAGCGGGCGCTGGCCGCATACGACCAGGCCCTGGCGATCGACCCCGGCCGGTGGCCGGTGCAGGGCGACCGGCTGCACACGGCGATGCTGCTCTGCGACTGGAACGGCCTCGACGCGGCGACAGCGCGCATCGCCCAGGCGATCGAGCGCGGCGACGCGGTCGTCCATCCGTTCACGCTGTTGTCGACCGTGGCGTCGGCGGCGCTGCAGCAGTGGAACGCGGCGCGCTGGGTGGTGGCGCACTGTCCGCCGCAAGGTGCGAGTACCGAGCCGACCTCAAGAAGCGGCGATGCACGCATCCGCCTCGGCTACTTCTCCGCCGACTTTCACACGCACGCGACCATGGAGCTGATGGCCGAGCTGTTCGAGCGGCACGACCGCAGCCGCTTCGAGTGCATCGCCTTCTCGTTCGGCCCGACCGCACCGGACCCGATGCGCGCGCGTGCCATGGTGGCCTTCGACCGCTTCGTCGAGGTCGGCGCGATCGGCGACCTCGAGGTGGCGGCGCTGGCGCAGAGCCTCGGCATCGACATCGCCGTCGACCTGAAGGGCTTCACGCAGGACGCGCGGCCCGGCATCTTCGCGGCGCGCGCCGCGCCGCTGCAGGTCAACTACCTCGGCTACCCCGGCACGATGGCTGCGCCGTGGATGGACTACCTCATCGGCGATGCGGTGGCCGTTCCGGCCGCGGCGCGCGACGGGCTTCAGCGAGCGCATCGCCTGGCTGCCGCACAGCTACCAGGCCAACGCATCGTGGCAGCCGATCGCGCCCACGGCGCTGCGGCGACAAGACGCCGGCCTGCCTGAAGAAGGCTTCGTCTTCTGCTCCTTCAACAACAGCTACAAGATCACGCCCGATGTGTTCGACGTCTGGATGCGATTGCTGGCCCAGGTGCCCGGCAGCGTGCTCTGGCTCATCGAGGCCAACACCGTCGCGGCGGGCAATCTGCGCGGCGAAGCGGTGCGCCGTGGCGTCGCCGCCGATCGCATCGTCTTCGCGCCGCGCACGAACCGCGAGGCGCATCTCGAACGCCACCAACTTGCCGACCTGTTCGTCGACACGCTGCACTACGGCGCGCACACGACGGCCAGCGACGCCTTGCGCGCCGGCCTGCCGGTGCTGACCTGCGCCGGCGAGACGTTCCCGTCGCGCGTCGCGGCGAGCCTGTGTCGCGCGGTCGGCCTCGACGCGCTCGTCGCCGCCGACGCCGCCGGCTACGAAGCGATGGCGCTGGCGCTGGCGACCAGCGATCGCGAGCGACTCGCTTCGCTGCGCCGGCAGCTCTTCGAGGCGCTGCCTCGAGCGCCGCTGTTCGACGCGGCGCGCTTCACGCGCGACTTGGAGCAGCTCTACGCGGCGATGCACGCGCGACAACGCGCCGGGCTGCCGGCAGCGCATCTCGAGCTGCCGACGGCGCCGCAGTGAGTTCCCTGGTTCTCGCCGTCGTGTGCGGGCGTCCGCGCACGAGCCGGTCTCCGAGCGTCAGCCGTCGGACTGCTCGCCGGCCCGGCCCGGCCCGAGTCGGTTCGCGCGTTTCAGCGGAACCAGTTGGCCCAGAAAAAAAGCGCCAGCAAGGCCATGCCGACAACGAAACCGAGCACCGCCGCCAAGCCTGTCCACAGGTGCAAGCGCATGTCGCCCGAAGGCATCTGCAGTGCGCCGGCATGCGGACGGTTCGCGAGCAGATTGAGGTAGGTGACGGCGCCGGCGATCAGGCTGACGAGAAAGGCGACGACGGCGATGCCGACGCTGGCGCGCAGCACCGGCTGCGCGAACGCCTTTTCGACCAGCATCGCGGTGAGGACGAGCGCGGCCGAGTCGAGCGTCATCAGGTGGCGCAGGAATTCGTACATGGCGCGATGCCGCTCGCTGCGGCTGGCGTCGGCTTCTTCCTCGCTGACGACGCCGGGCGCCGTCTCGACGAACGCGGTCGGTCGCCAGTCCTTGCTTGTCATGCGGCCGAAGTCTAGGCCCTCACGGTTCGGCCGACGCATCGCAACGGGAACGGCGAGGCGCCGCGGTCGTCGATGCATGATTCGCATTTTCCGAACAGAGGGCCGCAGCATGGCAACGTTTCTGGTGGCGCACGGCGCCTGGTCGGCGGGCTGGGCCTGGAAGAAGCTGCGACCGCTGCTGCGCGAAAGAGGCCACGAGCTGTTCACGCCCACGCACACCGGCCTGGGCGAGCGCAGTCATCTCGCGCGCGCCGGCATCGATCTCGACGCGCACATCGCCGACATCCTCGCCGTCCTGCACTTCGAGGACCTGCGCGAGCTCGTCCTCATCGGCCACAGCTACGGCGGCATGGTCGCCACCGGTGTGGCCGATCGCGCACCGGAGCGCATCTCGAAGCTGGTCTACCTCGACGCCTTCGTGCCGCGCGACGGCCAGTCCCTCTTCGACCTGATCGGTGAGGCCGCGACGGCGCGAGTGCGCGAGGCGGCGCGCGCGCAGGGCGAGGGCTGGCGCGTGCCGGCCAACCCGATGCCGCCCGACACGGCCGAGGCCGACCTGGCCTGGGCCGGGCCGCGCCGCATCATGCAGCCGCTCGCCACTTTCGAGCAGGCGCTGCGCCTGACCGGCGCCGTCGAGCGGCTGCCACGCAGCTACGTCTATTGCACGCGAGCGGGTCCGGGCGACGCGTTCCGCCAGTTCGCCGAACGCGCACGCACGGAAGCGGGTTGGCGCTACGACGAGCTCGACGCCAGCCACAACCCGCACATCACGATGCCCGAGACGCTGGCCGCGCTGCTCGACCGGCTGACGAGTTCCTAGCGCGACCGGATGACCATGGCGATGCCGCCGAGGATGGCCAGCGAAGCGAGCAGCAGGCGCAGCGTCGGCGGCTCGCCGAGCAGCAGGATGCCGCCGCCGGCGGCGATGATCGGCACGCTGAGCTGCACCGTCGCCGCGCTGGTCGCCTTGAGGCCGGGCAGCGCCGTGTACCAGATCGCGTAGCCGACGCCCGAGGTCAGCGCACCCGAGGCGATGGCGCAGGCGACGCCGACGCCGTCGAGCGAGAGCCGCGACAAAAGCCCCAGGCTGAGCAGCGCGGCAAAGACGACGGCGCGCTGGAAGTTGCCCGCCGTCACGCGCAGCGGATCGCCGGCGCCCTTGCCGCGCAGCGAATAGACACCCCAGGCGATGCCGGCGGCGAGCATCAGCGCCGCGCCGCTCAGCGGTGGCGCCGAGAGTCCGGGCAGGAGCAGGCCGATCAGACCGCCGAGCGCGCAGGCGAGACCGACGATCTGCCAGCCGCGCAGCCCTTCGCCGCGCCACAGGCCGACGCCGATCATGGTCGCCTGCACGGCGCCGAAGAGGAGCAGCGCGCCGGTCGCGGCGCTGAGGCTGAGGTAGGCGAACGAGAAGGCCGCGGCGTAGACGAAGAGCGCGAGCGCCGAAGGCCAGTTGCCGGCCGGCGCGGCCTTGCCGCCGCGCATGCGCACAATCAGCCAGAGCGCAAGGGCGCCGGCGACGATGCGGATCGTCGTGAAGCTCGCCGCGTCGATGCGGCCGGCGCTGAAGGCGGCGCGGCAGAGCAGCGAATTGCCGGCGAAGGCGAGCATCGCCAGCAGCGTCAGGACGAAGATTCGAGATTGCCGCATCGGCCCATTTTGAAGGAGCAGACATGAACGACGAGGTGCTCCAGATCGGCTACGAGGTCGAGCGCGACATGCCGTGCTTGAAGGGAGCGGAGGTGCAGGCGTTGTACCTGCGCCGCGAGAGCTGGCTGCGCGCGCACGGGCGCTGATCGCGAGCGTCTTTCCCGGCCCCGGCGGGCCGGCGAGCTTCTACACTCTCCTGCCTATCGATCGCCCCCCGCGGGCCAAGCCGACGCGACCCGATGTCCGATGCCTTCTCGTCGCTGCTGACGCTTTTCACCGGCACGCGCAACCTGGTGCAGGGCGTCGAGGGCCAGTTGCTCAAGCGCCAGCGGCTCGGCGTCGGTGGTCTGCTCACGGCGCTGCTCGGCCTGGTGCTCGGTGTCGCCAGCCTGGTCGCCGACGGCAAGGCGATCGCGGCCCTCGGCGATCTCGGCAAGACGTTCCGGGAAGTCGCCGGCGGTCGTGCCGACGGCGGCACCCTGGCCTTGCTCGCCAGCGTGCTGCTCATGGCCGCCGGCAGCTTGTTCTACGTGCTGCTGCGCTGGACCCGCTTCCTCCAGTCCGAATCGCAGGAGCCGTTCCGCTACACCGTGTCGATCGCGCCCTTCGTGCGCAGCGCCGAGAAGGCGCCTTCTTTCGAGTGGAAGGACGAGGGCCGGCTCGCCCTCCTGCAAGGCGACCTTCGCGAGCGCCTCAACCTGCGCATCGGCCGCTTCTCGCTGCTCGATGCGCCACCCGACACCGTTGCCGGCGCCTTGCCGCACATCCACGTCGCGGGCGACTACGCGCTGCGCGAAGACCGGCCCGAGCACTGGCTGCTGCAGGTGATGCCGACGGTCCGTCTCGGCGCCGCGACCGCGCCGGTGGCGATGGCCTACACCGTGCAGTTCGAGCTCGGCAAGGCAGCCGACGCCGGCCTCGACCCGCAGCGCTACGACCAGATCGTCGAGCGCGTGTACTCGAGCATCGCGCGCGAGATCTACCGCACCATCGAATCCGACGTGCGCGCCAAGATCCAGCGCTTTCCGACGCGCTACCTGCGCGCCGTCGCGCTCTACTTCGAGGCGCGCGACATCGCCCGCTCCAACACCGTCGACGCCTACGATCTCGCCCTCGATCTCTATCGCGACGCCCGCCTCGCGTTCGACATGGCGCCGTGGCGCGATGCGCGGCGCTACCTCGTCAACCTGCCGTTCTTCTGGCATGGCATGACGCACCGGCTGGAGATGCGGGCCCGGGTCATCACCGGCCACGTGCAGTGCCAGCTGTTCCGCTACATGATCGCGCTGCAGACCGGGCGGCGGCCCAATCCGATCTTCGACTGCGTTCGACGCATGAACGAGGTGATCGCCGACCTGAAGCAGGTGCACGCGCGGCTGATCGACGGCAACGGCTGGATGCTCGACGACCGCACTGCCGTCAAGGGCTTTTTCCGCTACCGGGCCGACCGCTTCGGCCGCTCGTTGATCCGGCCGCGCGAGGCCGAGTTCGCGCGGGTGCGCCGCGTCCTGTTCGACGCCTACGTCGTGCAGGCGCTCGCCCATTCGCTGCTCGGCGCGACCCGCGAGGCGGGTGTCAATCTCGCCGCCGCCGCCGCCGCCGACCCTTCGCTGCCGACGCGCGACGCCGCCTACCTGGTCGTGCGCGCCGGCATCGAGCCCGACCTGCTCGTGCGCGCGCGCCTGCTGCGCAGCGCCACCGACCTGGCGCCCAAGTTCCAGATCGCGCAGCTGGGTTTGGCCAACGCCGTCGAGATGGTGTTTCGGCAGGAGGGCGCGCTCAACCGCGGGCGCCTGAAGATCGTCATGCAGCAGTACGACGAGGTACTGCGCATCAACCCCGGCAACCTCTCGGCGATCGCCTCGCAAGGCTATCTCTACTGGTTGACCGACCAGCTGCCGGAGGCCGAGCAGCGCTTTCGCGAAGGGCTGGACTTTCGTGCCATCGTCCGCGAGACGACGACGGCCGAGCTCAACTACGGCCTGGCCCGGGTGCTCGCCGAAACGGAGCGCTACGACGACGCCTACGATCAATACGCGCAGGCCGTGGCGACCGACCGCAACGTCGCGGCCTGGAGCACCGGCGAGCTGACCCGGCTCACCGGCAGCTACTACTCGTTCATCGAGCCGAGCGTGGTCGCGCGCTATGCGGCCTGGAGCGACAAGATCGTCAGGCGCCTCGACAAACTGCCCGAGCTCGCGGCGGTGAGCAAGACGCTGCAGAGCTTTGCCCTGAACGACAGCGCCAATGCTTGCCTGAACGGGTGGTTCCGAAGCGGTGCCCCGGCCCTTCTCGATCGCGCGCACCTGGCACTCAGGCAGGCCCTGGACGCGAATCCGACCAACGCGGTCGCGCATTTCAACCTGTCCTATGTCGAGAACTATCTCGCCGACAGCTCGCCCGAACGCTTTACCCATGCGCTCAGGGCGATCGCCGAGGCCGTCGAGCTGGCGCCGCAATGGGTGAGCGCGCGCACCCGCGCTGCCGAGCTGTCGTTGTCGCCCTCGACCCTCGAAGCGCTGGACGGCCGGATCCAGGCGGTGCGCAGGCAGATCGAAGAAACGTCGGAGCAGGTGCGCCGGGTGGCTGCCGCTGCGCCGGCGGACCGGCACGCCGGGGCGCCCGAGCCGGTGCCCGCCAGCAGCGACGGCTTCCAGGCGAACACCGGAAAGTCGGGCCCGGGCGACGGGCTCGATGCCCGGTTGAAAGACCTGCAAAGAGACCTGCGCTCGCTCGAGCAGCAGGAGCGGGACACGCGCGAAAACTACGACACGCGGCTGAACAACGCCATCACCGCCCTGACCCAGGATTCGCGTTTGCGCGAGCTGCTGCGGCCGCAGAACGACAACGACGCGCAGCGCTGGTGCGACAACGCGCTCGAGCTGACCCACGACCGCCGTATGCGCTGGGACCTGCTCGACGAAACCGACGTCGTGGCCCTGCGCGCGCTCGTCAATGCCACGGCCAAGCGGGCCCTGAATCGCCTGACCACGCTCGACAAGCGGCCCGACACCGATCTTGCCCAGGCCGCCCGGGAGGCAGAGCGCGGCCGGCTGGTCGAGCATTTGCGCCGCAACCAGGAGTTGCTGCGCTTTCTGCAAATGCGGTTCTACGGCGACAACCTCGATCTGCCGCTGGCCGGACTCGACATCAGCGCTGCGCTCGGCGAAAGCGATCCGGCCGCCGAAGCGGTGGTCAACGCCGCGGTCGGCGAGTGGGCACAGGCCGACCCCTCGCACTACTGGCTGCTGAAGGTATGGATCCAGGGCCGCCTGGATCCGCGTGCCGTCGTCGCCCTGGGCGAGCGGCTGCGTCGTTCGCCGCTTCGCGATCCCCTGCGCATGGGCCTGATGGTTCGGCAACTGCTCGAAGGGCCCTTCGATCCCAAGTCCGACACCCACGACACCCGGGTCGCCTGCATGGTCGAGCTGGCCTCGCGTTGCGTTGCCGCTGCGCGCTCCGACATGGGCAATCGCGAGCTGCTGGTGCAGGTCCTGGACCGTAGCGGCGACCGGGACGCGACCTTCCAGGCGACCGTCGACGCGCTGAAGGTCGACGCGCGCGCCGACTGGCCGCCGCTGCGACTGGCCGACCTGAGCGGCGCCTTCCCCGACACGGCGCAGCGCAAGGCGCACGCGACGCAGGCGCTGCAGCAGCTCGACGGCGTTTCGCAGGCGCACGAGCACCACGACGCGCGCAACCTGTTGCGCGCACTGCAGGTCTACGACGCCAGGGATGCGGGCGCGCAGCACAGCGTCACCCTGATCGCCGTCGAGATCGCGCCCGACCTGGTGCCGATGGTCGCGCTGCCCGTCGGCGGCGAGCTGCAGCCTGCGCTCGAGCAAGAGCTCCAGGCACTACGCGCCACAACCCGCGCGTCGTTCGGCATCGATCTGCCCGGCGTGCGCTTCTACGACCGGCAAGGCGACAGCGGCAGCTATCGGATCTTGCTCAAGCAGGTGCCGATCGCCGTCGACACGGTGCCGGTCGATGCGGTGTTCTGGCTGCCCGAGCACGACGGCAACAGCTTCGACGTCGGCAAGCCCGGCATCGATCCGATCACCGGTCGCAGCGGCATCTGGCTCTCGGCCGAGGTGCTGGCGGAACGACCCGCCTGGGTCGGCAAGAGCTTTGCGCCGATGGCGATGGTCATGCGCCACCTGCAGGCGGTCTTGCGTATCCGTCTCGCCGAGCTGTTGGGCTACGCCGAGCTCGACGAACTTCTTGCCCAGCTCCCCGACGCCTCGTACTCGTCGATCGACTCGGCCGAGCGTGTCTCGCTGCTGACCGCGTTGCGCTGCCTGCTGGTCGAGGGCGTGCCCGTGCTGGCGCTCTCGGACATCGTCGTCGCCTTGCCGGCGCTGCGCGGGCGTTCGCCTTGCTTCGGCGCCGCCGCCGAGTCGCTGCGCAAGCTTGCTGCGGTCATGCCCCTGCTGCCGGGCAACGACGGACGACATCGCTTGCTCGACGTCGGCGAACGCATGCGTGCCGCCCTGCGCGCAGGCCTCCGCGGCAAGCCTGAGCCGGTGCTCGCGCTCGATGCAAGCGCCTACCAGGCCTTGTTCACCACCCTGCAGCAGGCGGTGCCGGCGGACCTCCGGCTGGAACCCACCGCGCTGGTCGTTGGCGAAGCCGATCTGCGGCCGCACCTGGCGCGACTGGTGCAGCTGGCCTGGCCGCACCTGCCGGTCCTGTCCGAAGACGAGCTGTCGCCCGTCGCCGCGACCGGGCCGCGGCAGGGCATCGACCTGGAGCTTGTCCCGTGAGCGATCCGATCCGGCCGGTGCCACCCTTGCCGATGCGCATCTCCGTCGAAACCTCGCCGGCCTGGGCTGCCTGGCCGGGGCGTGACGCGGCGCTGCTGGCGCTGCGCGAGGCGCTGGCACCGCTGATTGCGGCGTGGCGCTTGCCGGTCAAGCCGATGCCTGTCTGGCTGGCCGACCGCGCCGACCACTGGCCCGCCGACACCGTGGCCCGGTTGCGCATCGGTGCCGACGGCCGCGACGTCTTCGTCCGTCTTCCGGCGTTGTCGATGGCAACGCCGCGGATCGTCGCCGACGCGCTGGCCGACGCCGCCTGGTCGCTGCGCGAATCGTGGCTCAGCGCCGCGGCGTTGCGCCGGATGGGCCTGGCCGACCGCAACGACACGATGCTTCGCGTAGGCGCGGCGCGCGGCCTCGCGCCCTGGCGTTTTGCGGCCGCGGGCATCGCCGCCGGCGCCCGGCCGGCGGAGGTTCTGTTCGGCCCGGGCTTCGATGCCGACGTTGTACGCCTGCGCCTGCAGGTGCACGCCGACGATCAGCTCGGCGACCCCGCGGAGGCGACGCCGCCGTGGCAGGAAGGCGTCGACCAGGTGGCGGGCGCGCTGCACGATGAGCTCGGCGTGCTGATGCCGTCGTTCGACGTGGAAGTCGATCCGTCCGTGCCGGTCGACGCGCTGCGCTTGTGGATCAACGACATGCCGCTGCCGCTCGTGCCCTGGCTGGCGCCGGGATTCATGGCGGTCGATGCATCGCCAGAGACGCTGCGCGAGCTCGGCCTCGAGTCCGAGCTCATACGCACCCCGGAGGGCGGCTACCTTTCGCGCTTCGCGGCGACGCGGCAATCGCTGCAGATCGTCGCCGAGAACGAATGGACGGTGTGGCAGCCTCGCCGCTATGCGCTGCTGGTCCTCGGCATCACGGTGCGCCGCCATGCCGGCGCGCTGTGGAGCCTGGTGGCGACCGAGGCGGTGCTCGAACGCCAGCGTCGCGCCGTGCCGCCGCTGGTCGAGGCCTGGAAGCAGCGCTTCGCGCCGCCGCTGCTCAACGAGTTGCTGTGCCGGCTGCTTGCAGAGGAGGTGAGCATCCGCGACTTGCGCACGATCCTGGAAACGATGCTGGCGTTGCAGAGCGTCGTCGCCGTCGATGACAAGGACCGGGTCGTGCTCGTGCCGGCGACGTGGCACGTCATGGTGCGCGCACCCGCGGCAGCTTCGGCCGGGCCCGCCGAGCCTTCGATCGACGAGTGGCTGGAGCAGCTGCGCCGCGCCCTCGCGCCGATGACGGTCGCCCGGCTCTCGCTCGGCACGATGACCCTGCCGGTGCTGCGGCTCGGCCCGGCCTTCGAGCAGCAGCTCCTCGACGATCCCGCGGCGCTGGCCTCCGGCGAGGGCCACCTGCGCCTCTATTCGGCGTTGTGCGCGGGACTCGGTGGTCTGGCGGCGGATGCGCCCAAGATCGTGCTGGCGCGACAAGCCGTCCGGGCCGCCCTGCACAGGCTGGTCCGTGCCGATCTGCCCGAGCTCAACGTCATGGGCGGCGCCGAAGTGGGTACCTCGGCGGGCCTGGCGCTGATCGCGCAGATCGACTGAGGCGCCCATCGAAGACGCGGCGCAACGCGAAACGCCGCGGCGCGGCAGGTCGTCTCGAATCGCGCGTCGGACGCCCGCCTCAATGAGCGGCGAGGAAGTCGGCGATCCTGTCGTTGACGACTTCAGGATGCGTGACCGGACCCATGTGTCCCAGCCCCGCCAGCTCGACGACGGCGACGTCCGGAAGCACGCCGGTCAGCAGGCGAGCGACGCCGCGCGACGAGGCCGGCGACTTGCTGCCGACCATGTACAACACCGGCACCTCGAGCAGCGCCACCTCGTCGCCCAACATGACGACGCGTTCGGCGGGCCAGGGCGGACTGCGGCCGGCGCCGAGCGAGTCAGGCGCAAAGACGTGATGGCCCGGCGCCAGCCGGTCCATGAGGGTCCGCCATTGCGACGAGGTGCTCGCATTGGAGTGAATGCAGACGACGCCGGGGCCGCTGCCAACGTCGCGAACGTAGGGTCTCGAGTTCGGCATCTGCGCCGCGATTCTCGCCGGCCCGGCGAGGTCGCGACGCAGCGGCCCGCCGCCGGTACCGGCGCGGCGAGCCGCAGCCGGCCTCAGAGGCGGCCGAGCGCTGCGGCGACGCCGGTCGTCGCGTACCACGCGGCGAAGCCGAGCAGTGAGACGATGACGATGTGCGGGCTGGTGCCTGCCGTTGTCGCGACGCCGGCGATCGTCAGTGCCGAGACGACGAGGCCGAGCACGCTCGCCGCGCGGACCAACGTGTCCCGACGCCAGAACCCGAGTGCGGCGACGGCCAGGCCGGCCGCCTGGAAGAGCAGCCCCGCGGGCATGAGAAAGCGGATCAGGCTGCCGATCACCACGAAGGCGACGCGCGCGCCTTCCTGCTTCTCCGGCACCTCGGCATAGCGCGCGGCGATGGCCGGCGTGAGCAGGCCGTCGACCAGCATCGATGCCATCAGGAAGCCGGTACCGATGCCGAACAGCACCAGCGCCGCGCTCGCCCAGGGACGGATCGCGCGGCGCGTGAACAGGGCCGCCAGGCAGGCGAGCTCGCCGCCCAGCACGGCCATGAAGCCGCCGTGCACGACGCCGTCGGCAACGCGGTTCGCGGCTTCTTCCTTCAGCATCTCGGCGAACGACTGCGCCGCGCCGGAGGGGTGGTTGAGCAACAGGGCCAGGGTGACCACGGCGAGCGTCGCGAGCGTGATTCCGGCGGCGCGCCCGCCCGGCGCCGCGGCGCCTTCCTGCATGTCCATGGCATCGACTCCATCGCAAATCGAGGCGATCGTAGGGACGGTGCGCCGGCGCGGACCGGACCTCGAAGCCGCACTGTCCCGATCTGGACACTTCGCGCCAAGTGTCCATTCGGCATGGCGCCGCTGCGCACAATCGCGTAGCTTTGCCGCATGACGCCGCTACGCGCCGACCGCCGCACCGCGAAGACGCGGCATGCCCTGATGGGCGCCTTCCTGGATCTGATGCTCACCGACGGGATCGATGCGGTGACGGTCGATGCCGTCGCGGCGCGCGCCAACGTCGGCCGCTCGACTTTCTACACGCACTTCAAGGGCCGCGACGGGATCATCGAAGAGAGCCTGCGCTTTCCGTCGCTGCCGCTGGCGCGCGCCGCCACCGAGTGGATCGAGCCGCGCGAGCTGCTGCCGATCGTCGCCCACTTCCAGCAGCAGCGCGCGTTGGCGCGCCAGTTCGCCGCGCCGACCTTGCGCAAGGCCTGGGTGCGTTGCCTGGCCGGCCTGATCGAGCCGGGCCTGACGGCGCTGGCGCTGCGCGGCGCGGCGCAGCCGGGGCTGTCGATCCCGCTCATCGCCACGCTCGTCGCCGAGCTGCAGATCGGCATGCTGCTGCAGTGGCTGGCCAGCCGCGAATCGTCGAAGCCGCTCGCCTTTGCCGAAGCGATCGTGCCGGCGACGCGCGCCGCGGTGGTCGCGCTGCTGGGTTGCGATGCAGGTGTGTTCGGTCCGCCGACCATCGGCCGCGCGGCGCCCTGATCGGGTTGCGCCGGGCTATCTGGCCGCGCCGCGCCGCGCTTCGTAGGCCTTCAGGTGCAGGTAGGCGACACGCAGCAACGAGAGCGCCTGCGGGTCCGCGGTCGAACGCGAGAGCAGGTCGCCCAGCACATGGTCGGCCTCGACCGCCGCGCCGCGCTCCAGGTCCTTCAGCATCGACGCGACCATCGGCGAGCCGCCGGCAGTGACGGCCGAGCGGATGCGCTCGACGCTCGGCGGGCGCGGTGCAAAGCCATTCGCCGCGGCGATGGCGCAGCACTCGTCGACCATGCGCAGGTTCAGGTCCGACGCACCGGCCGCGACGATCTCGCCGATGCTCGCGCGCATCAGGCAGGTGAGGCCCGCCACCGAGGCGATGAAGACCCACTTCTCCCACATCTCCTGCAGGATCGACGGCGTCGCGCGTGAATGGAAATTCGCGCTCGAGAAGTCGGCGGCGATGCGTTCGACCCGGGCCGAGGTGCTGCCGTCGAGCTCGCCGAAGACCAGGCCGTGCAGGTCGTTCAGGTGCTGGATGGTGCCGGCGTCGTCGAGCGTGGCCGAGATCATGCAAAGCCCGCCGAGCACGCGCGCCGCGCCGAAGCGTGTTTGCAGATCGTCGAGGTGGCGCATGCCGTTGAGCAAGGGCAGGATCGCCGTGTCGGGTCCGACCGCGGGCGCGAACGATGCCATCGTCTCGGCGAGGTCGTAGGCCTTGCAGCCGACCACGACGGCGTCGAACGGGCCGGCGATGCCGTCGGCGAGCGTCGACGGCGGCGCGGCGAGCGACATGTCGCCGAAGCGGCTCTTGACGATCAGCCCGTTCGTGGCCAGTGCCTTGGCGCGCCCCGGCCGCAACAGGAAGGTCACATCCCGGCCGGCCTCGAGCAGCCGACCGCCGAAGTAACCGCCGAGGGCGCCGGCGCCGACGACCAGGTAACGCACCTCAGGTCCAGTCGACGTAGGGAGTCACGCCCATGCGCGCGAACCAGTCGTTCTCCGGCGACTGGTGGCCGCCGCCCTCGGCGCTGTAGTTCACCGTCAACTCCTCGCCCTGCGCGATCGGCCGGATCGCCACGAAGCGAAGCACGTTCGCGGCGGCATCGCCTTCGTAGCGCATGTTGGCGGGATTGTCGTGGTTGTACATGCTGCCGTAGCCAAGCGCCAGGCAGTGGTTGTCGCTCACCGTCCCGGACAGGGCGCCCCAGTTGAACAACAGCTTGCGCACTTCTTCAGGGACGCCGGAGAAGGTCGCCGAGAACAGCACGACGGGGCAGGTTTCGACGGTCTCGCCTTCGCGGTGGGCGCGGGCGGCAAAGACGCCTCGTCCCTTGGCGGTGCCGGTTTCGCCCACGAAGATGCTCGGAAAATCGCATTGCATGGCGTTGGCGAGGCCGGCGCCTCGATGTGTCGATCGCGAATGATAGAAGAGGGCGTGCACCGCAGCGTCGACGACGCGCCTTGCCCGATGAAGGAGAATCCGGCGCCACCCGCCTGCCAGCCACCTTTGCCATGCTGACCCTGCTCTTCGACGGAGTCGCCTACGGCATGTTGCTGTTCGTGCTCGCGGTCGGGCTCGCCGTCACGCTCGGGCTGATGAACTTCATCAACCTCGCGCATGGCGCTTTCGCGATGGCCGGCGGCTACATCACGGTGCTGCTCATGAACCGCGCCGGCGTGCCCTTCCTGCTCTGCCTGCCGATCGCCTTCGTCGGCACGGCGCTGCTCGGCGCGCTGCTCGAGCGCACGCTTTACCGGCCGATGTACGCGCGGCCGCATCTCGACCAGGTGCTGTTCTCGATCGGCCTCGTCTTCATGGCCGTGACCGCGGTCGACTACCTGGTCGGCTCGATGCAGCAGAACATCACGCTGCCCGCCTGGCTGCAAGGGCGGCTTCCGATCGAGGCGGTGGGCATCGGCAAGTACCGGCTCTTCATCGTCGTGCTTTGCGCCGCACTCACGCTGGCCCTGCAATGGGTGCTCTCGCGCACGCGCTTCGGCAGTCGCCTGCGCGCCTCGGTCGACGACCCGCGCGTCGCCGGAGGGCTCGGCCTCGACGTCAACCGCATCTTCATGTTCACCTTCGCCGTCGGCTCGGGACTGGCCGGTCTGGGCGGCGCGCTCGGCGCCGAGGTGCTCGGGCTCGATCCGACCTTTCCGCTCAAGTTCATGATCTATTTCCTGATCGTCGTCTCGGTCGGCGGCACGACGACGATCACCGGCCCGCTCGTCGCCGCGCTGCTGCTCGGC
>JANXXS010000393.1 GCA_025350505.1 Burkholderiales bacterium
GGATGAGGCCAGTCCGCTCTACAAGGTTCGAGCCACTTCCTTCACCTCGAAGAACTCGAGCTGGTCGCCTTCCTTGATGTCGTTGTAGTTCTTCAGCTTGATGCCGCACTCGAAGCCGGCCGCGACCTCGCGCACGTCGTCCTTCATGCGCCGAACCGATTCGATCTCGCCGGTGTAGATGACGACGTTCTCGCGCAGCAGGCGGAAGCGCGCACCTCGGCGGACCAGGCCGGCGGTGACCATCGAGCCGGCGACGGTGCCGATCTTCGAGGCCACGAACACGGTGCGGATCTCGGCCGTGCCGATCGTCTCTTCGCGCTGCTCGGGCGCCAGCATCCCGGTCATCGCCGCCTTGATCTCGTCGACCGCGTCGTAGATGATGTTGTAGTAGCGGATGTCGACGCCGTTGTTCTCGGCGAGCTTTCTCGATCCCGCATCGGCGCGCACGTTGAAGCCGATGATCACGGCCTTGGAGGCGATCGCGAGGTTGATGTCGCTTTCGCTGATGCCGCCCACCGCCGCGTGCACGATCTGCACCTTGACCTCGTCGGTCGAAAGCTTGAGCAGCGATTGCGCCAGCGCTTCCTGCGAGCCCTGCACGTCGGCCTTGACGATGAGCGGCAGCACCTGCTTGGCGCCCTGCCCCATCTGGTCCATCATCGTTTCGAGATTCGCGGCCTGGCGCTTGGCCAGCTTCACGTCGCGGTACTTGCCCTGGCGGAAGGTGGCGATCTCGCGCGCCCGGCGCTCGTCGCCGAGCACCATGAACTCGTCGCCGGCCTGCGGCACGTCGGTGAGGCCCTGGATCTCGACCGGGATCGACGGACCCGCTTCGGTGATCGCCTTGCCGTCTTCGTCGAGCATGGCGCGCACCCGGCCGAAGCTCGAGCCCGCCAGCACGACGTCGCCGCGCTTGAGGGTGCCGCTTTGCACCAGCACGGTCGCGACCGGGCCGCGGCCCTTGTCGAGCTGGGCTTCGATGACGAGGCCCTTGGCCATCGTGTCCTTCGGCGCCTTCAGCTCGAGCACCTCGGCCTGCAGCAGCACCTGCTCGAGCAAGGCGTCGATGCCCTGACCGGTCTTGGCCGAGACGCCGACGAACGGCGAATCGCCGCCGAAGTCTTCAGGCACGACCTGCTCGGCGACCAGCTCGCTCTTCACGCGCTCGATGTTGGCCTCGGGCTTGTCGATCTTATTCATCGCCACGACGATCGGCACGCCGGCGGCCTTCGCGTGGGCGATCGCCTCCTTGGTCTGCGGCATCACGCCGTCGTCGGCAGCGACGACGAGGATGACGATGTCGGTCGCCTTGGCGCCGCGCGCACGCATCGCCGTGAAGGCAGCGTGGCCGGGAGTGTCGAGGAAGGTGATCATGCCGCGCGGCGTCTCGACGTGATAGGCGCCGATGTGCTGCGTGATGCCGCCCGCCTCGCCCGCGGCGACGCGGCTGGTGCGGATGTAGTCGAGCAGCGAGGTCTTGCCGTGGTCGACGTGGCCCATCACGGTCACGACCGGGGCGCGCGCCACCGACTCGTGCTCCGCGTCGCCTTCGACTTCTTGCTCGAGGAAGGCATCCGGATCGTCGAGCTTGGCGGCCATCGCCGTGTGGCCCATTTCCTCGACGACGATCATCGCCGTCTCCTGGTCGAGCTGCTGGTTGATGGTGACCATCTGGCCCAGCTTCATCAGTTGCTTGATGACCTCGGAGGCTTTCACCGACATCTTGTGCGCCAGATCGGCGACGCTGATGGTCTCGGGAATGTGCACTTCCTGCGCCTGGAATTCGGCTGGCGCGACGAAGGAGCTCGGTGCGCCGTCGTTGCGGTCGCCGCGGCGGCCGGCACGCGGCGCGCGCCAGCCGGCGCGTCCTGCGCCCGGGGCGCCGCGTGGCGCCGCCTTGAGGGCGCGCTTCTTGGCGGCGTCGTCGGCCCAGCTCGAGCTGAGCTTCTCGGACTTGATCGACTTCTTGTCGCCGGGTTTGGCGACGCCGGGCGCGGCTGCGCCGGGCGTTCCCGCCTTCTTGTGGATCGTGCCCTTGATGGCTTCGACCGGCTTGGCCGGCTCTTCCGGCTTCTTCGCGACGAGCACCTTCTTCGGTGCGTTCATCATCGTGCGAATCGCCGCAGCTTCGTCTTCGGCGGCCTTACGGCGCTTGGCCAGATCGGCGGCGCGCTGCTTTTCCTCGTTCTCGATCGTGCCCGCCTTGACGACGCGCAGCGCCGGCTTGACGGGCTCGGCCACCACCGGCTTGACTTCCGCGGGCTTGGCATCGGCGGCCTTGCCTTCGACTGCCTTGTCGGCGGTCGCTGCCGGGCTCGCCGCGGCAGCGGCGGCGGCTTCTGCGGCGACCTTGGCGGCAGCCTCACGGGCGCGCAGCTCGGCGGCCTCGCGCTCGGCGCGCTCCTGCGCCTCGCGACGGCGCTGCTGTTCCTTCAGCTCTTCTTCCTGCACGCGCAGGCGCTCGGCCTCGGCATGCGCCTCTTCCTCGCGACGGCGGAGCTCCGCTTCCTGCGACTCGGCCACGGCCGCTTCGTCGACAGGCGCCGCCTCGTCGCGCTTGACGAAAGTGCGCTTCTTGCGCACCTCGACCTGGATCGTGCGCGCCTTGCCGCTCGAATCGGCCTGCTTGATCTCGCTGGTCGACTTGCGCGTCAGCGTGATCTTCTTGCGCTCGACGCCGGGTGCCGCGCCGTGCGCGGTGCGCAGGTGGTCGAGCAGGCGAGCCTTGTCGCTCTCGGTGACGGAATCGTCCGCGCCTGCCTTGCTGACGCCGGCCGACTGCAGCTGCTCGAGCAGCGCCGCGGCCGGGCGATTCAGCTCCGCAGCGAGTTGGGCGACGGTGGTCGATGCCATAGGTATGTCTATCCTTGCGTTGCGGCTTCTTGCGTCGCCGCTTCTTGCGTTTCGGCGGCCGTGAACCAGTGTTCACGCGCCTTCATGATCAGGTCCTTCGCCTTGTCGGCGTCGACCCCGGAGATCTCCATCAGCTCGTCGACGGCGAGGTCGGCCAGGTCGTCGAGGCTGAGCACGCCACCGGCGGCGAGCTTGCCGATCAGTTCGGGCGTCAGGCCGACGAAGTCGTTGAGGTCCTGCGAGACCTCGCCGGCATTTTCCGCCTTGGCGAGCTCCATCGTCAGCAGCGCCTGCTTGGCCCGGGCGCGCAGCTCGTTGACCGTGTCCTCGTCGAAGCTCTCGATCTCGAGCATCTCCTGCATCGGCACGTAGGCGACTTCTTCCAGGCTGGCGAAGCCCTCGGCGATGAGGATGTCGGCCACCTCGGCGTCGACGTCGAGCTTGTCGACGAAGAGCTTCCTCACCGAGTCGGACTCGTTGGCCTGCTTCGACGCCGATTCCTCGGCCGTCATGATGTTGATGCGCCAGCCGGTCATCTCGGAGGCGAGGCGCACGTTCTGGCCGCCGCGGCCGATCGCGATGGCGAGGTTTTCCTCGTCGACGACGACGTCCATCGCGTGCCGCTCCTCATCGACGACGATCGACTGCACGTTCGCCGGCGCCAATGCGCCGATCACGAACTGCGCCGGGTCTTCCGACCAGAGCACGATGTCGACGCGCTCGCCGGCCAGCTCGTTGGTCACCGCATTGACGCGCGAACCGCGTACGCCGACGCAGGTGCCGATCGGATCGACCCGTTTGTCGTGCGACTGCACCGCGATCTTGGCGCGCGAGCCGGGGTCGCGGGCGCAGGACTTGATCTCGAGCAGCTTCTGCTCGATCTCGGGCACCTCTTGCGCGAACAGCTCGACCATGAAGCCGGGCGACGAGCGCGAAAGCAGGATCTGCGGCCCGCGCAGAGTCGGGTCGACCTCGGCGATATAGGCACGAACGCGGTCGCCGGTGCGCAGGTTTTCCTTCGGGATCATCTCCGAGCGGCGCAGCCGCCCCTCGATGCGGCCCGACTCGACGATGACGTCGCCCTTGTCTAGGCGCTTGACGGTGCCGACGAAGATCTTCTCGCCTCGCGAGAGAAAGTCGGTCAGCAGCTGCTCGCGCTCGGCGTCGCGGATCTTCTGCAGGATGACCTGCTTGGCGGCTTGCGCACCGATCCGGCCGATCGAGACCGACTCGATCTGCTCTTCTATGTAGTCGTCGACCTCGATGTCGGCAATCTGCTCGACCGCCTCGAAGTGCAGCACCTCGGAATCGGGCAGTTGCAGGCCGGCCTCGTCCGGAACGACGTGCCAGCGGCGAAAGGTTTCGTACTGGCCGGTTTCGCGGTCGACAGAGACGCGGATGTCGACCTCGCCGCCTTGCAGCTTCTTCGAGGCCGAGGCCAACGCGGCTTCGACCGCCTGGAAAACGATCTCGAGGTCGACGCTCTTCTCGCGCGAGATCGCGTCCACCAGCATCAACAGTTCACGGTTCATTGAATCCGACCTCCGTCCAACACGTTCTGTGCTTCCGCCTCATGAGCGGCCGCACCCAGCGGGGCGGACCGGCGCCCCTTGAAATCGATCACCGGAAAGAGCCGCGCCTCGCGCACCTCCTCCAGGGAGAAGTCCAGCACTTTCACTTCTTCGGCGCCACTCGAAGCGGTCGCCACGCCGGCTGCCGCCGCGCGGGCTTGTGCCGACCGGCTAGCCGCGTGCTTCTTGGCCGCCGCCTTGGCCGCCGTATCGGCTAGCACGAGCCGCCAGCCAGTGCCCCCGGCGAGCAGCTCGCCGCGAAAGCGCTTGCGGCCCTTGAACGGCACCCTGAGCGTCACCTCGACCTGCTCACCCGAAAAGCGCGCGAAGTCGGCGGCGGTCTTCAGCGGCCGGTCGAGCCCGGGCGACGACACCTCGAGCCGCTCGTAGGCGGTGCCTTCCACTTCCAGCACGTGTTGCAGCTGGCGCGTGACCTTCTCGCAGTCGTCGACCGTGATGAAGCGCGCCACGCCGGCCGCAGCCGGATGGTCGATCGTCACGCGCAGCAGCCCGCCAGGCGCGCGCTCGACCTCGACCAGGTCGTAGCCCAGCCCGCGGACAGTGGTCTCGATGTCGGCGTGCTGACTCATGACGAGGACAAGTGGTGCCTGAATGCCTGAGAAAAAGTGCGTGTCGATCAAAGGATGCAAAAGCGATCAGCCAAAAAAAATGGGCCGGAAGATCCGCCCACTTGACGCTATCTGTGAAAACCGGAATTGTATCTGTTCGCGCGCTTACCGGCAAGCAGGGCGGCTGTCAAGAGGCCAGGGCGCCGCCTAGCCGCATGCCAGAATCCCGCCGCCCTTCCCTGCTCCGGAGCCCCCCGATGGGATTTCTCGCCGGCAAACGCCTACTCATCACGGGCGTCCTCTCCAATCGCTCGATCGCCTACGGAATCGCGCGCGCCTGCCGGCGCGAAGGCGCCGAGCTCGCCTTCAGCTATCAGGGCGAGCGCTTTCGCGAGCGCGTCGCGGGTTTCGCCTCAGAGCTCGGCTCGACCCTGCTCTTCGACTGCGACGTTGCCGACGACGCCCAGATCGAGGCAATGTTCGCTGCCCTCGGCGAGAGCTGGCCCGCGTTCGACGGCTTCGTCCACTCGATCGGCTACGCGCCCAAGGAAGCGATCGCCGGCGACTTTCTCGAGGGGCTCTCGCGCGAGGCCTTTCGCATCGCCCACGACATCTCGAGCTACAGCTTCCCGGCACTGGCCAAGGCCGCCGCGCCGCGCCTGACACCGACCGCCGCCCTCCTCACCCTGACCTATCTGGGGGCGGAGCGCAGCGTTCCCAACTACAACACCATGGGACTGGCCAAGGCCTCGCTCGAAGCCTCGGTCCGCTACCTGGCGACCAGCCTCGGCCCGCGGGGAATTCGCGTTAACGGGATCTCGGCCGGCCCGATCAAGACGCTGGCGGCCTCGGGCATCAAGGGCTTCGGCAAGATCCTCGACGTGGTCGAGCAGAACGCGCCGCTGCGCCGCAACGTCACGATCGACGACGTCGGCAACGTCGCCGCCTTCCTTCTCTCGGATCTGGCGGCCGGCGTGACCTCCGAGATCACCTACGTCGACGCCGGCTTCAGTCACGCCATGGGTGGCGTGTCGGCAGCGGCGACGCAGTCGACGTAGTACTTGCCTTCGGCCACGCCCATGCCTTCGGCCATCAGGCCGTGCACGTCGGTGTCGAAGCCCGGGAAGGCCTGGTTGAACTCGCGCGTGAAGCGCAGGTAGTCGACGATCTTCTTGTTGAAGCGCTCGCCGGGGATGAGGAGCGGGATGCCCGGCGGGTACGGCGTGAGCAGTGTCGTCGAGACGCGCCCCTCCAGGCGATCGATCTCGACCCGCTCGGTCTTCCGGTGCGCGATGCAGGCGAAGGCGTCGCTCGGCTTCATCGCCGGCTGGATGTCCGACAAGTACATCTCGGTCGTCAGGCGCGCCATGTCGTCCTTGGCGTAGAGCGAATGGATGCTCTGCGACAGGTCGGCCAGGCCCATGCGCTCGTAGCGCGGATGCTTGGCGCAGAACTCCGGCATGATTTTCCAGAGCGGCGCGTTGCGGTCGAAGTCGTCCTTGAACTGCTGCAAGGCGGTGAGCAGCGTGTTCCATCGGCCCTTGGTGATGCCGATCGTGAACATGATGAAGAACGAATAGAGGCCGGTCTTCTCGACGACCACGCCGTGCTCGACCAGGAACTTCGTGACGATCGCCGCCGGTATGCCGGTCTTGGCGAACTTGCCCGAGACGTCGAGCCCCGGCGTGATGATCGTGCACTTGATCGGGTCGAGCAGGTTGAAGCCCTCGGCCAGGTTGCCGAAGCCGTGCCACTTGGCGTTGGCCTTCAGCATCCAGTCGGCGCTCGTGGCTATGCCCGAGGGCGGGAGTTTTTCGGGGCCCCAGACCTTGAACCACCAGTCCTTGCCGTACTCGGCATCGACCTTCCTCATGGCGCGCCGGAAGTCGAGCGACTCGGAGATGCTTTCCTCGACCAGGGCGCGGCCGCCGGGCGCTTCCATCATCGCCGCCGAAACGTCGCACGACGCGATGATCGCGTACTGCGGGCTCGTCGAGCTGTGCATCAGGTAGGCCTCGTTGAAGAGGTGCGGGTCGAGCTTTCTCGTCTGCGAGTCCTGCACCAGCACCTGCGAGGCCTGGCTGATGCCGGCGAGCAGCTTGTGCGTCGACTGCGTCGCGAAGACGATCTGGTCCTTGGGCCGCACCCGCTTCTTGCCCATGGCGTGAAAGACGCCGTAGAAGCGGTGGAACGCCGCGTGCGGCAGCCA
>JANXXS010000082.1 GCA_025350505.1 Burkholderiales bacterium
CGCCGTGGCCACGCGCACAGGGCCGTAGTCCAGCGTGCCGAGCAAGGTGTCGCGCTCGACGGTGAGCGAAGGCGAGGCGAGCTTCTTGGGAAACCCCCAGAGCTCGCGGCCGCCGGCGATGGGCGCGTCGTCGTTCAGGTACATCGAGTGCACATAGCCGCCGGTTTGGCCTTCGTACCGCACCTCGATCACCTGGCCCGACTCGGTGTAGTCGCCAAAGCCGGTCGAGTCGGGCATGCGGATGAACTCGTACTTGACGATCGGGTTCACGATCTCCAGCGGTTCGGGCACCACGGCGCGCAGCGCCTCCGGGTCGGTGCGGTAGGTGACGATCAGGAACTCGCGGTTGATGAAGCGGTACGGGCCGGGCGGAAAGGCCGGGCTGGTGAGCGGCATGGCGAAGGCATTGCGCTTGACGTCGTCGATGTTCATTCAGGGTTCATCCGAAGAAGGTGTGGAAGGCGTGGCGAAGGGTGTCGGCATCCGTGAGCGCGACGAAGGCAATGCCGGCCAGAGCGCCGAACAGATGCGCATCGTGGTTGACGCGACCGCGACCGCGCTGCGCCGCCCAATAGCTGTAGGCGAGGTACAGGATGGCGAACAGCGGCGCCGGAATCGGCACCGGGATCGGCAGGATGAAGATCGAGCCCGACGGAAAGTAGAGGATCGACGCGAACAGCACGGCGAGGATCGCGCCCGAGGCGCCGAGCGTTCGGTACTCGGCGTCGAGCCGATGCTTGAACCAGGTGCCGGCGTCGCTGGCCAGAAGGCCGAAGGCATAGAGAGCGAGAAAGCGCTCGGTGCCGATCTCGCGCTCGAGGTTGAAGGCGAAGGCCCAGAAGGTGAAGCCGTTGAAGAGCAGGTGCGTCAGGTCGGCATGCAGGAAGGCGCTGCTGAGGAGCGTCGCGTACTCGCGGCCCGGCACCAGCCAGTACGGGCGAAACACGCCGCGCTCGATGAGGGCCGGCCTGGCGAGGCCGGCCAGGCTGGCGATCACCATGATCAGGAGCAGCAGCGCCGCGCCCGGGGCACCCTGGCTCAGCCTCACGAGGGTTTCCATGGAGGCAGTCTAGGGCGAGCTCGCCCGCCTATAGGATTCAGGGTTGCTAAAGAACGGAGAACGCGCATGTCCGAAGGCACCGTCACCGCCAGCTCGCTGGCCGCCCGCATCGACGCCGCGGCCAAGGAGATCGAGCCGCAGGTCGTCGCTTGGCGCCGCGACTTCCACGCCAATCCGGAGCTCGGCAACCGGGAGTTCCGCACCTCGGCCATCGTTGCCGAGTACCTGAAGAAGCTCGGTCTCGACGAGGTGCGCACCGGCGTCGCGCACACCGGCGTGGTCGGGCTGCTGAAGGGCGCGCTGCCCGGACCGGTGGTCGCGTTGCGTGCTGACATGGACGCGCTGCCGGTGCCCGAAGAGGTCGACATCCCGTTCGCCTCGAAGGTGAAGGCGCAGTGGAACGGCGAGTCGGTCGGCATCATGCATGCGTGCGGCCACGACACGCACACCGCGATCCTGATGGGCGTGGCCACGGTGCTGGCCGGCCTGCGCGCGAACCTGCGCGGCTCGGTCAAGTTCCTGTTCCAGCCGGCCGAGGAAGGCGCGCCCGACGGCGAGGACGGCGGCGCGAAGATGATGATCGCCGAGGGCGCCATGGAAAAGCCCGTGCCGCAGGCGGTCTTCGGGCTGCATGTGACGTCGCGCCTGCCGGTCGGCGTGATCGGCTATCGGCCCGGCCCGACCATGGCTGCGGCCGACCGTCTCGAGATCACCGTGCACGGCCGGCAGACGCACGGCGCGATGCCCTGGTTCGGCGTCGATCCGATCGTCACCGCGGCGCAGGTCGTGCTCGGCCTGCAGACGGTCGTGAGCCGCACCGTCGACCTGACCAGGGAGCCCGCCGTCGTGACGATCGGCATGATCCGCGGCGGCCTGCGCCAGAACATCATTCCCGACAAGGTCGACATGCTCGGTACGATCCGCACCTTCGACGAGGAGATGCAGGACGACATCCACGAGCGTGTGACGACGCTGGCCGAATCGATCAGCCGCGGCTCGCGCGCAGGCTGCACGGTCTGCATCACCAAGCACTATCCGGTCACGATCAACGACCCCGTGCTGACCGAGAAGATGGTGCCGACGCTCGGTCGCGTCGCCGGCGCCGGCAAGCTCGAGCTCGTGCCCAAGGTGCTCGGCTCGGAAGACTTCTCGTTCTTCCAGCGCGTCGTGCCCGGCCTCTTCTTCTTCGTCGGCGTCGTGCCGGAGGGCACGGCCATGAAGGACGCGGCGCCCAACCATTCGCCGCGCTTCTATGTCGACGAGGCCTGCCTCGAGGTCGGCGTGCGCGCGCTCGCCAACCTGGCCTGCGACTTTCTCGAGGCCGGTGCGGCCAGGGCCTGAACAGCGATCGGTCGACCCTGAGCCGAGCGGTTCAGGGCAGTCGCGTTCGGTCGGGCCGGCGCGGGTCGTACCAGATGCCGAGCCGAGTACGGTCTTTCACGCCGGCGTGCCCAGCCAGGGCAATGCGCAGCATCGCGCCGAGGATTTCCCAGCCGGTGTAGGTGCGGAGCTTCCGGCCCGAGGTGAGCACCGCCTCGCGCAGGATCACGAACTCGCCTCGTGCGCGCAGCAGTCGGCAAAGGCGAAGCTCTTCGGAGGCGAAGAGCGTCTCGTCGAAGCCGCCGACTGCCTCGAACGCATCGCGTGCGCAGAACAGGAAGCAGCCGCCGGTGAAGCGCAGCCGCCGCGCCAGCCAGATGCTGAACGGCAGCACGAGGCGAACCCAGCGCGGCGTCGGCTCGTCGAATCGCACTGCGGCGCCGCCTCCGACCGCGCCTTCGGCCATGACGCGAACCAGGCCGGTCACGACGTCGCCGGCGATCAGCGTATCGGCATCGACGAAGACGAAGACATCGCCGCGTGCGGCTCGCGCGCCGGCGTTGCGCGCGGCGGCGATCTGGCGCAGGTCGACGGCGACGACGCGCGCGCCTGCGCCTCGGGCAAGCGCGGCCGTGCGATCGGTCGAGGCGTCGTCGACGACGATGATTTCGTGCACGGCGCCGCTGACCCTGGCCGCTGCCGCGATCGCGACAACCGTCGCTTCGATCGACGCCTCTTCGTCATGTGCGGGAACGATGAACGAAAGCATCGGCGAGATCAGGCGACGCTTGTCGGCGAGGAGATTCCCCGGTCGGTCGGCGCCTGGACCAGGTACATGATTCTCGAGAGTGCTCTTCGCCGCGAAAGCTCGACCACCGTGTCGAGATAGTTCCGCTGACTTTCGAACGCCACGGTCCCGCTCGCATGCTCGAGCTCGGCACGGTGTGCGTTCATCGCCGCCAGCCTGCCGCTCGCGTTCCTGGATACGCTCTCGGTGCGATCCTCGATCTCGAGCAGCTCGAAGCCCGCGCGTTCGAGCAGGCTTTCGTTCCAGCCGGCGACGACGAACTGCGTGTAGCCATGGGCGCTGCGTCTGCGTATTTCCTCGTTGGACAGCGCACCCGTCATCACGCCGGCGTCCGTGAACAGAAATCTTGCGCCGGCGGCGAGCACGCGCCTCACTTCTTCAAACAGCGTCGAACGATCGCGAACGTGCAGGACGACGTCGAGCGAGATGGCGGCGTCGAAGGAGCCGGTCACGAAGGGAAGCGGCCGGTTCAGGTCGCCTTCGCGAGTCGACACGAGGCTGTCGATGCCGAGCGCGGCGGCCCGTCTGCGTCCAGCGTGCAGCGCCGAGGCACTCAGCTCGAGACCCGTCGCCTGACAGCCCACGGACGCGACGATGAAGGTCAAGGGGCCGCACGGCCCGCACCCGAGATCGAGAAGCGTGCCAGATTTTGCAAGTTGCAGCCGAAGGACATCGGCGCGCAGGTCGTCGGCACTGACCCAAGAGTGCTGGCCGATGTCTTCGCCGTATGCCTCGCGCCGCACCTGGCGCATGAGAGGCGAGTCGAATTCCCGATAGAACGATTCGTAGCCGTCGGCTTGCGGGTCGTGGGCCATCGGCCGCCAGCGCTTCTACTTCGCGGCCAGCCGCCGCCAGCCCATCGCGACCAGGCAGTTGTCGATGTCTCGCGCGGGGACGACGCTGATCTGGTCGGTCGACGCCTCGACGATCTGCTGCGCGCAACGCTTCTTGGCCGCGAACTCCTCGTCGGCGGACATCGTCTTGCCAGTCGCATCGACCCAGCCCGTCGCCTTGAAGGGCCCGGTCGCGACGGTGCGCGTGGGCTCGCCCATGACCATCGGCGGCGGCGGCCCCGGGTTGTCTCCCGCGCAACCGGTGACCAGAAGCGCGCAAAGCAGCGAGCACCCTCCGAACCGGCAAAGCCGTTGCTTCGACGCTCCCGTACCGCTCATCTGCGTTGCCATCACATCGCCTTCTGACCCTTGATGCGTGATGCTCAGTCCTTTCCCGTCCATTGACAAGCGGCAGTTGACCCCGAGGCCGGCGAGGTGCAGCATATTGCCTGTCGAGCCCTGAGATCGGGCCGCCGACAAGTGAGTCCCTCGTGAACGTCCTTCGCCCCGCCGGTGCCCCGCGCACCGGCCTCGCCACCTCCGGCGGCCACTGGCAACGGTCTTCCTTCCTGCGCGCTGCGCGTCGCCCGCCACCCCGGCGGCGACTGCATCCCTGACGGCTTCGCGCCGCCACCCCAGAACCTCGCGGTTCGGCCGCTGAGCTGAAGCTCGGCGATCCCTGCCGCTGGTCGGTTGCGCGCGGTCGCGCCCTTCGTGGCGCGGTTCGTGGGCGGCCGTGTGTTCCTCAACCCTTCGAGAAAGTTGGACGGTATGTTCCGCGATCTTTTTTCCGGCAGCGACTGGTGGTTGCTGCCTTCGATCGGCCTCGCCGCCGTGGTGTTGCTGGTCGTGCTCATCGACGTCTCCCGCGTCGTGCGCTACATCCCGAACGCGCGCCTGGGCGTCGTCGAAAAGCTGTGGAGCTCGAGCGGCTCGGTCAAGGCCGGACTGCTCGCGCTCGGCGGCGAAGCAGGCTTTCAGCCCGACGTTCGTCGCGGCGGCTTTCACTTCTTCACGCCGTTCCAGTACCGCATGCACATTTGCCCGATGGTCTCGGTGACGCAGGGCAAGATCGGCTACGTCTTCGCCCGCGACGGCCGCGACCTGCCCGCCGGCCAGACACTGGCCGAAAACGCGCACGTCAGCGATTTTCGCGACGTGCGCGCCTTTCTCGCCGGCGGCGGCCAGAAAGGGCCGCAGCGCAAGGTGCTGCGCGAAGGCACGCACATCATCAACCCGGCGCTCTTCGTCGTCATGACCGAGGAGGCGACCTACTCGATGCCGCTCGAGTCGCAGGAGCAGGCCTACTACGACAAGATGCGCGAGGTGCTCGACCAGCGCCGAGCCTTCACGCCGGTGGTGATCCGCGGCGCCAGCGACAGCACCGACTCCGACCTGCTCGCGGTGGTGACGGTGCACGACGGTCCACCGCTGGCGCGCGACGACCTGCTCGCCGCCGACGTCGGCGACCGCCACAACTCGTTCCAGGAGCCCGAGGCCTTTCTCGCCGCCGGCGGCCGGCGCGGCCGCCAGGAGCGCGTGCTGGTCGAAGGCACCTACTACATCAACCGCCTGTTCGCGACCGTCGAGCTGATCAGGAAGACGGTCATTCCGGTCGGCTTCGTCGGCGTCGTCGTGTCGTACACCGGCCGCTGGGGCAAGGACCTCTCGGGCACCGAGTACTCGCACGGCGAGCTGGTCGAGACCGGTTGCCGCGGCGTCTGGCGCGACCCGATGATGCCGGGCAAGTACGCCTTCAACACCTACGCCGGCAAGATCGAGCTGGTGCCGACGACCAACTTCGTGCTGATGTGGCAGTCGGGCTCGAGTGGCTCGAATTTCGATTCGAACCTGCGCGAGATCACGCTCATCACCAAGGACGCGTTCGAGCCGCTGCTGCCGCTCTCGGTGGTCGTGCACATCGACTACAAGAAGGCGCCGATGGTCGTGCAGCGCTTCGGCAACGTGAAGCAGCTGGTCGAGCAGACGCTCGACCCGATGGTCTCGTCGTACTTCAAGAACGTCTCGCAGACGCGCACCTTCATCCAGCTGATCCAGTCGCGCAGCGAATTGCAGGCAGGAGCATCGGTCGACATGCGCGAGCGCTTCCGCGCCTACTCGCTCGAGTTCCAGGAGGTGCTGATCGGCACGCCCAAGCCGCAGGCCGGCGACACGCAGATCGAGAACATCATGTCGCAGCTGCGCGACCGGCAGATCGCGCGCGAGCAGGTCGAGACCTTCGCGCAGAAGCAGATCGCGGCCGACAAGCTGCGCGAGCTGAACGAGGCCGAAAAGCGCGCCCAGAAGCAGGCCGAGTTGACGGCATCGCTGGTCGACATCTCGATCAAGGACAACCAGGGCGCCGCTTTGGTCAAGGCCGCCGAGCGCCGGCGCGAAGAGGTCTCGCTGCTCGCTCAGGGCGACAAGTTCCGCCAGGAGAACGAAGGCGCCGGCCGCGCCTCGGCAATCCGCGCCATCGGCGATGCCGAGGCGTCGGCGATGAAGGCCAAGTCGGACGCGCTCGAAGGCGAGGGCGCCGACAAGCAGCTGATGCAGACGGTCATGCTGCGCATGGCCGAGGCCTTCGAGACGGCGAAGGTGCCGCTCGTGCCGCAGATACAGCTCGGCGGCGGCAATGGCAGCGAAAGCAATGCCTTCGGCACGCTGCTGGCGCTGATGAGCTCGATGCGTGCGCGCGACCTGGTTGCCGGAGGGCACGGCACTTCCTGAGCGCGCCCATGCCCTCGCAGATTTTCGTCACGGCCCCTGCAGGGGGCCGCGCTGCGCACCGCGCTGGCGAGGCTGCTCGGCGAGGGTGTGCAGGCCGAGGCGGTGCGCGGCGAGCACGGCCTGGGTGCGATTGGCCACGCCGAGCTGGCGAAAGATTGCCGAGACGTGGATCTTCACCGTCACCTCGGCGCGTTGCAGGCGCAGCGCAATCTCCTTGTTCGAGTGACCCTGGACCAGCAAGCCGAGCACCTCGGACTGGCGGCGGGTCAGTCCCTGCGCCGGCGCGTGCATGCGCGCGGGCGTGACCCATTCCGGCGTGTCGATGGCGCCAGAGAGGGCTCGTTGCAGCAGGCCCGACAACTGCTCCGGCGTTGCCGCCTTGGAGACGAAGGCAATAGCGCCGGCCTGAAACGCGGCGCGCGCCTCGCGGCGGTCTTCGCAGGCCGAAAACGCCACCACGACGGCCTGCGGCAACTGGCGGCGGAAGGCGGCGATCGCGGCCGGCCCGCCGCGGCCCGAGAGGCCCGGGTCGAGCAGCACGAGGCGCAGGTGGGGCATCGAGGCTGCCTTCTGCAGGCCGATCTCGGCGCTGTTCACGGCGCAGACCTGCGCCGCCGGCCCGAGCACCGTCCGCATCACCTGCGTCAGCGCGTCGCGGTACAGCGGATGGTCTTCGAC
>JANXXS010000129.1 GCA_025350505.1 Burkholderiales bacterium
TGAACACCGCCACCAGCGAGACGCTGATCGACAGCACGGTGAAGCCGACCTCGCGGGCGCCGAGCAGGGCGGCCTGCATCCGCGTCATGCCGGCCTCGATGTGGCGGCTGGTGTTCTCGAGCACGACGATGGCGTCGTCGATGACGAAGCCGGTGGCGACGGTGAGCGCCATCAGACTCAGGTTGTTCAGCGAAAACCCCAGCAGGTACATGACGCCGAAGGTGCCGAGCAGGGCGACCACGGTCGCCACCGCCGGCACGATCGTCGCGCGCACGCTGCGCAGGAAGGCGCTCACCACCAGCACCACCAGCACCACCGAGATCATCAGCGTGATCTCGACCTCGCGCAGCGACGAGCGGATCGAATTGGTGCTGTCGGAGGCGACCTGCAGCGTCACGTCCGAGGGCAGCTCGGCCTGCAGCTCGGGCAGCAGGGCGCGCACCGCATCGACGGTCTGGATGATGTTGGCCGAGGGCTGGCGCGTGACCAGGATGATGATCGCCGGCTCGCCGTTGAAGAGACCCAGGGTGCGCGTGTCCTCGACGCCGTCGAGCACATCGGCCACATCCTGCAGGCGGACCGCGGCGCCGTTGCGCCAGGCGATCACCATCGGCGCGTAGTCGCTGGCCCTGAGCGCCGGCGTCTGCGTGTAGATCTGCAGGCGCCGGCCGTCACCCTGGTCGATGCCCTTGGGCCGGTTCGCGTTGCTCGCCTGCACGGCGGCGCGAACGTCTTCGGTGCTGATGCCGTAGCGGTTGAGCGCGAAGGGCACGAGCTCGATGCGCACCGCCGGCAGCGAGCCGCCGCCGATCTCGACGTCGCCGACGCCGTCGACCTGCGACAGGCGCTGGCTGATGATGTTGGAGACCGCCTCGTAGATCTGCCCCGGCGTCTTCGTCTTCGAGGTCAGGGCCAGGATGATCACCGGCGCGGCGGCCGGATTGGCCTTGCGGTAGGTCGGGTTGCTGCGCAGCGTCGCCGGCAGGTCGACGCGGCTGGCGCTGATCGCCGCTTGCACCTCGCGCGCCGCGCCGTCGATGTTGCGGTTGAGGTCGAACTGCAGCGTCACCCGCGTCGACCCGACGTTGCTCGACGAGGTGATCTCGTTGATGCCGGCGATCGTGCCCAGATGCCGCTCCAGCGGCGTGGCGACGCTGGTCGCCATCGTGTCCGGGCTGGCCCCGGGAATGCTGGCGCTCACCGAGATGACCGGGTAGTCGACCTGGGGCAAGGGCGAGACCGGCAGCAGGAAGAAGCCGGCGATGCCGGCCAGCGCCACGCCCACCGTGAGCAGCACCGTGCCGATCGGCCGGCGCACGAAGGGCCGCGACAGGTTCATGTCGCGGCTGCCTCCGGCGGGACGTCGTCCGCCAGCGCACGCCGCGTCGAGCCGCCGCCGAGGCGATCGAAGCCGAGGTAGATCACCGGCGTCGTGAACAGCGTCAGCATCTGGCTGACGATCAGGCCGCCGAAGATCGCCAGGCCGAGCGGCCGGCGCAATTCGGCGCCGTCGCCCCAGCTGAGCATCAGCGGCACCGCGGCGAAGAGGGCCGCCAGTGTCGTCATCAGGATCGGGCGCAGGCGCAGCATCGCCGCCTGGTGGATGGCGTCGCGCGCGCTCAGCCCCAAGTTGCGTTCGGCGTCGATGGCGAAGTCGATCATCATGATCGCGTTCTTCTTGACGATGCCGATCAGGAGAATGATGCCGATGATGCCGATCACGCCGAGGTCGTTGCCGGTGATCATCAAGGCGAGCAGCGCGCCCACGCCGGCCGAGGGCAGGGTCGAGAGAATCGTCAGCGGGTGCACATAGCTCTCGTACAGCACGCCGAGCACGATGTAGACGCAGACCACCGCCGCCAGGATCAGCCAGAGCTGGTTCGATAGCGACCGCTCGTAGGCGCCCGAGGCGCCGAGAAACGTCATGGTCACGCTCGCCGGCAGGCCGATGTCCTTGGCCGCCTGGCGGATCGAGTCGACCGCGGCGCCGAGCGCAACCCCCGTCGCGGTGTCGAAGTTGAGCGTGCTCGCCGGGTACTGCGCCACGTGGGTGATCTGCAGCGGCGCGTTCTGCTCGGTGATGCTGGCGATCGCCGAGAGCGGCGTCGCCGTGCCCGAGCCGGCGATCAGGTTGAGCTGGCCGAGGCCGGCGGCGCTGGTCACGCTGTCGGGCTGCGCTTCGAGGATGACCCGGTACTGATTGGTCTCGGTGAAGATGGTCGAGACGATGCGCTGGCCGAAGGCGCTGTAGAGCGCATCGTCGACCGAGCTGGCGGTGATCGAGAGCCGGGCCGCGGTGTCTCGGTTGACGTTGACGAAGGCGGCCAAGCCTTGCGCGCCGGCGTCGCTGCTCACGTTCCTCACCTGGGTCGTGCTCTGCAGGCGCTGCACCAGCTTGCCCATCCAGTTGTTGATGGTGGCGCTGTCGACCGCCTCGAGCGAGACCCGGTATTCGGTCGGCCCGGTCTCGGCGTCGATGGTCAGGTCCTGGGTCGGCTGCAGGTAGAGGGTCGTGCCCGCCACCTGGCGCACGCGCTGGCGCAAGCGGTCCATCAGCTCCTGCTGGTTTCCGTGCTTGGCCTTCAGGTTGATCAGCATGCTGCCGGTGTGCAACATGGTGTTGTTGGCGGCATCGACGCCGACGAAGGAGCTGAGGTTGTCGACGTCCGGGTCCTGCAGGATGGCGCGCGCCGCCTGCTGCTGGAGCTGCGCCATGCGGTCGTACGAGACGTCCTGCGCCGCCTCGATGCGCGCCTGCAGCTGGCCGGTGTCCTGGGTCGGGAACAGGCCCTTGGCGATCGCCAGGTAGAGGAGGACGGTGAGCACAAAGGTGAGCAGCGCGACGAAGAGCGTGATCGCCTGGTGGTCGATGACCCAGACCAGCGAGCGGTCGTAGCGCTGCATGACGCGGCCGAAGAACGCCTGGACGCGCGCGCCGACGCCGCTCTTCTTCTTTTCCTCGCGCTTCAGCCAGCGCGCCGACATCATCGGCACCAGCGTCAGCGAGACCACCGCCGAGATCAGGATCGTGATCGCCAGCGTCACCGCGAATTCGCGGAACAGGCGGCCGACGACGTCGCCCATGAAGAGCAGCGGGATCAGCACGGCGATCAGCGAAACCGTCAGCGAGATGATGGTGAAGCCGATCTGCGTCGCGCCCTTCATCGCCGCCTGCAACGGCGGCTCGCCCTCTTCGATGTAGCGGGCGATGTTCTCGATCATGACGATGGCGTCGTCGACGACGAAGCCGGTGGCGATCGTCAGCGCCATCAGGCTCAGGTTGTTCAGGCTGTAGCCGAGCAGGTACATCAGGCCGAAGCTGCCGATCAGCGAGATCGGCACGGCGATGCTGGCGATCACGGTGGCGCGCAGGCTGCCGAGAAAGGCGAAGATCACCAGCACCACGAGCACGACCGCGAGCACCAGCTCGAGTTCGACATGCTCGACCGAGGCGCGGATGCCGGTGGTGCGGTCGCTCAGCACGTCGATGCGCAGCGACGCCGGCAACCCCGCCTGCAGGTCGGGCAGCTGCGCCTTGATCGCGTTGACCGTGGCGATGACGTTGGCGCCGGGCTGGCGCTGCACGTTGAGGATGATCGCCGGCAGGAGGTCGCGCCCGTCGATGCACGTGACCGAGTCGGCGGCGGCCGCGGACGCGGCGCCGCCGCAGCGCATGCCGGCCCATGCGCCGAGTTGCGTGTTCTCGGCGCTGTCGACGACGCGGGCGACATCGACCATGCGGATCGGCGCGCCGTTCTTGTAGGCGACGATCAGGTTCTTGTAGTCGGCGACCGTGACCAGCTGGTCGTTCGAGTTGATCGTGTAGCTGCGCTTGGGCCCATCGAAGCTGCCCTTGGCGCCGTTCGCGTTGGCCGAGGTGATGGCCGTGCGCAAGGTGTCGAGGCCGATGCCGTTGGCGGCCAGCGCCCGCGTGTTGGCCTGGATGCGAACGGCGGGTCGCTGGCCGCCGCTCAGCGACACCAGGCCGACGCCGGTGACCTGGCTGATCTTCTGCGCCAGCCGCGTGTTGACGAGGTTCTGCACCTCGGTCAAGGGCAGGGTCGCGGACGTGATCGCCAGCGTCAGCACCGGCGCGTCGGCCGGGTTGACCTTGGCGTAGACCGGCGGCGCCGGCAGATCGGCCGGCAGCAGCGAACCGCCGGCGTTGATGGCGGCCTGCACCTCCTGCTCGGCGACGTCGAGGGTCTGGCCGAGCGTGAACTGCAACGTGATGATGGACACGCCCGCTGCACTGGTCGAGCTCATGCGGTCGAGCCCGGCCATCTGCCCGAACTGACGTTCGAGCGGCGCGGTCACGGTGTTGCTCATCACCTCCGGGCTGCCGCCCGGGTATAGCGTCTGCACCTGGATCGTCGGGTAGTCGACCTGCGGCAGAGCCGACAGCGGCAGGAAGCGAAAGCCGACCAGACCGGCGAGGACGATCGCCACCATCAGCAGCGAGGTCGCCACCGGGCGGAGGATGAAAGGGCGGGACGGACTCATCGCGACGACGCGCGCTGCAAGACGGGCGGGATCGGCTCAGCCGCCATCGCTGGCGGGTCGCTGGCGCCGCCGCTCGCCCGAAGACGCGTCCGAGGCGCCCGACGCGCCGCGCCGGCCCCCGAACGCGCCCGAGGCGCCGGCGGCACCGCGCCGCCCGCCGAACGCGCCCGAAGCACCCGAGGCCGGCCGCTCGCTGGCGAGCTGGACGCGCGCGCCTTCCTTCAAGCGGTCGCCGCCCTCGGTGACGACGTGTTCGCCGGCCTCAAGGCCCGTGGTGATCTGGATCAGGTCGGCGGTGGCGACGCCGCGTTGCACCGTGCGGACCGAGACGGAGCGGTCGTCCTTCAGCACATACACGAAGTCGCCGACGGCACCGGTGCGCAGCGCGGTCACCGGAATGACCACCGCCCCTTCGACCATGCGCAGCAGCAGCCGCACGTTGACGAACTGGTTCGGGAACAGCGCGTTGCCGGCGTTGGCAAAACGGGCCTTGGCCTTGACCGTGCCGGTCTGCACGTCGATCTGGTTGTCGAGCGTCGAGAACGTGCCTTCGTCGAGCTTCTTGGTGCGCGTGCGGTCGAAGGCGGTGACGGGCATTTTCGCGCCATCGGCGGCACGCGCCAGGATCTCGGGCACCCGGTCCTGCGGCACCGAGAAGGCGATGTCGATCGGCGCCACCTGCGTGATCACGGCCACGCCGGTGGCATCGGAGGCGCCGATGTAGTTGCCGGGGTCGACGGGGCGCAGGCCGACCTTGCCCGCCACCGGCGCGACGATCCGGCAGTAGGCGAGGTTGAGGCGCGCCGTGTTCTCGTTGGCGCGGTCGATGACGATCGTTCCCTCGAGCTGCTTGACCGTGGCCGCCTGGGTGTCGACGTCCTGCCGGGCGATCGAGTCCTGGCTGAGCAGGGTCTGGTAGCGCTGCAGCTGGACCTTGGCGTTTTCGAGCTGCGCTTCATCGCGCAGGCGCGCCCCGAGCATTTGCTGCAAGGCGATCTCGAACGGGCGCGGATCGATGGTCGCGAGCAGCTGGCCCTTCTTCACCATCTGGCCTTCGCTGAAGAGCACCTGCGTGATCACGCCCGAGACCTGCGGCCGGACCGTCGCGGTGACCATCGGCTGCACGGTGCCGAGCGCATCGAGCACGACCGGCAGATCGGCGTGCGTGGCGGTGGCGACGCCGACCGTGCTGGGCGGGGCGCGGCCGCCGCGGCCGCCCGGTCCGCCCGGTCCGCCCGCGGCGGCGCCCAAGGCGCCCGATGCAGCGCCGCCGGCGACGCCACCGGCCGGCGCTTCGGCCGGGCGATGCGTCAGATACCAGGCGAGGGCGCCGAGCGCGAGCAAGGCCAGCACGGCGACGATCGCGCCACGCCAGCGCCGCCTTGGCGCCGGCGCCGGCGCCGGCAGCAGCAGGGGCGGCGCGGCAGCCGGCTTTTCGTCGTTGTCAGACTGATCCATACAGGAGGCACATGTGCGGCAGAGGCTATCAAGAACGGCGCCAGCTCGCGCCCAGGTACAAGCCCGTCGCACGACAGCGCGCGCGAACTCCCGGGGCAAGCAGCGTGCGCGCCTCGGCTCGCCGCTGAGGCACACTGCACGGTCGACGCGCTGGCAAACCCGATGTTGACTCGGCCTTTCGGCGGAAATTATTCTTTACCGTCCGGTCGAGGCCTCGCGCGCCGCATGACCTCACGTCCGCGGGACCCGCCATGACCGACCGCCTTGCCGGCAAGACCGCCTTCATCACTGCCGCCGGCCAGGGCATCGGCCGCGCCACCGCCGAAGCGTTCGTGCGCGAAGGCGCACGCGTCATCGCCACCGACATCGACGAGGACCTGCTCGCCGACCTGCGCTCGGCCACCGGCTGCACGACGCGCCGCCTCGACGTGACCGACGCCAGTGCCGTGCTCGCCGCCTCGATCGAGGCGCTCGCCAAGGGCCGCGTCGACATCCTCTTCAACGGCGCCGGCTATGTGCACGCCGGCACCATCCTCGACTGCGACGAGATCGCCTTCGACTTCTCGTTCGACCTCAACGTGCGCTCGATGTACCGGCTGATCCGCGCCTTCCTGCCGCCGATGCTGGCGGCCGGCGGCGGCTCGATCATCAACGTCGCCTCGGTCGCCGGCAGCATCAAGGGCGCGCCGAACCGCTTCGTCTACGGCGCGACCAAGGCTGCGGTAATCGGCCTCACGAAATCGATCGCCGCCGACTTCGTCACACGCGGCATCCGCTGCAACGCGATCTGCCCGGGCACGGTGGAGTCGCCGTCGCTGCGCGCGCGCATCGCGGCGCAGGCCAAGGCGAGCGGGCAGACCGAGGCCGAGGTCGACACCGCCTTCGTCGCACGCCAGCCGATGGGCCGCGTCGGTAAGACCAGCGAGATCGCGGCGCTCGCCGTCTACTTGGCGAGCGACGAATCGGCCTTCACCACCGGCACGGCGCAGGTCATCGACGGCGGCTGGTCGAACTAGCGCCCCTTTCTCTTTCATCACGAAGGCAAACCCATGAAGTTGATGCGATACGGCGCCAAGGGCGCGGAAAAGCCGGCGCTGGTCGACGCCGGCGGCACGGTGCGCGATCTCTCGGGCGTGATCCCCGACATCACGGCGGCGACGCTGAAGCCCGAGAACCTGAAGCGCCTGGCCGAGCTCGACGCCTCGAAGCTGCCCGCCGTCGCCGACCCCGGCCGCATCGCGCCACCCTGGAGCGGCATGGGCAAATTCATCTGCATCGGCCTCAACTACTCCGACCACGCCGCCGAGACCGGCTCGCCGATCCCGAAGGAGCCGATCATCTTCAACAAGCCGACCAGTGCGCTGGTCGGCTGCAACGACCCGGTCGTGCTGCCCAGGGACTCGGTCAAGGGCGACTGGGAGGTCGAACTCGGCGTCGTCATCGGCACCAAGGCGCGCTACGTCGAGAAGGCCGACGCGCTGAAATATGTGGCCGGCTACTGCGTCGTCAACGACGTCTCCGAGCGCGAATACCAGCTCGAGCGCGGCGGCACCTGGGACAAAGGCAAGGGTTGCGACACCTTCGGCCCGGTCGGCCCGTGGATGGTCACGGCCGACGAAGTGGCCGACCCGCAGGCGCTGGCGATGTGGCTCGAGGTCAACGGCAAGCGCATGCAGAACGGAAGCACCGCGACGATGATCTTCGGCGTCGCCGAGCTGGTCGCGTACGTGAGCCGCTTCACCACGCTCTGGCCGGGCGACCTGATCACCACCGGCACGCCGCCCGGCGTGGCGATGGGCATGAAGCCGACGCCGCAATACCTGAAGGCCGGCGACACGATGAAGCTCGGCATCGCCGGGCTCGGCGAGCAGACGCAGAAGGTCTATGCCTGGGACCCGAAGCTGATCGATGAATGACCGGCTGAACGTCGGGGCCGCATCGAGCGGTCTCGTCATTCGCATTCATGCGAACGACGACGTCGTCATCGCGCGCCAGCAACTCGTCGGCGGCACGAAGATCGAGAGCGAAGGGATCACCGTCATCGGCCTGATCCCGCCGGGCCACAAGATCGCCACCAAGGCCATCGCCGCCGGCGCGCCGGTGCGCCGCTACGACCAGATCATCGGCAACGCCAGGGTGGCGATCGCGCCGGGCCAGCACGTGCACACGCACAATCTCGAGTTCTCGTCGTTCGCGCGCGACTACGCGGCGGCGAGCGGCGCCCGGCCGACCGACTACGCGAAGGAGCCCGCCGCCTTCGACGGCATCGTCCGCGCCGACGGCCGCGTCGCGACGCGCAACTACGTCGGCATCCTGACCTCGGTGAACTGCTCGGCGACGGTGGCACGCGCCATCGCCGACCACTTCCGCCGCGACACGAACCCGAAGGCACTGGAACGCTTCCCGAACGTCGACGGCGTCGTCGCCCTCACGCACGGCGGCGGCTGCGCCACCGACAGCGCCGGCGAGCCGCTGCAGGTGCTGCGCCGCACCCTCGGCGGCTATGCGCGGCATCCGAACTTCGCCTCGGTCGTGGTCGTCGGACTCGGCTGCGAGACGAACCAGATCAGCGGCCTGATGGAGCAGGAGCGACTCGGCGCCGCGTATCCGCCGAGCAGCACGGCCCTGCACGCGTTCAACATCCAGGAGACGGGCGGGACGAAGAAGACGGTGGCGCACGGCATCGAGCTGGTCGAGTGGCTGCTCGAAGAAGCGAACCGCGCCGTGCGCACGCCGGTGCCGGCCAGCCACATCACGGTCGGCCTGCAATGCGGCGGCTCCGATGGCTACTCGGGCATCAGCGCCAACCCTGCGCTCGGCGCCGCGGTCGACCGACTGGTGCGGCACGGCGGCACCGCCATCCTTTCCGAGACGCCGGAGATCTACGGTGGCGAGCACCTGCTGACACGACGCGCGGTCTCGCCCGGGATCGCCGAGAAGCTGATCGCGCGCATCCGCTGGTGGGAGCACTACACGGCGAAGAACGACCAGGAGATGGACAACAACCCTTCCGCCGGCAACAAGGCCGGCGGCCTCACCACCATCCTCGAGAAGAGCCTGGGCGCGATCGCCAAGAGCGGCACGACGAACCTGGTCGACGTTTTCGAGTACGCCCAGCCCGTCACGAGCAAAGGCCTGGTCTTCATGGACACGCCGGGCTACGACCCGGTCTCGGCGACCGGCCAGGTGGCCGGCGGCGCCAACCTGATCTGCTTCACCACCGGCCGCGGCTCGGCCTACGGCTGCGCGCCCTCGCCATCGCTCAAGCTCTCGACCAACACCGCACTCTGGGTCAAGCAGGAAGACGACATCGACATCAACTGCGGCGACGTCATCGACGGCAGCGCCAGCATCGACGAGATGGGCGAGCGCATCTTCCGCCTCATGCTCGACACCGCGTCGGGCCGCAAGACGAAGAGCGAAGTGCACGGCTACGGGCAGAACGAGTTCGTGCCCTGGTCGCTCGGCGCGGTGATGTGAAATCGGCGGCGCCCGCGCGCCGCCGTTTCGTTGCGCGCCGAGGCCGATCCTCGGCGCTGCCGTTCGACGCTTAGCGGGAGCCGCCCGCGACGACGAGACGCTCGCCGGTGATCCAGCGCGACGCGTCGGAGGCGAGGAACACCGCGACCTGGGCGATGTCGTCCGGCTGGCCGAGGCGGCCGAGCGGCGTGTCGGCGACCATCTGCTTCTCGAAGTCGCTGCCGATGATGCCGGCGCTGTGCGTGCCTTCGGTCTCGACGCCTCCCGGTGCGATCGTGTTGATCCGGATCTTGCGCGGCGCCAGCTCGATCGCGTGGTTGCGCGTGATCTGGTCGAGCGCGCCCTTGGTGGCGCCGTAGATCGTCGCGCCGGGCAGGCCCTTGGTGCTCGCCACCGAACTGACGTTGATGACGCTGCCGCCCTGGTCGCCGAAGCGCTTCACCGCCTCCTGGGTGGCGAGGATGGGGCCGAGCACGTTGGTATCGAACTGGCGATGGAACTCGGCCTCGGTCACTTCTTCCAGTGCGCCGAACTGGTAGACGCCGGCGTTGTTGACCAGGATGTCGAGCCGGCCGTAGGCCTCGTGCGCCTCGGCGAACATCTGCTTCACGTCGGCCGCCTTGCCGACGTCGCCCTGCACCGCGACGGCCTTGCCGCCGGCCTTTTCGATCTCGGCGACGACCTTGTCGGCGCCTGCCCGGCTCGACGAATAGTTGACGACGACCGACGCGCCCTCGGCCGCGAAACTCCTGGCGATGGCAGCGCCGATACCCTTGGACGCACCGGTGACGATGGCGACCTTGCCTTGCAACGACCCGCTCATGGCGAACCCCTTCGTGATCTCCCGGTCGGTTTGACAGTTCGATAAGTGTCTAACTAACGGCGAGGCCTTGCGCGCGGTGTGGGATTGCCGGTCAGAGGTCGGCGAGCCGCTTCAGGTAGGCCTGCAGCACGTCGCGCTGCAGCGCCAGGTTCATGAACTTGCCCTCGCGCGTGATCCGCACCAGTCCGGCCGTTTCCAGCTCCTTGATGTGATGCGACATGGTGGCCGGGCTGACCTCGTGTTCTTGCTGCAGCGCGCTGCACGGGCAGGGCGCGTTCGACGCCCCGATCTGCTTCAGGATGTCGTAGCGGCGCGGCGCGGCCAGGGCACGCGCGATGCGCGCGAACTGCCGTTCGGTCATCGCCGGTGCCTTGCGCGTCGCCATGGTGCGGCCATTGTCCTACGCGGCACGATGTCACATCGTTCAACGAGACGGTGGTAGCGGCTGAGCCCACGACGACGTGGCGTTCGTCGTCTGCGGTCTAAGATCGCGCCTGGTCATGCCCGCGCTTCGCTCCCGCACCGTCTCG
>JANXXS010000125.1 GCA_025350505.1 Burkholderiales bacterium
GGCGGCCGCCAGTACGCGCTCGCGCCGGAGCTGTCGCCGCTGCTGCCGCTCTTCACCGGCGGCAAGATGGGCGTGATGCTCAACGTCGGCACGCTGGTGCAGCCGACGACGAAGGCGCAGTACACGGCGCAGTCGGTGCCGCTGCCGCCCAAGCTGTTCTCGCACAACGACCAGCAGTCGGTCTGGCAGTCGCAGGCGCCGGAAGGTGCGGCCTCGGGCTGGGGCGGGCGCATGGGCGACCTGTTCGTCGCCGGCAACGGCAATGCCACCTTCACCTGCGTCAACGTGTCGGGCAACGCCGTCTTCCTCTCGGGCGCGACGGCCGTGCAGTACCAGGTCTCGACCTCCGGGCCGGTCGCGTTCAACGGCCTGGCCGCGCCGCTGTTCGGCTCGGCGGCATGCTCGACGGCATTGCAGTCGCTGGTCACCGCGCCGCGCACGCACCTGTTCGAGAATGAATACACGCGCGTCGCCGCGCGCTCGATCAGCGCCGGCGGCGTGCTCACCGCGGCGCTCGCCACGGCGCCGACCCTCGTCACGCCCTTCCCGGCGGGCAACGCGCTCGCCGACCAATTGAAGTTCGTGGCGCGCATGATCTCGACGGCGGCGACGACGAACACGAAGCGGCAGGTCTTCTTCGTCTCGATCAGCGGCTTCGACACGCACGACGGGCTCGCCTCGATCCACCCGGGTCTGCTCAGCACCGTCGCCGATGCGCTGACGGCGTTTCACCAGTCGACGATCGAGCTCGGCGTGGCGAGCCAGGTGACGACCTTCACCGCCTCCGACTTCGGCCGCACGCTCACGGCCGACGACGGCTCCGACCACGGCTGGGGCAGCATGCACTTCATGCTGGGCGGCGCCGTGAATGGCGGGCGCTTCTACGGCACGGCGCCGGTCGTCGCCAACAACGGACCCGACGACGTCGGCCAGGGGCGCTTGCTGCCGAGCACCGGCGTCGACCAGTACGCGGCGACGCTCGGCAAATGGTTCGGCATCAGCGACACCGATTTGCTGACGGTGCTGCCCAACCTCGGCAACTACGACCCGAGCCAGCGCAATCTGGGCTTCGTCTGAGCGGTCGGCTCAGTCGAGTCGTTGCTCGCGAAAGAGACCGAGCACCTGCTGCACCGGCCGGTCGGAGAAGCTGAACAGCAGCGAATCCTCGCGCGCGGCGAGGCTGAAGGTCCGCCACGACGGCACGACGAAGATGTCGCGCCGGCCGAAGTCGAAGCTCTGCTCGCCGATCGTCGCGCGGCCTTCGCCTTCAAGGCAGACGTGCACGCTCGAATCGCTGCTGCGCGAAGGCCGCGTCTCGAAGCCTTTCGGCAGGCGCTGCGCGAAGGTGCCAATGGTCGGCATCGGCGAGCGACCGGTGGCCGGGTTGACGAAGCGCAACTTGAAGCCGTGGTGCGGATCGATCGCCGCCTTCGAGATGCCGAGCAGCGACTCGCGCGTGCGCACGAACGGATAGACGAAGACCTTGCTCGGCTCCGACGCCGATTGCTCGTGGTCGAGCGGCAGCATGTTCATGCCGTAGCGCGCCAGCGCGTCGCCTTCGGGCCGCGTCGCCGCCTGCGACTTCGCGGCGCTTTTCTCGGCGAAGCCGGCGTCGAGAAAGCTCACCAGCGGGATGTCGAGGCCGTCGAGCCAGACCACCGGCTCCATGCCGTCGTTGCCGTGATCGTGGAAGGTCCATGACGGCGTGATGATGAAGTCGCCGTAGCGCATCGTCGTGCGCTCGCCGTCGACCGCCGTGTAGGCGCCTTCGCCGTCGAGCACCAGCCGCAGCGCCGATTGCGTATGCCGGTGCGCCGGCGCCACCTCGCCCGGCAGGATCAACTGCAGGCCGGCGTAGAGCGACTGGGTGATGCACGACTGGCCGCGCAGGGCCGGGTTCTCGAGGATGAGGACGCGCCGCTCGGCCTCCTCGGCGCTGATCAGTGCGCCGGCTTCCATGACGTGCTCGCGGATCGCGTCGTAGCGCCAGAGCGCCGGCGCGACCGGGCTCTTCGGCTGCGGCGGCACGAGTGCGCCCAGCACCTCCCAGAGCGGCGTCATGCCGAGTGCGCCGATCCGCGCGTAGAAAGCGCGCCGTGCTTCGGCGCTGCTCGCGGCGATGGCGTCGTTGCGGTCCATTTGCCGATTGTGAAGGACTTGTCATCCGGAGCGAAGCGAAGGATCGCGGCGGGCGAGGAGATCCTTCGCTTCGCTCTGGATGACAGCCCACCGGGGCAAGCCCGGTGGCCGCTCGCTCCGCGGCGGGGTACAACCGAGGCCGAACCGAGGCGGAGACTGAGTCATGACCCAGATGAAACACCTGAGCATCGTCGACGGCGCCTTCCTGCACATGGAAAGCGCCGAGATGCCGATGCACGTCGGTAGCCTCAACCTGTTCGAGCCGCCGGCCGGCTACAGCGGCGAGGGCTTCTACGAGACGGTCAAGGCGCACGTCGCCAAGCGCATGCACATGGCATCGGTGTTCACGAGAAAGCTCGCGCTGATGCCGTTCGACCTGGCCAACCCGGTCTGGATCCACGACGACGACATCGACCTCGACTACCACGTGCGCTACATGGTGCTGCCCAAGCCCGGCACCTTCGCCCAGCTCGAGGCGCTGGCGGCGCGCCTGCATTCGATGCTGCTCGACCGCAGCCGGCCGCTCTGGGAGTTCTACATCATCGAGGGTCTGGCCGACGGCCGGATCGGCTTCTACGGCAAGGTGCACCACGCCGCCGTCGACGGCCAGGCCGGCGTGGCGATGGCGACCAGCCTGTTCGACGTCACGCCCGAGCCGCGCGTCGTCAAGCCGCCGCGCGAGGTGCGCGCCAACACCTACCAGCTCGGCGTCGCCGAGCTGCTCGCCGCGGCGCTGCAGAACCAGGCGCGGCAGATCGTCGAGGGACTGAAGCTGGTGCCGGCGCTCGTCAAGACCGTCGCCGGTGCGGTGCAGACGGCGATCGCCGAACGGCGCGACGAAAGCGCCGAGGACCGCGCCGCGCGCAAGGCCGAGAAGGCGCCGAGCGCCTTCAAGTTCGCGCCGCCGACGCCCTTCAACCACTCGATCACCAACCAGCGGGCTTTCGCCGCGGTGTCGCTGCCGCTGCCCGAGATCAAGGCCATCGGCAAGGGCCTCGGTGCCTCGATCAACGACATGGTGCTTTGGCTGTGCAGCACGGCCTTGCGCGGCTACCTGAAGGACAGCCGCGAGCTGCCCGACAAGTCGCTGGTCGCCTTCGTGCCGATCTCGCTGCGCCAGGAAGGCGACACGACCTCCAACAACCAGGTTGCCGGCACGATTCTCGATCTCGGCACCGACGCGGCCGACCCGGCGGAGCGCCTCAAGGCGATCAAGCGCGGCACCTCGGCGATGAAGAAGCAGATGGGCACCTTCCGCGGCGTCATCCCGACCGACTTTCCCTCCCTCGGCTCGCCCTGGCTGATCAGCGGCCTGGCCTCGCTCTACGGGCGCTCGCGCATCGCCGACTGGCTGCGCATCGGCAACGTCGCGATCTCGAACGTGCCGGGCTCGAAGGTCGATGTGTACCTCGCCGGCGCGAAGATGACCGACTACTACCCGCTGTCGATCGTCGGCCACGGCCTGGCTCTCAACATCACGGTGCAAAGCCACGTCGACAAGATCTGCTTCGGCCTGATCGCCTGCCGTCGCGCCGTCCCCGACGTGCACGAACTCGGTCAGCAGCTGGAGCGCGCCATGAAGACGCTGCGCGCCCTGACGGCGCCGGCGCTCGCCGCGCCCGCCCGGCACGAGGCGCCGGCCGAGGCCGCGGCGCCGGCCACCGCGCACGACGGGACGGCGAAACAGCGCGCGCGCAAGCCGCGCTCGCCGCGTCTGCGCGTCGTGCCGGCAGCGCAGGCCGCGGCGCCGGCCGCGACCAAGCGCAAGACCCGCAACACCGCAGCCGCGCGCTGAACGCCCATGAAGATCGCTGCCGACATCCTGGTCGCGCTCGTCGCGCTGCTGCACGTCTGGTTTCTCGTTCTCGAGATGTTCTTCTGGGACAAGCCGCTCGGCCTCAAGACCTTTCGCCAGACGCCCGAGGCCGCGGCGGCGAGCAAGGTGCTGGCCGCCAACCAGGGCCTCTAAAACGGCTTTCTCGCCGCCGGTCTGCTCTGGGGTCTCTGGCTTGGCGCCGGCGGTGCGTCGGTGAAGCTCTTCTTCCTCGGCTGCGTCGTCGTCGCCGGCGTCTATGGAGCCGCCACGGTCGGCAGGAAGATCCTGTTCGTGCAGGCGCTGCCGGCGGCGATCGCGATGGCGCTGGTGCTCGCGACGAGCTGAGCCGTCACGTCAGAGCAGCTCTTCCTGCGCGAAGGGCTCGAGCAGGAACATCTTCAGGCGCAGCAGCCAGTTGTTGTCGGGCTCGTTGCGCAGCACGACCTGCTTGCCGTCGCGGCCGGTCGACACCCACTCGAGCGTTTCGCCGTCGGCGGCCAGGCGCAGCCGGTAGACGCTGGCGCCACGGTCCCGGTCGACCAGCCCGTAGACGGCTTGCGCGAGCTGAGGGCTGTCGATGAGCAGGCCCGCCTCGGTGTTCGACCAGGCGGAGCGGTTGTCGAGATTCATCGAGCCGATGAACAGGGTGCGCCGGTCGATCATCGCGACCTTGGCGTGAAGGCGGCCGAACGACTTGCGAAAGTCGCCGAAATTGCCGGCGTCGCGGGCCAGGCTCGGACTCAGCTCGTAGATCTCGACGCCCATCTTCAGCAGTTGGCGCCGGTAGCGCGCGTAGCGCCAGTGCACCAGCGGCTCGTCGGTGGCGCCGAGCCCGTTGGTGAGGACGACGACGCGGATGTGGTTGTCGATCGCCTCCTTCATGCTGTCCAGGCCGATCGGACCGGGGATGAAATACGGCGAGGCGATGACGACCTCGCTGCGCGCCGAGTGAAAGGCCTCGAGCGTGCTGCGCGTGACGGTGGCGAGGTTTTCGTCGCGGTCCTTCCTGGCGATCTTTTCCGGCGCGTCGGCGAACACGCTGGCATTGGCGAAGGTGAGCGTCATCTGCCCGGCCGCCAGCTCGAACTCGACGCTGGCCAGGCCGTACGGATCGCCGAGGGTCGACTCGAACGCCGGTGCCGGGTTGTTCGCCAGCTCGTCGAAGCGGCGCTGCGCCGCCGCCGCATCGATGCGCAGGGCGACGACGCTTTGCACCGGGTAGGCGTAGTCGCTGTTCCAGTAGTGGTCGAACACGCCCGACAGCTCGCGTACGACCGGCCCGGCGGCGATCACGTCCATGTCGATGAAGTTGGCCTGGGCGCTGCGCATGAAGTATTCGTCGGCCATGTTGCGACCGCCCGAAACCGAGAAGCGGTTGTCGGCGATGAACAGCTTGTTGTGCATGCGGTGGTTGATGCGCGTGAACTCGTGCAGCGAGAAGATGAGCCGGCCAGCCAGCGTCGCACCGCGCGCCGGCAGCGGATTGAAGAGGCGCACCTCGACGTTGGGCACTTCGGCCAGCGTGCGGAACAGCTCGTCCTCGCCGGCGGTGTAGAGGTCGTCGACGAGCAGCCGCACGCGTACGCCGCGCCCGGCCGCGTCGCGCAGCTCGCGCAGGAACTGCAGGCCGATGCTGTCGCGCTGGATCTGGTAGTACTGGACGTCGAGCGAGCGCTCGGCGCGCCGCGCCAGGGCGACGCGCGCGTCGAAGGCGAAGTCGCCGGCCGGCAGCAGGCGAAAGCCCGACTCGCCCGGCCCCGACCCGTCGAGGCTGGCGTTGGCAAGCCGGCCGAGCAGCGTGCCGCGGGTGTCGGTGATCGCCTTGCTCCCGGTCCGCGCCGGCAGGGGCGGCAGGCTGGCGCAGCCGGCGAGCGCCGAGATCAGCAAGAGGACGAGGAGGTGAAGCGAAACGAAGGTTCTTGCGGAGGCCATGCGTCGTCGCCGCGGGTGAGACGCGTGCCCCATTATCGAAGCACGCTGGCGCTTCCGCCTCGGCCGGATGGCCGGCCGCCGCGGCGGCTCAGTATTCGATGCGCGCGCGCCCGCAGCGCTTGGCGCGGTAGAGCGCGGCGTCGGCGATCTCGACCAGCATGCCGCAATCGACACCGGCGGCGGCGACCTGGCTGGCGACGCCGATCGAGATCGTCAACCAGGCCGAGGTGGCCGAGGCGCGGTGCTCGATCTTCGCGTCGCCGACGATCTGCGCGCAGCGCTCGGCAGCACGGCGCGCCTCGTCGAGGTCAGCGCCGGGCAGGAGCAGCGCGAACTCCTCGCCGCCATAGCGCGCCACCAGCTCGCCGCCGCGCCGCATCGCCTGGCCGACCATGCGCGCCACCTGGCGCAGGCAGACGTCGCCGGACGGGTGACCGTAGTGGTCGTTGTATTCCTTGAAGTGGTCGATGTCGATCATCAAGAGGCCCACCGGCTCGCTGCGCCGCGCCGCGCGCGCCCACTCCGTCTTCAGCGTCTGGTCGAACATGCGCCGGTTGCCGACCTCGGTCAGCGCGTCGGTCGTCGACAGTCGTGTCAGCTGCTCGTTGAGGCGGTGCATCTCGAGCACGATCGTCTTCTTCTCGGTGATGTCCTGGAAGGCGCCGAGCAGGCGCACCGGCTTGCCGTCCTCGATCACGGCGATGCCTTGGGCGCGGACCCAGCGCGGGTTGCCCTTGGCGGTGACGAAGGGCAGTTCCAGGTCCCATGGCGTGCCGTGCGCGGCACCGGCCTCGACCGCGGCGCGGATCAGCGGTTGCGCCTCCGGCGCATAGAAGTCGATCGCGTTCTCGATGCTGGGCATGGTCCCGGGCTCGAGCTCGTGGATGCGATAGACCTGCTCGGTCCAGTCGACGCGCGAGGTCGCGAGATCGAGTTCCCAGCCGCCGATGTGCGCCAGCTCGCCGGTGCGCTTCAGCATTTCGGCCGAGCGCTGGACCTGCGCCTCGGCGGCCTTGCGCCGGCTCAGGTCCATGTGCGTGCCGGCCATGCGCACGGCGATGCCGAACGCGTCGCGCTCGACCACCTTGCCGCGGCTCAGCAGCCAGATCCAGTGACCGTTCTTGTGGCGGACGCGGAACTCGCACTCGTAGGCCGGCGTCTCGCCGCGAAAGTGCGCCTCGACGGCGCCGAGCATGCGTTCGCGATCGGCGGCGTGGATGATGCTGTGCCACTCGCCGCCGAACTCGCCGATCTCGCCCGGCGGGTAGCCGAGTTGCTGGCGCGTCACCTCGTTGTGCTTGAAGCGGTCGCCGCGCAGGTCCCAGTCCCACAGGCCCAGGTCGGCGCCCTACAGCGCCAGCTCGAGTTGCTCGGCGCTTTGGCGGCGCTCCCGTGCGGCGCTGGCGGCGAGCCGGGCAAAGGCCTTGCGCCGCCATTGCGCGCTGTGCAGGCCGAACGCTGCGGCGGCGCAGAGGATGGCGAAGAAGATGGAGTACTCGAGCGCCTGCTGGTGCCAGGCGCGAAACACCTCGGTCACGGCGCGGCTGACGGTGATGGCGAGCGGCCGGTCCATGTGCAGCTCGGGCGGCGCGACGTTGCGCAGCGCTGTCATGCGCGCCTCGCCGGCGGCCGGGCGGGGCGGCGCGGGCGGCTCGACCGTCGCCGCGGCCGGGCTTTCACCCTCGCCCGCGACCGCGACCTCGAGCTGGGTGGCGTCGCGTGGCATCGTCACGAACACCTTGCCGTTGCTGTGTGCGAGCGAGACCCACATGTCCGGCGCGTACAGCACCGAGCGCATCAAGACCTCGAAGTACTCGGGTTCGAGGGCGGCGATGGCCGTGCCGGCGTAGCTGCCGTTCGGGGCGATGATGGCCCGCGCGAAGACGATCGTGTAGTTGCCGAGCGAGGTCCGGTACGGCGAGGCGACGTACAGCGTGGCCGGGTTGCGGTCGGCCTTGGGCACGCGGAAGTAGTCGCGGTCGCTGAAGTCGCGTCCGAGCAGGGCGTCGACGCTGGTCGCGACGACCGTGCCGTCGGCATCGAGCAGGACCATCGAGCGCACGCCGGGGATCGCGTCGCTGAGCGCCTTCAGGCGCAGCGAGAGCAGCGACGACACGCTGTAGACCGGCGTGCCCAGGAAGTCCTCGCGCACGCTGACCAGCGCGCGGTTGATGCCGTCGAGCTGCTGGCCGACGTTTTCCTCGATGACGCGGGCCTGTATCTGCAGCCGGTCGCGCTCGGTCGTGTCGGCGGCGCGGTGCGTCTTCGCCAGGGCGAAGCCGATGATCGCGCCGACGACGGTGAGCGCGGCGAGCAGCGCCAGCCACTCTGCGAGAAAGTGCTGGCCGAAGGGTCGGCGCGGCCGCCCGGGCAACGCGTCGGCGCGCTCGCGGGCTTCGCCGAATACGCTGGGCTCGAAGCCGGCGATGACCGAATCGATCGTCATGGCGGGGGCGCGGGCAGCGCCCGGCCCGTTCCTGAAACGCGGGACATGGCAAGGTCTTCGGCAGCGCCGCGCCGAAATGAAGCACGCATCGAGGGTCCATCGCACGCCGGCGGCGCACGCGGCGAGGCTGGATGGAATTACAGTCCACGACCGGGCGCCGCCCGATACCTGCCTTTGCCCGACATGCCGGCCATCGCTTCCGAACGAACCGACCCGCTCGCCGCGACGATCTTCCGCAGCCTCAACCCGGCACAGCGGCGGGCGGTCGAGTACGGCATCGGCGCAGGCGATCTTGCGCACGGCCCCCTGCTCGTCATCGCCGGCGCCGGCTCGGGCAAGACGCTGACGCTGGCGGCGCGCGTGGCCCGGCTGGTGCTGGGCGGCGCCGACCCGTCGCGCATCCTGATGCTGACCTTCTCGCGCCGGGCTGCCGCCGAGATGGAGCGGCGCGTCGGCCGCGTGCTGCATGAAGCGCTCGGCCTCGCCCCTCTGCGCGGCGCGCCCCGCCTGCCCTGGTGCGGCACCTTCCACGCCATCGGCGCTCGGCTGCTGCGCGCCGATGCCGCCAAGGTCGGCCTCGACGCCGCGTTCACCGTCGACGACCGCGGCGAGTCGGAGGACCTGCTGCACGTGCTGCGCCAGCGCCTCGGCCTGGCGGCGACGCGCACGCGCTTTCCGCAGAAGTCGACCTGCCTGGCGATCTATTCGCGCGTCGTCAATTCACAGGCCGCATTGCGCGACGTGCTGGCGAGTGCCTTCCCCTGGTGCACCGAATGGCACGAAGAATTGAAGAACCTGTTCGCCGCCTACGCCGCCGAGAAGCAGGCGCAACGCGTGCTCGACTTCGACGACCTGCTCGTCTGGTGGGCGGCGGCGCTCGCCGAGCCGGCCATCGCCGCGGCGATGGCGGCGCGCTTCGACCACGTCCTGGTCGACGAATACCAGGACACGAACCGCCTGCAGGCCGAGATCCTGTTTGCGCTCCGGCCGGACGGCCGCGGCCTCACCGTCGTCGGCGACGACGCCCAGGCGATCTATTCGTTTCGTGCCGCCGAGGTGCGCAACATCCTCGACTTCGCGGACCGCTTCACGCCGCCGGCCGAAGTCGTCACGCTCGAGCGCAACTACCGGTCGACGGCGCCGCTGTTGGCGGCGTCGAACGCGGTCATCGCCCTGGCCCCCGAGCGCCACGCCAAGACCTTGTGGAGCGACGCGCCGATGGTCGAGCCGCCGGCCATCGTCTGGGTCGCCGGCGAGAGCGAGCAGGCGGCGTGGGTCGCCGACCGGGTGCTGCAGATGCGCGAGACCGGCCTCGTGCTGAAGAGCCAGGCGGTGCTGTTTCGGGCCGCGCAGCACAGCGCCGCGCTCGAGCTAGAGCTGACGCGGCGCGACATCCCGTTCGTCAAGTACGGCGGGCTCCGCTTTCTCGACTCCGCGCATGTGAAGGACATGCTTGCGGTACTGCGCTTCGCCGCCAACCCGCGCGGCGAGCGGGCCGGGTTGCGCGCCTTGCAGCTCGTGCCCGGCATCGGGCCGGCGAGCGCGGCGCGGTTGATGGCGCAGATGGCCGTCGCTGCGGATCCCGAGTCGGCGCTGCTTGCGTTTTTGCCGCCGGCGTCGAACGCGGCGGGCTGGCACGACTTCGCCTCCGTGTTCGCCGCGTTGCGCCGGCCGGGATCGGCCTGGCCCGACGAGATCGGCGCGGTCGAATGCTGGTACCTGCCGCAGCTCGAGCGCCTGCACGACGACGCCGCGCCGCGTGCCGCCGATGTCGCCCACCTGGTGCGCCTCGCCGCCGGCTATGCGTCGCGTGAGCGTTTTCTCACCGAGCTGGCGCTCGATCCGCCGGCGGCGACAAGCGACGAGTCCGGGCCCGGCGGCCACGACGAGGACTACCTGATCCTGTCGACCATCCACTCGGCCAAGGGTCAGGAATGGAACGCCGTCTCGGTGCTCAACGTCGTCGACGGCTGCATCCCGTCGGACATGGCCACCGGCAACGTCGCCGAGATCGAGGAAGAACGGCGCCTGCTCTATGTCGCGATGACGCGGGCGCGCCACCACCTGCACCTGCTTGTGCCGCAGCGCTTCTACGTCACGCAGCAGGCTGCCTATGGTGACCGGCACGTCTATGCGGCGATCAGCCGCTTCCTGCCGGAGTCGATCCGCGATCGCTTCGTGCACCTGACTCCCGGCGACGTCGAGGCGGCGGCCATCGAGCCGCAGGGCGCACCGCCTGTCGCCGTGGCTGGCGTCGATCTGGCGGCGCGCGTCCGCGCGGCCTGGCGCTGAGCCGGCGCCAAAAAGAAAGCGGCAGCGCCGGCCTTGCCGTCACTGCCGCTTTCGACGAGCTCGCGTCGTTTCGGCGCGAGCTCGCCCCTTGCGCCGTCGTCAGATCTTGTCGATGGCGTCCTTGACCTTTTCCTTGGCGTCGCCGTAGCCGGCTCGGGCCTTGCCGGCCGCCTTCTCGATCGTGCCCTCGGCCTGGAGGTCGCGATTGCCGACCGCCTTGCCGGTCGCTTCCTTGACTTTGCCCTTGACCTCTTCGACGCGGCCCTTGACCTGATCCTTGTTCATGAAAAATCCTCTCGTTGAAACGGTTGCGGAGACTCGGCTGACACCTGCGAATTCGCTGAAGCGAAAGCCGATGCAGTCACTGTCTCAGGGCCGCTCTTTGGGGTCTGTCGGCGACCGCACGAAGGCCGCGTAGGACGAAACCGGCGGCCGTTTCGGGCCGGCTCGCCGATCAGCCGATGGCGCTGGCGCTGCCTCGCACGGCTTGCGCAAAATGGCCGCCGCCGAGATCCATCAGGAAGGCACCGAGCCAGGCCGAGCCGGAGCCGGTCGGGTACAGGCGCTCTTCGCCGGTCGAGCAGCAGCGTACGCGCAGCAGTCCGCCGCGCATGCCGAACAGGTCGGAAAATGCCGGCGCTGCGTCATCCTCGAGCTCGAAGTCGCCGACCTCGAAGCCCTTGGCGCGCAGCACCCCGCTCAGGGCCTGGGCGGCGGGCGGCGATTCGGGCTGGGTGTGGGCTGGCATGGCGGTCACGCATTGCCGCACATGATGGACACGATCCGTGTCGGACGGGGCCGCACCCTCACGTCGTCCAGCGGCAATCCCGTGCGTTTTTCGCAGGTAGGGGCAGCGGTTACCGATGCGAACGGAAGGGGTTGAGATCGGGGCTACAGTCCGGCCTCTCCCAGCCACCGGCGCATGCGCTGCGAACGCCATGAAGACCCCTCGTACCGTCAGACCCTGGGCTCTGTTCGGCGTGGCGATGCTGCTGGTCGCCGGGTGCGCGGCGCCGCCGGGCAGTGATGCCGGCGCCGCCAAGGCGACCCCGCCGCCCGCCGCCTCGCCGCCGCCCGCGCCACCGCTCGCGCCGGCGCCGGCACCCGTCACGCCGGCGCCGTTCGCCGACAGCGTCGCGCGCGCCGGCGAGCGCCTGCTGCAGGATGCGCAGGCGAGCATCGGCA
>JANXXS010000152.1 GCA_025350505.1 Burkholderiales bacterium
GAAGGTCCAGGCGGCAAGGGTCCAGGGCCGGGTCCAGCGGGCCCAGGTCGCGTCGAGGTTGCCGCCGATCAGCGCCGCCACGGCGAAGGCGAAGGCGACCGAGAAGCCGACGTAGCCCATGTAGAGCATCGGCGGGTGCGCCACCATGCCGGGGTCCTGCAGCAGCGGGTTGAGATCGTTGCCGTCGGGCGGGACCGGAAAGAGCCGCTCGAAGGGATTCGAGGTCGCCAGCATGAACAGGAGGAAGCCGACGCTGACCAGGCCCATCACGGCGAGGATGCGCGAGACCACCGGCTGCGGAAGGTGCCGGCTGAATTGCGCCACCGCGAGCATCCAGACGCTCAGCATCATGACCCAGAGCAGCAGCGATCCCTCGTGCCCGCCCCAGACGCCGGCGAAGCGATAGGCCAGCGGCAGCGCGCTGTTCGAATTGGCGGCGACGTAGAGCACGGAGAAGTCGTTGCGCACGAACGAGCCGGCCAGGCACGCGAAGGCGACGGCGACAAGCAGGAAGTGGGTCTGCGCCGCCGGCCGCGCGATCGACATCCAGTCGGCGCGCCCGCGGGCCGCGCCGATCATCGGGATCGTTCCCTGGATCAGGGCGACCGCCAGCGCCAGCAGCAATGCGATCTGGCCAAGCTCGGGAATCAAGCGTCAATCTCCGTTGAAAGCCGCGGTGGCAGGGAGGGAACTCGAGGCGGCCCGCAGGGCCGGCGCGGCGATCTCCGGCGCAGGGCCGAGTATGCGGTCAGAGCAACACCCGGACCCGCAGAAGACCCCCTTCGACCCGTATGTCACGAGGGGAATGGGAATTTTGCCCAGATTCGGCAATGATCTCGTCGACGGTTGTGAGCAAATGAATCGCGTCGTGCCAAAGTCCTGCTTCGTCGGCAACATTGACGTTCGCACGAGGGTCGGCATCGTCCGGCCGCAGCCGGCAACAACGGAAGCCTCCATGACGCGCGCAAAGACCTGGCCACTCGACAACGCCGACCCGTGGGGCACGCGCCGCGGGCGACGCCGGATCGTCCGTGCGGCCATCGCCGCCCTGTTCGGATTGATGCTTGCCACCGCCGCGCAGGCGCAAAACGCCGCCGTCTGGAACACGATCGGGCCGCCCGGCGGCAGCGTCACGGCCCTCCTGACGAGCCCGATGGCCGATGCCGTGCTGTATGCCGGCACCGCCGAGAACGGCGTCTTCGTGAGCGCCGATGCAGGCGCCACATGGAGCGCCGACAACGCCGGCCTGACGGCATCGACAGTGACCGGCCGGCAGCGGCTCTATACCGTCCATGGCCTGGCCTCCGACGGCCGCTGGCTCTACGCCGCCACCGACGCGGGCGTCTTCTACACGATGCTCGGCACGGCGCCGGCGTGGACGCCCCTGCCCGGGCCGACGACGGCGACGCCGATGACGCTGCTGGCCTTCGACGCGAGCACCAGCCGCCTCTTCGCGGCCACCGGCCTGACCGACGGCGTTGCCGTGCCGGGCATCTATGTCACGGCGATCGACACTTCGGCGCCGGCGCCGGCACCAGCCTGGACCTTCGCCGCCCTGCCCGGCGCAGCGGGCGCGACGGTCGACTCGATCGCCCTGGTCGCGGCCCAGGTGCCGGTAGCGCCGGCGGCGCTGCTTGCCGCCTCCGGCAACAAGCTCTACACCGCGTCGGTCCTGCCGGCGAGCACGGCCCTGGCCTGGAACGACGGCGACCCGAGCGGCGACCTGGCCGCCGGATCGATCACGGCGGTGCACTACAGCGGCGAGTTCCTTCGGGCCTACGCCTGCAGCGGAGGCAGCGCCTTCCAGTCGGGCAACCCGCTCGATGCGGTGCCGGTGTGGCAGCCGTCGCCGGTCGCCAGCACCGGCGCGATTCCGTTCAATTGCCGTTCGTTCGCCACGGTGCCGATCGCCGCCGGCGGCGCGCCGGCCGTGCTGCTCGGCACCGATGAAGGCGTCTTTGTCAGCGTCGACGGCGTCAATTTCCTGGCCACGGGCCCCTTGGCCGTGGCGCCGTCGGCCCATGCCTTCGCGATCGCGAAGCTGCCTGGGGCCGCGGCGGGCACGGTGTTCGTCGGCGCCGGATTCGGTGTCGCGAGCGTCGGCGTGACCTCGCTCGCCGGCGGCGTCGCCTGGACGCCGAGCAACGGCCCCGCGGCGCTCGCCGCGGGCGGCGCCCATGTGCGCCTCGACAACGCCAGCATCGTCGACAGCGCGGTCCTCGGCACGACGCTGTTCGCTGCCGCGGTCGGCAACGACTACGACGAAGTCCTGGCCAGCAGCGACGGCGGCGCCTCCTGGGCGTCGACCCATGTCGGCGGCGTGCTCGGCGCCAACGACACCGTGATCTCCCTGCTGCCCGACAACGCCCACGCGACGCTTTTCGCCGCCACCACGCGTGGCCTGTTCGCCTATTCGCCTTCGACGGCGCAGTGGTCGCCGGTAGGGTCGACCGCGATCACGGGCCGGGTCGGTGCGCTCGCGCTCGGCAGCAGCGCGCTCATCGTCGGCACCGACACCGGCGCATGGGCGGTTCCGCTCGGCGCGGCGCCTTCGGCCGCGGTGCCGGTCGCCGCGGGCCTGAGCGGCGCCAGCGTCAGGACCCTGCTCGTGTCGGGCGGCAACGTCTTCGCCGTCACCATCGACGCGACCGACGTCAACGTCGTGTGGCTCGCGACCGAGGCGAGCGTCGTCACCGGCACCGCAGTCTGGGCCGCGTATGCGAACGGCCCGTCGGGCACCGACCGCATCACCGCGCTCGTGCCCGTCGGCGGCGGCCTGCTCGCGTCGACCAACGGCAGCCTCGTTCTCTTCGCCACGCAAGGATCCGCGTGGGCATCGGCCAACACCAGCGCCGACCCGGCGCAGCAGATCTCGGACCCGTTCGGCGCGGTCACCGGCCTCTACAGCGACGGTGTCTCGATCTATGCCTCGACCGGCAGCAACGGCGTGTTCGTGAGTCCGCTGGCGACGAGCTTTTCGTGGACGGCTTACACCGGCTCGGGAAACACCGCCCTGCCATCGATGGAGGTGCACACGCTGCGGGCCAGCGGCAGCACGCTCTATGCGGCGACGCGCGCCGGGCTGGCGAGCCTGTCCGGGATCGCCGTGGTCGGCGGTGGCACGCCGCCACCGCCACCGCCGCCGCCCTCGACCGATTCAGGCGGCGGCGCGCTCGATCCATGGTCCGACCTTTTCCTGCTCGGCGCCGTCCTGTCGATGCTGGCGATGCGCCTGCATCGGCGAAGACAGGTGCGGGTGGCGGCCGAGGCGCGACGCGAGCGGCGCTAGAACGCGTTCCAGGGACCGTTCGGCGAGAGCGCCTGGCCCCAGATCGAGGTGAACACGGTGCGGCCGTAGAAGAACGGCGCGCCCCAGACAAACGTGCTCGCGCCCTGCCCCGCCGACCCGGCCAGCGTCGCGAACGAGGCACTCGTGGTCTGGAACAGCACGTCGGCGCTGGTCACGGCATAGTCGACCGGCGCGCTGGTGCCGAACGCGTCGCTGATGGTCGCGGTTCGTTGCTGCACGGTGGCCGGGCAATACCAGCCGGCGCTCGAAGCCGGCGAGCTCTTGCAGCCCTTGGCCAGCGACGCGTCATCGAAGAAGAAGGCGTTCGATCCGCTGTCGATGTAGCTGTAGGGGTAGGTCGTGGCGCCCGAGCTCGTCGAGAAGTAGAGGTAGCCGGGATCGGCCGGGTTCGCATCGACGAAGAGCATCTTCGCGGTCGGCGGAATCTGGTTGTTGGCCTGGGTGCCGATCCCGAACACGAGCCGCCCCTTGGCGATGTCGGCGCCGAGATCGGTCAACGCCGGCATGGCGATGACCGTGCCGTTGTTGTTGACGGCGAAGTGCGCAACCGGGTTCTGCACCTGCAGCGCGAGCGGGATCGCCGCCGGGCCGCAGGCCGACCCTGCCGCGCCCGGGCACGAGTAGTACAGCGTGTAGCCGCTCGAATAGTCGCCGTCGCGGCAGCCGATGCCACAGTCGAAGGCGACCATGCCGACGCCGAGGATGCCGTTGGCCTGCAGCCCGGCCACCGAGTTCTGCAGGCCGCCGTTGGCGGCGTTGACGCAGGCAGCCGGCGCCGGATCGCTCATCGGCGTCGCGTCGTCGATCAACTGCACCGGCAGCGACGAGGCCATCTCACCGGCGATGCGCAGGTCGGCGCTGGCCAGCGGTCCCCAGACGGCGCCGAGCACGAAGGGATAGCACTCGAGGGCGCGTCCGGCCGCCGTGTGGCTCGCGGCGTCGGCCGGGACGTCGATCATCGGCAGGGACAGCGTGGCGACCTTGCTCTTGAGCAGGCGCAGGCCGTACGAGCCGGTGTCGAGGAAGACGTGGTCGATCGTGACGCAAGCCGTCGCCGATCCCGGCGCGCAGACGGTCACGGTGACGTAGGGAATGTTGGCGGAGCCGAGCGAGAAGCCGGCCGGGCCGGAGTCGACGACGATCTCGGTGGTGTTCGGTCCGGTCGGCGTGTCGAGGCTGACGACGCTCGGGCCGCCGCCGGTGACGGTCGTTTCCGTCGAGTTGCCGCCGCAGCCCGGAAGCACCAAGGCGAGCAGCGACGCGGCGAGAACCGCAAGGAGGCGATCAGCGCAGCGCATCGACGTCGACTCCTTCGGGAACGAGCGAGCGCAGCCACGCCTTGCCGACGAAGGCGTTCATGCGGCCCGCCGACTGCACGATCAGGTCGCCCCGGCGCAGGTCGACCTGGCGTCGGATGCCGGGCGCCTTCATCGCCTCGCTCGCAGCGGCCGCGTAGGCCGGCGCGTGCTGGCCGAGCAAGGCCGTCAGGTCCGGTTTGAACCGCGTGCTCCAGGCGACCGCGAATACGATGCCGCCGGCGTTCGTGTACTCGCGGATGCTGGAGCCGTCGGCGAGCGTGATCACATGCGAGCCGACCTGCGTGCTCAACGGCGCGACCTGATGGCGGGTCGCATTGAGGCGCGCGCCGTCGCCGGCGATCGTCGAGGCGTCGCCGCCTAGCACCGCATGTGCCGGCGCGGCGGCGAGGCCGCTCGCCAGAAGCAACACGCCGGCCCGTGCCCGGAAATCTCGAACCACACCGCTCATTTGAGAACCTCGCTGATTTCCAGCCGAATGCCGCGCGTGCCCACCGGCACCGGGGCCGACCAACCCTGCATGTCGCCGGGCTTGGGCGTGACGTCGCCGCGCGTCGAGATCCTCGCCCCGATCACGACTGTCGGGACCTGGGAAAGTTTCGCGTCCCGCACCATGGCGTTCGAATCGTCGAGCGTGAAATCGACGGGCAGGTCGCGCACCTTCTTGCGCAGCAGCGCCACCGGCATGCGCGAGCCCTGGGCCGGCCGCGCGAAGATGAAGACGGTGGCATCCGGCGGTGCCTTGGCGACGAGATCGTCGGCCAGCGAGACGCGGCCGGCGACGAGCGCCGCACCGGCCGCCGCGCTGCCCGCCACGGCCGTCGGAGCGGCGGCTGAAGCCGCGCTCGCGCGGGCGTCGCCGGTCGTCGCGCGCGCCTCGGCGATGCTGCCCTCGATCTGCTCGCGGAATGCCGGATCGGGCGACGCCGCCAGCGCGCGTTGCCAGTAGTCGAGCGCCTCGACCACGTCCTTGCGTTCGTAGGCCGCGGTCCCGGCCAGGGCCAGGGCCTTGAGGTTGCGCGCATCGAGCGCGAGCGCCTTCTTCACCAACGCCGTCGGCTCGCCGGCCAGGGTGCGGCCGTTGGCGACCGCGAGCGCATCCGCATAGTCGGCAAGCACCTGCGCGTCTTTCGGCAGCAGCCTCGACAGCGTCGCGTAGGCCTTGCTCGACTCGGCGAACTTGCCGAGCATGTCGTAGGAGTGGGCCAGCATCGCCCATGCCGCAGCGTCGCCGGGCGCCTTCTTCACCTGGGCCGACGACTGCTCGACCATCCGTTGCAACTGCTCGTCGGACAAGGCACGCACGGGCTTTGCTTCTGCCTTGGCAGATGCGGGCGGTGCGCTCGACGCCTGCGTCACGACGCGCGCCGGCGGCGGCTCGGCCTGGCGATCGGCGCCGAAATGGACGGCCGCCGCTGCGATCGCTGCCACCACCACGGTGACACCAACCAGCGCCGGATCCGGTACGCGATGCGGCGCCGCGACCGCGGCCGTCGCTTCGAGCAGCGCCGCCGTCAGTGTCTGCTGCTCCTGGTCGACGGCTTCGGCGGAAATCTCTCCGGCCTCGAGCTGGCGATGCAGCTCGCGCAGGCGCGATCGCGACGATTCGATCCGGCCGGTCAGCGGCGCGAGCTCGCGCGCCTGGCGGCGGCGCGCGCGCAGCGACCCTGCCACGAAGGCGACGACAAGGACGACGACGACGGCGGCGGCCGGCCCCAGCCAGGCGATGGCGCTCACGCGCCCGCCTCAGAACAGCTCGTAGCGATAGCCGAAATAGAAAAAGATCGAGTTCGTCGTGTCATTGTTGGTGGGGCCGTCCGTCTTCGAGTGCTCGACGATGCTTTCGCCGAGGATGCTGGCCCGGTTCGACAGGCGGTACGAGGCGCGCAGGCCTGGCGAGATCCGGTTCAGCTTGACGCCCTGGTTGTCGCGTTGGGTGTAAAAGCGCAGCGAAGGTTCAAGTGTGATGTCGTTGCCGCGCAGGCCGGTCAGGTTGTTGTACGAGATCTGCGCGCCCTTGAAAAGCGGCGTCGAGAGCACGCTCAGATTGAAGTTGTTGATGTCGCGCGCCGAGTAGAGATTCGAGCCCGTGAGCTGCAGCGTCGCCCCGTACTGCCCGCCGGTGGCCGGCGTCGCCTCGAAGTTGCCGACTGCGGGCAAGGCGCCGATCTCGCTGTAGCGCAGGTCGACCGCGACCTGCCACTTCGGGCTGAGCGGCCGCGAGATGCTGATGAGGCCCTGCCTGGCCTCGGCCGTGGTGGCGAGCGCGGCGGCCCGGATCTGGTCGAGCGTCTGCATCTGGAGAAGCGCATTGAGTGAGACGGCGCCCGAGCTGATCAAGGCATTGGTCAACTCCAGCGAAGGCGCCTTGCGCGAGTCGACGAGCAGGGTGACCGTCGTCTGCGATGGCGCCTGGAACGAGCCTTGCAGCGACACTGCGTTGATCTTGCGGAACAGCGCGTCGTAGTCGAGCAGCGAGTACATCGAGAACTGGTCGTCCGAATAGCGGGTCTCGATGCCGACCGCGCGCCGGTTGGCGATCCCTTCGGTGGTCTGGTCGATGACGTAGAGGTCGCCGCCCCAGCGGTCGAAGATGCCGTCGGCCTCGAGCATCGCCGCGAGCAGGCGTTCCGAAGGCGCCGAGACCAGCGAGTTGGCCGGCACGCCGCCCATCACGTCGACCTTGAGCTGCGGCGTCACCGGATAGGTCGCCGACACGCCGTCGAACAGGCCGATCAGGCCGCCGCTGATCGACGACTGGCGGCCGATGCGCAGCGCGAGGCCGCTCTCGCTGCGCTTGTAGTCGATGTAGGCCGCGCTGAGCAGGCTGGTGCTGTGCGAGGACGAGACCAGGTTCAACGAGCCGGTACCGCGGACGACGGCGCGCGTCTCGGCCTCCGGCGATGAGAAACGCGCCCCGAGGTCGACGCTGGTGACGATGGCGGACTCGGTCGTCTTGGTGACGGTCGACTGGTCGATGCCCGACGCGATGTTGACGAGCGACTGGCTGCGCGCCTTGCCGCCGTAGTAGTACTGCGCGATGTTGCCGTTGTAGCGGCCGCCCGCGGCCGGCGCCGGGCTCGCTGCGGCGGCCGCCGGCGCTGCGGCGCCGGCGGCGCCCGCGGTCGCCGGCGTCGCTCCGCCTTCGAGCGAAGCCAGCCGCTGCGCGACACGCTGCGCGCCCTCGCCTTCGGGAAAGAGCTTGAGGTAGAGCTCGTACTCGACGCGCGCCCGGCGCAGGTCGCCCGAGCGTTCGCGGGCCAGGCCGATCAGCTCCTGCGCTTCCTGCGAGAAGCTGTTCGGCGGCAGCAGGAGCAGCTGGTTGAGGCTGTTGACCGCGACCTCGAGGCGGCGCGCCGCCAGCGCCTCTCGGGCTTGCGTCATCAATGCGGCGGCGCGCGCCTCGACCGCCGGCGAGCCCAGCAGCGTCGTCGCCGGCGTCACCGCCACGGGTGCCACCGCGGCGCCGGCCGACGCCGACGGAGCCGCCGCGGTCGCGGCCACGGGCGCCGGTGCGGCAGCGGCTGTCGCCCGCGTTGCCGACGATGTCGATCTCAGCATCTCGTCGCGCCGTTGCGCCAGGTTGACGACGACGGCATCGGGAAACCGGTCGAGGGCACTCTTGCGAACGGCCTCGGCTTCTTCGGCGGTGGCGAAGTAGCCGATGTGGAGCTCGGCAATCGTCACGCCGCCGACGACGGCATTGCCGACGAAGGCGTCGTACGCCTGGTAGCGCCCGGGCACCGGGAGCAGCTTGTCGAGCGCCGTCACGGGCACGCTCTGCAGCGTCACCGCGAACGGCTTGTCGGAGGCGGGCGCGGCCGTCGCCACGGCGCCGGCCGGCGCCGCCGGGAGCACGCGCGCGTCCGGCGCCAGGCCCGTGAAGACGAGGTCGATCGCACGCGACGACGGACCCTGCCGCACCTTCACGGCGGCGCTGGACCGCAGCTCCAGCACGAGCTCCCGAACCCGCCGCCCGCGCACCGGCGCGTAGGTCAGCGTGAACTCGGGAGCGCCCGCGCCGGCCGCGACACGCTTCGATTCCTGCGCCGTCTGGTTGAGGATCGATTCGTCGGCCGCGACCAGGTCGAAGGTGATCCGGTAGAGCGTCGACGTACCGGCCGGCTGCTGCTGCAGGAAGCGGACGTTGGCGTTGAAGGCGATCCGCGCCACCACGTCGCTGCCCTGGGTCTGCAGGCTGACGTCGTCGATCGTCTGAGCCTGGCCGTCGAGGAGCACCAGCACCAGCGCAGCGCCCGCGAGCCAGCGCCACCGCCCGGTGCTGCGCTGGGCCTCCGCGGCCGCGGCAACGCCTTCCCGACGCTCGCTCATCTCAGGATCCGGGCACCGGCCGGGGCCTCGGGCCGCCGCGCAAGAGGCGCGGAATGATCTCGCCGTTGGTGACGTGGCAGCTGACGCAAGTGGGCTTGTCGGGCGCCGCCCGATAAAGCGGCGACACGTGCGAATAGTTGACCGGAATCCAGCCGACCGTGCGGTGGCAGGCGTCGCACGAACGGGCCGTCACGAAGTGGCCCGACGGCTTGCCGTTCGCCGAGCTGCCGCTGTGGCAGGTCTGGCATTGACCCGGCAGCGTGCCCTGGTGGCTGAACTCGGCCGGCACCCAGGCGGTGTTGCGATGGCAGGTGTCGCACGACGCACGCGTCGCCAGGTGACGAGGCGGCTGTCCGCGCGCCGCCTGGCCGTTGTGGCAGGTCTGGCACTGGCCAGGCAGCACGCCGCGGTGGTCGAAGGCCTGGGCGCCGCCGATCGACGGCAACTCGGTGCCATCGGGCATCAGTCGCGTGTTCGCGCCGGCGACGGCGGCGCGCAGGACCGGGCGGACCCGCGCCAGGGTGTCGAACTGCGAGTAGCTCTTCTTGTGGCAGCCGGAGCTGATGCAGTCCTGGCCGGCCTTGCGGCCCTGGTGGCCCACCGCCTTGGTGACGATGTTGACGCCGAACCATTGGTAGGCTGGCGGGCCGCCTTCGTGGCAGGTGATGCAGGTGTCGGCGCCGACCGCGGTATGGGCGGGCGTGTTGCCCCTCATGTTCATGCCCGCGAACGACGTGAACACCGCCGCCGAATGGCACTTCTCGCAGGTGATGCCGACGGTCGGAATATGCGTGGAAGGCGACGGTGTGGTGGGCGAACCGCCGGCCAGGAGCGGCGTTGTCTTCGGCTGGTAGGTGATCGGCGGAGGTGAGGCGCAGGTGGCCTGCGTGGCGCAGCCGGCGAACGGTCCGAAGCCGGTGCCCGCCGAGTGGCAGGCGATGCAGTTGCTGGTGATCCCGGTGTGCAGCGTCGCGCCGCTGGCGGTCAAGCCCGCGACCGAGAAGTCGCCGGCGACGACGTGGCAGGTCGAGCAGGTCGCGATGTTGGTCGGGATGTGGCCGGCCGGCTTGACCGTGCCGGTGAAGAAGTTCGTGCCGCTGTGGCATTGCGAGCAATCGCCGGTGGCCGGATGCGCGGCGTCGGCCACCCGGTAGGTGCCTGCAGAGGCCAGCGGACGGGTCTGGAACCCGGTGTACTGCGCGCCCGTGACCAGTGTCGTCGGCGCGATCGGATACGCCCCCATGCCCATCCAGACGTAGTTCGACTCGTGGCAGGCGCTGCAGTTGCTGGTGACGCCGGCGTGGATCTGGGCCGTGGTCGGCGCCGGCGCGGCGAACGCGGTGCCGGGCGCGGTCTTCGTCGCCGACGCGACGACCAGCCCGGCGGGCACCGTCCCGAGGTGGCAGGTCTCGCAGGTCGTGCTCGACGGGATGTGCGAGGTCGGCCCGACCGGCGAGGTCGGCGGCATGCCGACGATGCTGGCGATGCCCACGAAGCTCGCCGACGTCCCCGAAGGCACGTGGCAGGCGACGCAGTTGCTGGTGATGCCGCTGTGGCTCATCTTCGAGCCGGTGAACTTGGCGCCGTTGCCGACCGGCGTCGCGGCGATGCTCGAGCCGGCGCCAACGTGGCAGGTCTCGCAGGAACCCGCGGTCGGAATGTGATTGCCGGGCAGGCCGACGATGCTGAAGTTGTTGGCCGGGATCGCGAAGCTCGCCGCCGCGGCGCCATGGCACTGCGCGCAGTTGCTCGTCGTGCTTTGCGCACTCGCGTGGATGTTGGCCAGCGTCGGCATCGTCGCGAAATCGCCGGGTGTCGTGTGGCAGGCATTGCACTGCGCTGCCGCCGCGTACGGAATATGGTTGGCCGGCTTGTCCTGGCCGGTGAAGAAGGCGGTGCCGCTGTGGCACTGCGAACAATCGCCGGCCGCCGGGTGCGATGCGTCGGCGACGTTGAACGTGCCCGCGGCGGCACGTGGTCTCGTCTGGAAGCCCGTGTATTGCGCACCGGTCGTCAGGACCGTCGGCGCGATCGGGTAGGCGCTCATGCCCATCCAGACGAAGCTGGCCTCGTGGCACGACGAGCAACCGCTGGTGACGCCGGCATGGATCTGCGCCGTCGTCGGCGCCGGCGTCTGAAAGGCGCTGCCCGGCGTGTTCGCCGTCGCCACGGCCGGCACCAGGCCCGCGGGAACCGTCGCGAGGTGACAGCTCTCGCAAGTCGTGCTCGACGGGATGTGCGAAGTCGGCCCGACCGGCGAGGTCGGCGGCATGACGATGATCTTCGTCACGCCGACGAAGCTCGATCCGGTGATCGAGGGCCCGTGGCAGGCGACGCAGTTGTTGGTGATGCCGCTGTGGCTCATCTTCGAGCCGGTGAATTTCGCGCCGTTGCCGACCGGCGTGACGGCGACGCTCGAGCCTGCGCCGACGTGACACAGCTCGCATGAAGCGGCAGTGGGAACGTGGTTGCCGGGCAGGCCGACGATGGTGAAGTTGGTGGCCGGGATCGCGAAGCTCGCGGCGGCCGCGCCGTGGCACTGCGCGCAGTTGCTCGTCGTGCTCTGCGCATTCGCGTGGATGTTGGCCAGCGTCGGGATCGTCGTGAAGTCGCCCGGCGTCGTGTGGCAGGCGGCACAGCTCGCGCCGGTCGCGTAGGGAATGTGATTGGCGGGCTTGTCTTGGGCGGTGAAGAAGTTCGTGCCGCTGTGGCACTGCGAGCAGTCGCCGGTCGCCGGGTGCGATGCATCGGCGACGTTGTAGGTGCCGGCGGCAGCGCGCGGCCGGGTCTGGAAGCCGGTGTACTGCGCACCTGCCACCAGCGTCGTCGGCGCAATCGGATAGGCGCTGACGCCCATCCACACGAAGTTGGCTTCGTGGCACGACGAGCAACCGCCCGTGACGCCGGTGTGGATCTGCGCGGTATTCGGCGCCGGCGCGGCGAACGCGGTGCCCGGCGCGGTCGCTGTCGCGGTCGCGGCGATCAGTCCGGCCGGCACGGTGGCGAGGTGGCAGGTCTCGCAGGTCGTGCTCGACGGTATGTGCGAGGTCGGCCCGACCGGCGAGGTCGCCGGCATGACGACGATCTTCGCCACGCCGACGAAGCTCGATCCGGTGATCGCAGGCCCGTGGCAGGCGGCGCAGTTGTTCGTGATGCCGCTGTGGCTCATCTTCGAGCCGGTGAACTTGGCGCCATTGCCGACCGGCGTCGCCGCGATGCTCGAGCCGGCGCCAACGTGGCAGGTCTCGCACGACGCGCTCGTCGGAATGTGATTGCCGGGCAGGCCCACGATGCTGAAGTTGTTGGCCGGGATCGCGAAGCTCGGCGCGGCCGCACCGTGACACTGCGCGCAGTTGCTCGTCGTGCTTTGCGCGTTGGCATGGATGTTGGCCAGCGTCGGCATCGTCGCGAAGTCGCCCGGCGTGGTGTGGCACGCGGTGCACTGCGCCGTCGCCGCGTAAGGGATGTGGTTGGCCGGCTTGTCCAGGGCCGTGAAGAAGTCGGTGCCGCTGTGGCATTGCGAGCAGTCGCCGCTGCCCGGATGCGATGGGTCGGCGACGTTGAAGGTGCCTGCGGCAGCGCGTGGCCTCGTCTGGAAGCCGGTGTACTGGGCACCCGCCACGAGGATGGTCGGCGCGATCGGGTAGGCGCTCATGCCCATCCAGATGAAGCTGGCCTCGTGGCACGACGAGCAACCGCCGGTGACGCCGGCGTGGATCTGCGCCGTCGTCGGCGCCGGCGTCTGAAAGGCGCTGCCCGGCGCGTTCGCCGTCGCCACGGCCGGAACCAGTCCGGCGGGTGTCGTCGCCAGGTGGCAAGCCTCGCACGTCGTTGACGACGGGATGTGTGAAGTCGGCCCGACCGGCGAGGTCGGCGGCATGACGATGATCTTCGTCACGCCGATGAAGCTCGATCCGGTGATCGCAGGTCCGTGGCAGGCGGCGCAGTTGTTCGTGATGCCGCTGTGGCTCATCTTCGAGCCGGTGAATTTCGCGCCGTTGCCGACCGGCGTGACAGCGACGCTCGAGCCTGCGCCGACGTGGCAGGTCTCGCACGAAGCGCTCGTCGGAACGTGATTGCCCGGCAGGCCGACGATGCTGAAGTTGGCCGCCGGGATCGCGAAGCTCGGCGCCGCCGCGCCATGGCATTGCGCGCAGTTCGAGGTCGTGCTCTGCGCGTTGGCGTGGATGTTGGCCAGCGTCGGGATCGTGGCGAAGTCGCCCGGTGTCGTGTGGCAGGCCGCGCAGGTCGCCGTCGCGGCGTAGGGGATGTGGTTCGCCGGCTTGGCCTGCGCGTCGAACGACGTCGTGCCGGCGTGGCAGTCCGAGCAGTCGCCCGAGGTCGGATGCGCGGCGTCGGCGACGCGGAACGCTCCCGCGGTGGTGAGCGGCCGCGTCTGGAAGCCGGTGTAGACCGCCCCCGTGGTGACGACGACAGGTGCGATCGGATAGGCAGCGACGCCCATCCACACGAAGTTGCTGTCGTGGCAGGCGTTGCAACCGCCGGTGATGCCGGCGTGGATCTGCGGCCCGGTCGGCGCGGGCAGCGCGAAGCGGCTGCCGGGTGCCGGTGTCGGCGTATTCGCCGGCACCAGCCCGGCAGGTTTGCTCGCCAGGTGGCAGCTCTCGCAGGTCGTCGACGTGGGGATGTGCGAGCTGGGCCCGGCCGGCGCGGTCGGCGGCATGACGACGATGCGGGTGATGCCGGCGAAGGTGCCGCCGGTCACGCTGGGGCCGTGGCAGCTGGCGCAACCCGAGACGATGCCGGTATGGTCCATCTGGCCGCCGGCAAAGCTCTTGAATCCGCTCTGCGTCGAGGCGACGTGGCAGGAGCCGCACAGCGTCGGGTCGGTCGTCGCGATGTGCTTGGCCGGCTGGCCGGTCGCCTTGGTGCCGTCGTGGCAGGTCGCGCAGGTCGTCAGCACGCCATTGAGCACCGAGTGGTCGAAGGCGCGCGCCGGCGCGAACGCAACCGTCCCGTGGCATTGATCGCACGACAAGGTGGTCGGTATGTGGTTGGCCGGCTTGCCCTGCGCGCGAATCCCGTTGTGGCAGCTCGCGCACGACCCCGGCGCCACGGCGACGTGGCTGAAGATCGCGCCAGTGAACGCGGCCACCGTGTGGCACTGGTCGCAGCTGTCCGTGGTCTGGATGTGATTGGCCGGCTTGGCCAGCGCGCCACGCTGGTTGTTCTGCACGTGGCAGGTCGCGCAGTCCCTCGGCGTGCCCTTGAAGATGCCCTTGATGTGGCAGGTCTCGCAGCGCACCTGCTCGTGGGCGCCGGTCAACGGATAGCCGGTCGCGACGTGGTCGAAGCTGGCGCCCGACGACTGTGCCGACGCGGCGAACGGCAGCGCAAGAAGCACGAGGAGCAGTGCCAACGCCGCGAGCGAAGCCGGCGCGATCCGGGCGACCGCGGCTCCGGCAAGCCGGCGAAGGATCGCCCCGGCCGTCATGAAGGAAGCGTCCTCGAGGCGGCCGGCAGGCGCATGCCCGAGCGCAGGTCGGGATCGGCTCGGCTCACCGTTCGTCCGGCCCTGGACTTGATCGTCTTGAACGATTCGGTGACGTGGCACTGCTGGCATTGCCGGCCGTAGCTGCCTTCATGCACGTCGTTCTTCTGATGACAGCTGACGCACAGCGACGAGGTGACCACCCGTCCTTCCGACGGCCGCGTGTGGCAAGCGCTGCAGGCCACGCCCTTGTGCTTGCCGTCGAGCACGAATTTGGTCCGCGTGTCGTGGTCGAAATCCCAGACCTTCCAGCTGCGCGCGTTGTGGCATTGCTCGCACTGCGTGCCGAGCGTCTTCTTGTGCTTGTCGTCCTTCGCGTGGCAGGCGAAGCAGTCGCTCTTCGCGTTCTTGAACAGTGCGCCGACGTGGCACATCTTGCATTCAACCTGCACGTGCTTGCCGAGCAGCGGAAAGCGCGCCAGGCCGTGGTCGAACTTCGGCGCCGGCTTCCACGCCTTCTCGTCGTGGCACTGCGCACAGGCCTTGCCCTGCGTGCCTTCGTGCTTGTCGTCGACCTTGTGGCACGAATAGCAGTCCTTCGGCGCCTCCTTGTAGTTGGTCGACTTGTGGCAGGCGCCGCACTCCGCTTTCTGATGCTTGCCGAGCAGCGGGAAGGCGGTCTTCGCGTGATCGAAGCTGGTCTTCTTCCAGTCCCGCTCGTTGTGGCACTTCTCGCACGCCTCGCCGAGGCTGCCCTTGTGCCTGTCGTCCTTCTTGTGGCAGCCGATGCAGGTCTTGGGCGCCTCCTTGAACATCGTGCTCAGGTGGCAGTCCTTGCACTGCACCGTGGCATGCTTGCCGAGCAACGGGAAGTCGGTCTTGTCGTGACTGAAGCCGGCCTTTTCCTTCCAGTTGCGCTCGATGTGGCAGCGGCCGCAGTCGTTGCCGAGCGTGCCCTTGTGCTTGTCGTCCTTCTCGTGGCACGAGAAGCACTTGGCGGACAGCTTGTCGCGGTAGAGGAAGCCGACATGGCAGCTGTCGCACTTCGCGGCCCGGTGCTTGCCGACCAGCGGATAGCGTGTTTCCGTGTCGTGATTGAAGCGGACGCTCTTCCAGTCCTTGGTGCCATGGCAGGTCTCGCACTTCTCGCCGTAGCGCGTCTTGTGCTTGTCGTCCTTCTTGTGGCAGGCGACGCAGGCGAGCGGCGTCTCCTTGTAGCGCCCCTCCTTGTGACAGTCGTCGCACTTGACCGACTCGTGCTTGCCGGTCAACGGAAAGCGGGTCGTATCGTGGTCGAACTTCGCTTCCTTCCAGGTCTTCTCGGTGTGGCAATCGGCGCACTTGGGGCCGAGCGAGCCCTTGTGCTTGTCGTCCTTGCGATGGCAGGCGACGCAGTCGCGCGCAGCGATGCGAAAGCCCTTGCCCGGCAGGTGGCACTTCTCGCACTCGACCTTGGCATGGCCGCCGCGCAGCGCGAAATTCGTGGCCGAATGATCGAACGCCGGCTTGTCGAGGGCGACCAGCGCGGCCTCGACACCCTTGTGATCGCTGTGGCAGGTCTTGCACGCCTGCGGCTTCTGTCGCCCGTGCAAGCCCGCCTTCGTGCGCAGGTCCTGACCGACGTCCTTGTGGCAGTCCATGCACAGCCGGTCCTGGGCGTTGCGATCGAAGCGCACGTGGCACTTCTCGCACTCGCCTTCTAGCTTGGCATGCGCCTTGGCCAGCTTGCCCGGGGCCAGCACCGACTCGAGCGCCTGCGCCATCGCCGCCGCGCCAAACATCCAGTGGCCGGCCACGAGCATCAGCACGGCCATCCGCCACGCCCACGTGGCCCGGCCGGGGTCGGGGCGGGGCGGGTCCGGCCTCGCGAAGTGCATGCTCAATACGCATGAACGGCAAACACGTGGAAGCAGGCCGTGAGAATGAGCAGGTAGACGAACGGGACGTGAAGAACGTGCCAGAGGGCGAACAGTCGCTCGTAGGCGGAGAACTGGGCGACCCGGACGACGCTCTGCAGATAGCGCCGGGTGAGCGACACGACGTGGCGGCGGCGCCGACGGTAGTGGTCCTTCTTCCAGCCGCGTTCCTTGGCGATCGCGCGCAGCCGCGAGCTGAGGTCGTGAACCGATTCACCGTAGGCGGACCGCTGGCGCATCGGCAACAGGACGACGCGATCCAGCAGCGAGGTCCACCCCTTGCTCGGCGCCAAGGCCCTGGCCTCGAAGGCGAGCAGCCGTTCGGCGACTTCGGGGGCAAAGCGCAGGCGGGACTTGAGCTCGCCCTCGGCGAGGCCGGCCTGGCGCTGCAGGTCGGCGAGGTTGTTGCGCTCGCCGTGCAGTCCGCGGTGGATCCGGACGTAGAGAAACCGGCCGGCGACGCCGCTGCCGGCGACGATCAGCATGCTGAAGAAGGCGACGCTGCCGTTCAGCGACTTCAGCGCGAAGGTCGAATGCAGGAGGATCAGCAGCGGCGCGCAGATGCCGAGGACCATGTGCACGATGAACCACCACTTCACCTTGCCCCAGCGGTACGTGAAGCGGACGTACTTGCGCAGCGGATAGGAGAAGAGCAGGACCATCATCGTGCCGCCGGCCACGCCGAGCCAGTAGCCGACGTCGTCGCCCGCCTTGAAGTAGCCGAGCCGCGTGAACTGCCACGCACCGAGGACGAGAAGGGCGAGCAGAAGGTACAGCGTCAGGTCGCTCATCGTGCGCGGCTTGACATCTGCTTCGGTTGCAGGAGGAGGAGCCGCGACGAGCGCAGAAGTGATCGTGGTCATGTCCGGGGGAGGCATCGGGGACGGCGATGGAGGCGGATCGGGCCCTTCATGTCGACGGGGAGCGGCAGCCGGAGATTCGGCTAAAAGGGATCTTTTCACATTTTGGCCGCCGCCGCGCCAAATCCCCCTCTGCGCAACAACCTGTTTCATGTCTGACGCCGACGCACCGGCTGAGCGTGAACGATGTCGCCAGGTCAGCGTCCACCGGCGAACAAACGCAACGCCGTCTCGAAGGTCCAGACGCGACGGATCTCGATGACGTCGTACTCGCTGGCCAGTTCGGGCGGAAAGGCGCCATAGGGCGCCAGCAGGATGACGATGCGCCGGATCGCTTCGTCGAGCTCGGGCGAACCGCTCGGCCGGTCGAAGGTGATGCCCTCGACGCTGCCGTCGCTGCGCACGGCCACGGTCACGATCGGGTCGGCATGCGGCTTGGATCGGGCCTCGCGAAACGCCTCGACGGCGGCGTTGAGCTCGATCCGCTGCCGCCACCCTTCGGCGTACATGGTCAAGACGACGTTGCGATCGGAACGCGCGAACAAGGTCCGCCGTCGCGAGTCGCGCGGCGGCGGCGGTGGCAAGGCCACGGCGGGCGGGCCGGACTGCAGTTCCGCGGCACGGGGCGCAGCGGCCCTGGCCGGCTCGCCGACCACCGGCGCGACCGGACGCGACGGCGTGCCTGGGGCATCGCGGCCCGAGCCCGTCGCCGCGGCGGACGGAACAGCCCGCCCACCCTGGTCGTTGCCGTCGCGCGAGCGTTCCGGATCGCCGCGGCCTGGACGTGCGTTCGCGGCCGCCTGCTGCTCGGCCGCCTGTCGCGCGGCTCCCTGTCGCGCGGCTTCCTGGCGTGCTCCCTCCTGACGTGCACCCTCTTGTCGTGCACCCTCTTGTCGTGCGGCCTCTTGACGTGCTGCTTCTTGCCGCGCAGCTTCCTGCCTCGCTGCCTCCTGTCGTGCCGCGTCCTGCCGTGCGGCCTCTTGGCGTGCTGCCTCCTGTCTCGCGGTCTCTTGCCGTGCGGCCTCTTGGCGTGCCGCTTCTTGCCGCGCAGCGTCCTGCCTCGCAGCTTCTTGTCGTGCCGCGTCCTGCCGTGCGACCTCTTGGCGTGCTGCCTCCTGTCTCGCGGTCTCTTGCCGTGCGGCCTCTTGGCGTACCGCTTCTTGCCGCGCAGCGTCCTGCCTCGCAGCTTCCTGCCTCGCAGCTTCCTGCCTCGCAGCTTCCTGTCGTGCCGCGTCCTGTCGTGCCGCGTCCTGCCGTGCTGCCTCTTGTCGAGCTACCTCCTGTCTCGCCGCCTCCTGTCGTCCAGCTTCCTGACGCGCGGCCTCTTGTCGAGCGGCCTCTTGTCGCGCTGCCTCTTGCCTTGCGGCTTCTTGTCGTACCGCTTCCTGTCGCGCGGCATCTTGTCGCGCAGCGTCCAATCGAGAGGCTTCCTGACGCGCTACCTCTTGACGAGCCGCGTCCTGTCGTGCCGCTTCCTGGCGCACGGCGTCCTGACGTGCCGCTTCCGCTCTTGCCGACTCTTGTCTCGCCGCCTCCTGCCGCGCAGCTTCCTGGCGCGCAATCTCCTGTCGTTGCGCCTCCTGCCGCGCGAGCTCGATCTCCTGTTGCGCGACCTGCTGTCGCGCCACTTCCTGCCTCTCGGCCTCCAGACGCGCCAGTTCGCGACGCGCAGCCTCTTGTCGCGCAGCTTCTTGTCGCGCGACCTCTTGTCGCGCCGTCTCTCGGCGCGACGCCTCCTGACGCGCGATCTCCTGCCGGCCCGCTTCCTCGATCGCGGCTTCGCGTGCGGCCTTCTCCTTCACCGCAACTTCGACGGCGCGCCGCTCCGCGGCTTCGCGGACGACCCGCTCCTTCTCCGCGGCTTCGCTGGCCAGGCGTTCCGACGACTCCGGCTGCGACGCGGCGAGGGACTGCAGCGGCGCCGCTTCGCTGCGCGGCACCGCGAAGGCGTCGACGTCGGGACGAATCTGCGCGAGCACCGAGCCACCCGGCGGCGTCTGCGGCGGCGGTTCGGTTGGCACCAACGGACGTGCCCGCCCGCTGACGCGCGGTGCAGGGCGCGCCGCCGCGACGGGCGGCGTTCTGGAAGGGATGGCCTTGGCGGCAGGAGGCGGAGCCGGCACGGCGGCCGACCTGCTCGCGGTGGCCGGCGGTCGAGCGGCCACGGCGGCGGCCGCCGGGGACCGTGGCGTGCCGGTGGCCGGCATGGGTGGGATCCTTTCCGCCGCCGGCGCGACCGATGCTGCCGCGGGAGCAAGGGACGACGCGCCGGGCGGCGGCAACGTCTCGACCGTCATCGCGCCCGCGACGACTGCGACGACCGCCGTTGCGGGCGACGACGCCGCGCGCGATTCCGATGCGGCCGCGGCCGAGGCGACCGCAGAGGGCGAGCCCACCAGCACCACCCTCAGCTCGGGGACCGCCGCGCGGCGCTCCTGCCATGGCAGCTTGACGCCCGGGATGCCGAAACCGGCGTCTTCGAACTGCATGGCAAGAACGAGCGCGTGCAGCACGAGCGAAAGAAAGATCGCGTCGCCGAGGGTGCGGCGATCCTGGCGTGTCTGCTTGCGACGCAGGCTCGCGACGCTCCACAGGCGCGTGCGCTTCGCCTCGCCTGCCGGTGGCTCCGGGCTGCTCGCTTCTTCGTCGCTCATGCGAAATGGGATCTTGCGGTGCTTTCCGCCGCCGTGGGGTGGCGGATTCTCCACGTCGCGACCGCGACCTGTCATCGACCATGGATATCACGCATGTTCCGCTCGATGCGAAAACGATGATGAAGCGTCGCGTCCATCCTGGACACGCAACATGCAAGTCGTGAGAACTGGCCCGGGGCGCGCCGACGTCCGTCGCGCAACGGTCAGAGGATGCCGGTGGCGTCGCGTTGCAGGTTCGCCATCACCTTCTTCACGTAGGCGCGCGTTTCGGCGTAAGGCGGAACCTTGTGCCCGGCGCGGACCACGGCCTGCTCGCCGGCGTTGTAGCCTGCCAGCACCAGCTCGAGGTCGTCTCTGAAGAAGCCCATCAGCCACTTCAGATAGGCAGCACCGGCGGACACGTTCTGCACCGGATCGAAAGGATCCTGCGCACCGAAGCGCTTGGCCGTGTCGGGCAGCAACTGCATCAATCCGATCGCGCCGCGGCTCGACACCGCGCGCGGTTCGTAGTTCGATTCGGCGCCGATCACGGCACGGATCAGTTGCGGCGAGATGTCACTGCGCGATGCCGCCGAATCGATGATCCGGTGCAGCTCTGCGGAGATTCGAGGTGCCGCAGTCTGGGCATTCACTGCCGCCGTCGGCGCGGCCGTGCCGGGCGGCGGCGGCGGCGCCGGCATCAGCAGGTGGCTCGCCTCGCTCGACGCGAAGCTCGACAACACGACGGCGCCCGAATCGCTCGACGTGCCGGCATAGATCTGGCACTGCGCGAGCGTCGGCAGGGCGACCGCGGCAAGCAGCGCGACCCACCTGACGAGTGCGAGGAAATGCATCGGCGCGAGCCTGTCAGCCGCTCCTTGAGAAGTCAACGCCGTACGACTCGATGTAGCACGAGTGACCTGCGTATTGGAGGGTAGACCCTAGCGCGGACCCCCCCTGTTTAAGGGGGAAGTCTTCCCATTTAAGACGCGCTTAAGGCTGGTGCAAACACTACCCCTGTTGCGCCCGACCCTGCCAGTCCGTCGGGCGTCACGCCACCCTCGGGATCCTTCATGAGCGTATCCGGTTCACCTGCACGACGCCTCGGCCACCGGCTCTCGCTGGGCTTCACGTTGCTCGAGTTGCTGGTCGTCATCGTCATCATCGGCATGCTCGCGGGGCTGGTGGCGCCTCGCTATTTCGACCAGGTCAGCAAGTCCAACACGAAGATCGCGAAGGCGCAGATCGACTCGCTCGGCAAGGCGCTGGATCAGTACCGGCTCGACGTCGGGGCCTACCCCAGCACCGAGATGGGCCTGGCCGCGCTCAACGCCAAGCCGCCGAACCTCGACAAGTGGGCCGGGCCCTACCTCAAGAAGGCGGTCCCTCCCGATCCCTGGGGCAACCCCTATGTGTACAAGGCTCCAGGCGACCACGGCGACTACGACCTGATCTCGTTCGGCTCGGACGGGCAGCCCGGCGGCACCGGCGAGGCCCAGGACGTGAACTCGTGGGGTCCCTGACGGGACGGCCGGCATGTCGATGACCTTCGAGCTGGTGGTTCGGTCGGTGGCCGGTGCGGTGCAGACGCTCGCCCTCTCCGCCGCCGACGCCGCCGACGCACGCAGTCGCGCCACGCGCGAAGGCTTCCAGGTCCTGACCTGCGCGCCCAGCGCTGCGGCGTCCACACGCAGCGCCCGAGCCTCGGCCCAGGCGCGCCGCGGCCTCGACATCACCACCTTCTCCTACGAACTCGCATCGTTGCTCTCGGCCGGTCTCTCCGTGCTCGAAGGACTGCGCACGCTCGCCGCCAAGGAAACGGTCGCGGCGCGAAGGGCGATGGTGTCCGATCTGATCCAGGACGTGAGCCACGGCCTGCCGCTCTCGGGCGCCCTCGGCAAGCATCCCGGGCGCTACCCGCCGCTGCTCATCGCCACTGTCAGCGCAAGCGAGCAGACCGGCGACCTCAGCCTGTCGCTGCGCCGCTATGCGGAGCATCAGCAGAGCCTGCGCGCTCTGCGCGACAAGGTGGTGGGCGCGGCGATCTACCCTGCTCTGCTGCTCGGCGTCGGCCTGCTCGTGGTCGTGTTTCTTCTCACGGTGGTCGTGCCGAAGTTCGCCGTCCTCATCGAGAGCACGCGAAAGGAGCTGCCCTGGAGCTCGCAGCTCATGATGTCCTGGGGCCGCTTCGCGGCCGGGCATGCCTGGGAAATCGCCGTCGGCGCGCTCGTTGTCGCGATCGCCGCGGTGACGGTGGCTCGCCGCGTCCTGCGCGACGGCGCGAAGGCGCGCTGGGTCGATGCCCTGCCCTTCGTCGGCAGCACGGTGCGCAAGTTCCGCCACGCCCAGCTCTACCGTACCACCGGCATGCTGGTGCGCGGCGGCATCGCCGCGCCCCGCGCCCTGCAGCTCTCGTCCAGCCTGCTCGGCGACGCCGACGCGGCGCGCCTGGCCGCGGCCCTGCGCATGATCCAGGAAGGTCGAGGCTTGAGCGGCGCCTTGCACGACGCCGGGCTCGCCGATCCGGTCGCCGGCAGCATGCTCGCCGTCGCCGAGCGGACCGGCGCGCTCGCCGAGATCCTCGAGCGCATCGCCCAGTTCAATGAGTCCAGCCTGCAGCGATCGGTCGAGCTGACCAGCCGGCTGTTCGAGCCGGTGCTGATGATCGTCATCGGTCTCGTCATCGGCGCGATCGTGGTCCTGATGTACCTGCCGATCTTCGACCTCGCGTCGAGCCTGCAATGAGCGCCGTGGTCGCCGAGCAGAGCACGAGCGCCGCGTCCCGGTCGCTCGACGCCGCGCTGGTGCGCGAGGCGCAACGATCGGCCGGTTCGCGGCCGGTGATCGAGTGGCTGGCCGAGCAGATCGGCACGACCGAGGAAGCGCTCTTGCCGATCGCCGCCCGCCACTTCGGTCTGCGCCCGCTCGGCATGGCCGAGCTGCGTCTGCTGAAGCCGGACTTCGGGCTTGCCTCGTTCGCCGACTGCAAGCGGCGCGGCTGCCTGATCGGCGCGCTCGACGGTGATCGCCTCTGCGTCGTCGTCGCCGATCCGACCGACGCGCGCTTGCGCCGCTGGATCGAGATCCGCATGCAAGGCCGGCGCGCCGACTTCGCATTGACGACGCGCGCCGACCTGCTCGCCTTCCTGGTCACCGCCGAGAAAAGCGTGCGCGCGATGGACGCGGTGCGCCTGCAGCAGGGGCGCTCCGCGACCGCGGAGGCCGGTCCCTCGATCACGATCGCCAACATCGACGCGACCGAGAGCCCGATCGTCCGCCTCGTAGACTCGACGCTCTACGACGCGCTGCGCACCGGCGCCAGCGACATCCACCTGGAGACGCAGCCGAACGGCATGGTCATCAAGTACCGCCTCGACGGCGTTCTCGAGGTGGTCAAGGAAATCGACAACGTCGAGACTGCGCACCAGGCGATCTCGCGCATCAAGGTCGTCTCCGAGCTCGACATCGCCGAGCGGCGCATCCCGCAGGACGGCCGCTTCCAGGTCGTGGTCGACGAGCGCGAGATCGACTTCCGCGTCTCGATCATGCCCAACCTGTTCGGCGAGGATGCCGTGCTGCGCGTGCTCGACCGCAAGCACCTCACCGGGCAATTCAAGGCGCTGACGCTGGACACGCTGGGCTTCGATGCGTCGGTGCTGGGCTTCATCCGCGACGCCGCGCAGATGCCTTACGGCCTCTTGCTCGTCACCGGACCGACCGGCAGCGGCAAGACGACCACGCTCTACGCGGCGCTGTCGGAGATCAACACCGGACTCGACAAGATCGTGACCATCGAGGACCCGATCGAGTATCAATTGCCGGGCGTGCTGCAGATCCCCGTCAACGAGAAGAAGGGACTCACCTTCGCGCGCGGCCTGCGCTCGATCCTGCGCCACGACCCCGACAAGATCATGGTCGGCGAGATCCGCGACGCCGAGACCGCGCAGATCGCGGTGCAGGCCGCCCTTACCGGCCACCAGGTGTTCACGACGGTGCACGCCAACAACGTATTCGACGTCATCGGCCGCTTCGCCAACATGGGCGTCGACAGCTACAGCCTGGTCGCGGCGCTGAACGGCATCGTCGCGCAGCGGCTGCTGCGCATGAGCTGCCCGCACTGCGCCGAGGCGACCGATCCGCCGGCCGAGCTGCTGCGGCGCAGCGGCATCGATGCGGCCCGGCGCGCGTCGGCGCACTTCAAGAGAAGCCTCGGCTGCGCGCACTGCCGCGGCACCGGCTACAAGGGCCGGCGCGCGATCGCCGAGACGCTGCCGATGAACGACATCCTGCGCGATCAGCTCGTGCAGCGCGCGCCGCTCTCGCAGATCCGCACGTCGGCGCGTGCCGGCGGCTTCACCAGCCTGCGCGACGCGGCCGTCGCCCTGGCCTGCGACGGCAGCACGACCCTGGAGGAGATCAATCGTGTCACTCCCGTGGAGTAGCTCGTTGCTCCTGCAGGTCGGGCCCGACGGCATCGTCGCGACGCTCGAGACCGGCTGGCCGCGCCGGCGAAGCGTCGTCGCGTCTTCGCTGCGCACCGCGAAGTCGGGCGCCGCGTCGTCCGGCGAGCCGTCGTCCTCCGTCCTCGACGCCGATGCGCTGCAAGAGGTGCTCGAGGAGATCGAGGCGACGCTACCGTTGCGCGGCGCCCGTCTGGTCGTCGAGGTCGCCGACCCGCTGGTCCATTTCGACGTCGCTGAAGGCGACTTCGGCGCGCTCGCCGACGGTCAGCTGCAGTCGATCGCGGCCGCGTGCACCGGCGAGCTCCTCGGCGACGCGGCGGCCGACCACGAGGTGCGCTGGAGCCTGCAGGCCGGCGAGCGACATCTCGTCATCGCCGCTGTTCCGCGCGCCCTGATCGCAACCCTGGCGGCGACGGCCGACCTACGCGGCCTTCGCCTCGACAGCGTGCAGCCGGTGTTCGCGCGGCGCTGGAACGCATTCGCGCGCGACGTCGACGCGCCGACCGCGGTCTTCGCCAGCACCTCGGGTTCGCACGCCGTGGTGTCGTGCGTGGTCGACCGCGCGCTGTGCGCCGTCAGCACCGGACCGTGGCGGGACGGCGGCGATGCGCTGCCCGATGCACCGACCGGCGCCGCGTCGGCCGGCGCGCTCGCGCTGCTCGACGAGCGTGCGGCACGACTGCTCGCCGGGCAGGGCATCGAGACCACCGAGGCGCCCGTCTACCTGCTCGTCAGCGCCGACGCCGCGGCCGGCGCGGCGTCGTCACGCTGGACCGTCGTCGCGCCGTCCGGGGTACCGGCATGAGAGCACCGCCACTTCGTCTCGAGTTCGCGCCCGGGGCGCGGCCGCGCTCGCGCGTCGGCCTGGCGATGCTGGCCGGCGCGATCGTCCTTCTCGTCGTCCAGCTCGTGGCGCTCGGCGCTGCCCTCTCGGAACGCCGGCACGATCTGCAATCCCTGGCCGAGCTCGAAGCTCGCCAGTCCGACGTCGGCCGGCCGCGCCCGGCCTCGGTCAAGCCCGACCCGGCCTATCTGGCCAGGGTGAAGTCGGCGCAACGTGTCGCCAAGAACCTCACCGCGCCCTGGGTCGATCTGCTCGATGCGATCGAGTCGGCGCCGCAGCAGTCGGTGGCGCTGCTCGCCGTCGAGCCTTCGACGGCGAAGCAATCGTTTCGCCTGACGGCCGAAGCGCGCGATCCGGAGGCCATGCTCGCCTATCTCGCGGCACTGCAGAAGGACCGGCGCCTCGTGTCGGCGTTTCTCGTATCGCATCAGGTGCAGCTGCAGACGCCCGGGCGGCCGATCCGCTTCCAGGTGCAGGCCGGCTGGGGAGCGGCGCCATGATGCCGATGCTGCTCCGCTTCTGGCGGCGGGCCGTGCGCGCCCTCGGCTACGCGGGACCCGCGGCCCTGCTGCTGCTCGTCGTCGCAACGGCGGTCGCGCTCTGGCTGCCGCGTCTGGACCGGGACCGCGAGCGCACCCGGGCCGACCTCGCCGAGCGCTCGTCGACGCTGCGCGCCCGCGGCGCCACGCAACTGCGCGAACCGAGCGGCGACGAGCGGCTGGCGCAGTACGTCGAAGCCTTCCCGTTGCCCGAACAGATGGCCGCCGATCTCGGCCGGATCTATGCGAGCGCGGCGCAGCACAAGGTCGAGCTCCTGAAGGGCGAGTACCAGTTGAAGGAGGAGACCGGGTCGCCGTTCGTGACCTACGTGGTCACGCTGCCGGTGCACGCCGAGTACGGATTGGTGAAGGCGTTCGCGTCGAACGTGCTGCTGGACCTTCCGCATGCCTCGCTCGACGAGCTGCGCCTCAGCCGGGAAACCGCCGAGGTCGAGGTCCTCGACGCGGTGGTCCGCTTCACCCTCGTCTATCGGAGCCGATGAGATGGCCGGCACGACCAGGATGCTGCGTGCGCTCGCCCTCGGAAGCGCCGGGCTCGTCACGTTCTACGTCGCGGCGCAATGGACGCGGACGACGAAGGAACGCGCCGCCGACGAGATCGTGCTGCCGGCACCGCCCGCCAGCGCGCCGATGATCGCTGCACCACGCCCCGGTGCCTCGGCGGCCGAAACGGCGGCGGCCAGCGGACCCGCGGGATCGGCGTCGCGGGCCGTGCCGTCGTCCGAAGGCCAGGCCTTTGCACGCCTCAGCTGGCTCCCTCCGCCGCCACCGCCTCCGCCGCCACCACCGCCGCCGCCGCCGCCCATTCCCGTTGTTCCGACCGCGCCGCCGCTTCCCTTCACCTTCGTCGGCATGGTCGAAAACGGCATGGGCAAGCCGCAGGCGTTTCTTTCGCGCGGCGAGACCCTGCTCGTCGTCTCGGCGGGCGACCTGATCGACAGCGGTACCTATCGCATCGACTCGCTGAGCGCGAGTCAGGTCGTCATCACCTACATGCCGCTCACCATGAAACAGACCATTGACATCACGGGCGGCACCAAATGAAAAAGTCTCGAAGTAGCCACCCTTGGTTCGCCGCGGGCCTGGCCTTCGCCCTGGCCGGCTGCGCCGCGAATTCGTTGCATAGCGATGGTGTCAAGCTGGTGCGCCAGGGTGACCATGACGCCGCGCTGGCCAAGCTGCAGGAGGCGGCGCGCCTGGATCCCGCCAACGCCGAGTTCCGCATCGACATGCTGAACGAGGTGAACTCCTACAGCTCTGACCTGGCTCGGCGCGCTGACGAGGCGCGCGCCGCCGGCAGGCTGGATGAAGCATCGACGCTTTATCGCAAGGCGCTCCAAATCAACCGCGCCAACGACCGGGCCAAGCGTGGCCTCGACGGTCTGGAGTCGGATCTGCGCATGGGGCGGCTCCTGACAGAGTCCGAGCGCCTGTTGCGCGACGGCCAGCTCGAAGCGGCGCGCGACAAGGTGCGCGCCGCGCTCATCGAAAGTCCGCGAAACACGGTCGCGCTGCAGCAGCTCGAACTCGTGCAACAGCAGATCGACAAGGTGAAGGCAGCCCGCACGGCGCAGGCGGCGGCGCAATCTGTGATGAGCCGGCCGGTGACACTGCAGTTCCGCGACGCGAACCTGCGCATGGTGTTCGAAGCGCTCTCGCGCACCACGGGCCTCAACGTGATCCTGGATCGCGACGTGCGCGCCGATTTGAAGACAACCATCTTCGTCAAGGACGCGTCCGTCGAGGACACGGTAGACCTGATCCTGTTGCAGAACCAGCTCGAGAAACGCACCCTCAACGCCAACACGATGTTCGTGTACCCGGCGACCGCGGCCAAGCAGAAGGAATACCAGGATCTACAGGTCCGGACATTCCAGATCCAGAACGCCGATGTGAAGTACCTCCAGACGGTGCTCAAGACGGTGCTCAAGCTGAAGGACGTCTCGGTCGATGAACGCAGCAGCACCCTCGTGCTGCGCGACACCCCCGAGGCGATCGCGGTGGCTGCCAAGATCATCGCCGCGCACGACGTCGCCGAGCCCGAGGTGATGCTGGAAGTCGCGGTGCTCGAGGTCTCGCACGACCGCCTCACCGACATCGGAATCGAGTTTCCGACCGCGATCTCTTTGTCCACGCCGACGACGATCAACACCTTGAGCGACCTGAAGCGCCTCCGTCCCGGTGGGCTCCTGGTATCGCCACTCTCGGCCAACATCAACCTCAAGCTGCAGGACACCGATGCCAACCTGCTGGCCAGCCCACGCATCCGCGCCCGTAACAAGGAAAAGGCGCGCATCCTGATCGGCGACCGCGTGCCGATCATCACCAACTCGGTCACGCCGGTGGCCAGTGGCAGCAGCGTCGTCACCGGCTCGGTGCAATACCAGGACGTGGGCCTCAAGCTCGAGTTCGAGCCGCAGGTGTACTCCGATGACGAGGTCGGCATCAAGATCAGCCTCGAAGTGAGCACGATCGCAAAGGAGATCGCCGGCCCGAACGGCTCGCTCGCGTACCAGATCGGCACCCGCAACGCGCAGACCGTCGTCCGGCTTCGTGATGGCGAAACCCAGGTCCTCGGCGGCTTGATCTCGTCCGAGGATCGCAATACCGCGTCGAAGATCCCGGGTCTCGGCCACCTTCCCGTCGTGGGTCAGCTGTTCGGCAACAACAGCGGAACCAACAACAAGACCGAGATCATCCTGTCGATCACGCCGCACATCATCCGCCCGCCGGCGGTGATCGATGCGTCGCTGCGCGAGGTCTTCTCGGGCACCGAAAGCAGCATTCGCCAGCGGGCCCTTCAGCTCGATCCGGTGGGCAGCGTGAGAGCGCAATCGTCCGGCCCTACCGCGGCCCCCGCTGCGGCGACTCCGCCCGGCGCGGCGCAACCGCGCACGCCTCCGGCCCCCCCGGCGCAACGCGCGCCGGCGAGCCCGGCCGGATCCGTCACCGCGCCCGCCGCGCCCGGTGCGACCTCGGGTGCGGCACCCCCTGCAGCCGCGGCGTCCTACCTCCGCAATTTGCAGCAATACCTGAGCACCCGGCCCGCGGGGGGCGCCGCAGGGTCGGCGCCTGCGCCGGCCGCGCAGCCGGATCCGCCGGCAGCGCCGGCCGCCGATCCGGTCGTCCCGGCGCCCCCCGATGCTTCGGCAAGCGACGCAAAGGCAGGCTCATGACGCAGGCCGGCAGCCGTGCCGCCGCAAGCGGCTTCACGCTCATCGAGATGCTGATCACGCTGGCCCTGGTCGGCCTGCTGGCGATGAGCAGCCTGCCGCTTTACGAAGTGACAGCGCGGCGACAAAAGGAGAGCGATCTTCGCGAATCGCTGCGCGTCATCCGCAGCGGCCTCGACGCCTACAAGGCCGCGGTCGATGCGGGCGCGCTGAAGAAGGAGGCGGGCCAGTCGGGTTATCCGCCGACGCTCGAGATCCTCACCGAGTCGCTGTTGCGAGCCGACGCGGCCGATCCCAACGGCACCGACGCGACGAGCCGGATCGTCATCCTCAGACGGCTGCCGCGAGATCCCTTCTTCACCGATCCCCAAGTGCCCTCAGCGCAGACCTGGAACCTGCGCAGCTACGCCAGCCGTCCCGACGACCCGCAGCCTGGCGCGGACGTCTTCGATGTCACGTCGAAGTCGACCGCGACCGCTCTCAACGGCACGCCGTACGCATCGTGGTAGCGCCCATGCAAGGCCGTCCGATGTCGCTGTCCGGCGATGCCCGCCGTCCGCGTCCCGAAGGCTTCACGCTCATCGAGATGCTGGTCGTCATGACACTGATCGCCCTGCTGCTGACCCTCGCCGTGCCACGCTACTTCGGCGCCATCGACAGCGGCAGGGCCACTGTGCAGCGGCATAACCTGGCAACCATCCTCGACGCGATCGACAAGTTCGATGCCGACCTCGGCCGCTACCCCGACACGCTCGACGAGCTGGTGACCAAGCACTATCTGCGGCAGATTCCGGTCGATCCGGTGTCCGAGCTCGCCACGTGGACGATCGTCGCCCCGGCCGATCCGACGCAGGGCAGCGTCTACGACGTTCTGCCCCCGGCGTCGCCGGCCTCGGCGGCGGCCTCCGGAGCGCAGCCATGAAGGTGGCACCGCTTCGACTCCGCGGGTTGACACGACAACGGCAGCGCGGTGTCGTGCTGCTCGTCCTCCTGATCGCGCTCACCTTGCTTGGAATCGGACTCATGAACGCAGTCGACGTCTCGACACTGTCTCGACAGCGCGAGCGTGAACAGGAGCTGCTCTTCGTCGGCGAGCAGTACCGGCAGGCCATCCGCCGCTACTACAACGCGGCGCCGGGCGCCCAGCGCGGCTATCCGACCAGCCTCGAACTGCTGCTCGAGGACGACCGCTATCCGATCCCGGTGCGCCACCTGCGCCGCGCCTATCCCGATCCGATCACCGGCAAGGCCGAGTGGGGATTGCTCAAAGCCGGTGACCGGATCCTCGGTGTCTACAGCCTGTCCGAGAACGCGCCTCTGAAACAGGCCGGATTCACGCGGGCCCACGAGGCCTTCAAAGACGCCACGTCCTACAAGGACTGGGTATTTGCCTACATCCCGAGACGCGGCGTGGCCGTGCCGTCGACACCGGCCTCCGGCGCGCCGCCCGCCACGCCGCCACGAATTCCCACCCCGCCTCGCCGGAGCCCGCAATGAGCATCCGCGTCCTTCTCGTCGACGACAACAACCTGTTCCGCAAGGGACTGGCCGCGCTGATCTCGGCGCACCCGGACTTCACCGTGGTGGCCGACGTCGGCACCTGCAAGGAAGCCGTGCAGG
>JANXXS010000173.1 GCA_025350505.1 Burkholderiales bacterium
GCTCACAACGTTGCTCCGAGCAACGCGACCGGGCAGGGAACGCGGACCACGAACAACGAATTCCGAGCGAGCAGCGTTGCGTTCGACGATTGCGGCCAAGTTCGTATTGCGGGGATCTAACGTTCGACATGAGCGGTGACCAAGAGACAGCGAAGCTGGCTCTTGGGCGTCCGCTCGATGGAGGGGTTAGATCTCACTGTAGGCGGCAGCCCGGCGCAAAGCAACGGCGACGCGAGGAAACGGTTGAGCCTTGACCGACCTGCGCTCGCTCGCAGGCTGATGCAGCTCTCGCGGCGAGATAGCGCGCCCGTGTGTACGGCTCGCGCAGTGAATGCCAGGGTGCGCGCGGATGCAGCGCGCGGACCACGCCGGCATTTCGACGCGCGGGGAGAACCCGACTCGCGCGTGTGTGAGGGCCCGGTGCGCGATGCTGCTCCTGCTCGAGGCGAGTGAAGGAGGGCGATTGCGACCAAGGCTCAAACGCAAAGTGGGATCTAACGTTCGACATGAGCGGTGACCGGAAGCAAGCGAAGCTTGCTGGAGGGCGTCCGCTCGATGGAGGGGTTAGGTTCCCGCGTACGGTGGTTGCGAGTATGATGTGTACTCCGACGCTGCGAGATACACACCATGCGCACCAACATTGTGATTGACGACAAGCTCATGAAGGACGCTCTCCGTACGACAGGTGCGAAGACCAAGAGGGAGGCCGTGGAGCTCGGGCTTCGCACGCTTATTCAGCTGGGCCGGCAACAACAGGCAAGGCAGCTCAGGGGCAAGATTACCTGGGAAGGTGACTTGGAGGCAATGAGGACCGACAAGTGATATTGGTTGACTCCAGTGTGTGGATCGACTTCTTCCGCGGGACGCGAACACCGCAGGTTGAGAGGCTCGATGTACTGCTCGGGACGACGCGGATTGCCGTTGGCGACCTGATTCTTGCCGAGGTATTGCAGGGCGTGCGAGACGAGCGAGAGTTTCAGCAGGTGCGAAAGACTCTGGATTCGTTTGAACAAGTTGACCTGGTTGGGCGCGACATAGCGATACAAGCTGCGAAGAACTTCAGGAAACTCCGTGACCTCGGCCTGACGGTTCGCAAGACGATAGACACGCTCATTGCCACCCGGTGCATAGAGAGCAACTACGCGCTGCTGCATTCGGACCGTGACTTCGACGCCTTTGAACTGCATCTCGGATTGCAGGCCGTGAGTTCGGGGACCTAACGTTTGACATGAGAGGCTCGACCCGGCTTTCCGGGGCGAGTCCTCTCGATGGATGGGTTAGGCCCCGGACGAGAGGTCTCGTAACCGCTGGGCGATTCCTCCTTCAACACTCTCACGGAGAACCTGCTTTGGTCCAGCCTTTACCTATCATGCATTCATCGTAGACGCGGTTTCTACGTATCACCATGATGGACGGAATGTCATGAATTCTGAGCTCGCACTCACCATGGTCGGCGTTGAAGTCTAGACCTGTTGTGTTGGCTTTGTTCCATGCCGTCGTGGTGCTGCAACCAATAAGAAATAGGCTAATCACCAAGCTCGTGGCTTTCATTTCTTATTCCAGTGTTATAGGTCGGAAGAGTGTATTGCCAGTCATGGCAGTAAGGCACGGAAATAGACCAGAACGGCCTCGAAAGCTGAGATCAAGGGAAATACTATGCGACTCAAGCGGCGACGACAGGTGGCATTGCCGCGCTGGCGACAGCTCGATTGCGCTTGAGCTCCGATCTTTCATGCGGTGCCTAACGTTCGACATGAGCGGCGGGCCAAAGGGCGCGAAGCGGCCTTTGGAACGTCCGCTCGATGGAGGGGTTAGATGCCTGCAAGTTGTACGCCCCATGGGCCTCGCGAGTACCTGCATCGCTGACGAGTGACGGGCGGTTGCACCGACCTCCGGTGCGCCCAAGCAGCAGCTTGGAGCGTGCTGATGCGCTGGCCTTGCGCGGTGCGGCGATCAGCAGGCGTTCGTGCGAGGGAAGCTTCACGGCGGCGAGCACGCTTACTCCAGCAGTGGAAGTTCCGCGGGCGGAACAAGGACCCGCGCGGACCGGGCGACACCTGGAGTTCGCTCGAGGTGACCAGCGGCTTCGAGTGCGACGACCATCTGGTGGACAGTTGGTGCAGACACGAGAAATACCATTGGATGTCGGCTTCGGCCGGCGCCCGCCGATTGACCTTCGTGTAGTGATATATGAAGGCGAGGTACTGGCCCTGGCGAGCCGTGAATGTGGGTTGCATTCTTGCGTGTGCAACAAGGGATCTAACGTTCGACATGAGCGGCGGCGCAAAGGGCGCGAAGCGGCCTTTGG
>JANXXS010000174.1 GCA_025350505.1 Burkholderiales bacterium
GACCTCGGGCCGGTTGAAGACCATCGGCAGCTTGCCGCCGTAGCGAAAGGTCACGTCGCAGGCGAGCGAGGCGCGCAGCATGATGAGCGGCTCCTGCGTGTCGTAGGCCCAGCGCGCCATGCGCGGCAGCACGCAGTTGAGAACGTTGACGAGCGCGTCGTCGTCGAGGCGCAGCACGTCGGTGGTGCCGCTGCCCGGCAGCGGGCTGTGCATCGAGCGTACGATGCTGCGCGAGAGGGCGCGGTGCGCGCCGGCCTCGTCGGCGGCACGCTCCCACTCGCTCTGGAAGTCGAGCGGCGACGGTGTCGTGGCTTCGCGGCGCGATCTGGGCATCCGACGGCTCCCCTAAATATCCGATGCCCGAGCCTAACCTGCCCCGGCGGCGCGGCCTTAAGGTCGCAGCTCGCACCGGCCAGGAAATCGCCCTGAAGAACGCTCCCGCCTCCGCCACGCCGGCCGCCGCGCTGCTGCGCGACAGCCTGGTCTGGGACCATCACACCTGCATGCCGCTCAGGCCGGACGACACCTCGTTCCTGCCGCAGCTGGCGCGGCACAAGGCGGCCGGCTTCGACGCGGTGACCGTCAACGTCGGCTTCGGCGACATGGGGCCCGAGCCGCATCTGCGCATGCTCGCCGCGCTGCGCCGCTGGCTCGGCGAGCGGCCCGACGCCTACGTGCTGGTCGAGACCGCCGACGACATCGAGCGCGCCCGCGCCACCGACCGGCTCGCGGTCGGCTTCGACATCGAAGGCGCTAACGCGATCGGCGACGACCTCGGCCTGGTGCAGCGCTACTACGACCTCGGCGTGCGCTGGATGCTGCTCGCCTACAACCAGGGCAACCGCGTCAGCGGCGGCTGCCAGGAAGAAGACGGCGGATTGACGCCGCTGGGCCGCGCGCTGATCGCCGAGATGGAGCGCGTCGGCATGCAGCTGTGCCTCAGCCACACCGGGCACCGCACCGTGCGCGACGCGCTCGCCGTGGCGACCCGGCCGGTCATCTTCTCGCACAGCAACTGCGCCGCGCTGCATGCGCACCCGCGCAACATCCCCGACGAATTGATCCGCGCCTGCGCCGCGACCGGCGGCGTCGTCGGCATCAACGGTGTCGGCATCTTCCTCGGCAGGAACGACATCTCGCCGCAGACCTATGCGCGACACGTCGACCACGTCGTGCAGCTGGTCGGGCCGGCGCACGCCTCGATCGCGCTCGACTACGTGTTCGACATCGGCGAGCTCGACGAGTACATGCGCACCAAGCAGCACACCTTTCCGCCAGGCCTCGGCTACGAGCTGGGCGCGCGCTTCATGCCCCCCGAGGAGATCGGCGAGATCGTCGCCACCCTGCAGTCGTGGGGCTATGCCGAGGCCGACCTGAAGGCGATCCTCGGCGGCAACCTGATGCGGCTGGCGCGCACGGTATGGAAGCCGCTGTCCGGCCGGCCGCTGGCCGAGCCTGTCGTCGGCTGAGATCAAGCCGATGGCCGACGACGCATCGCAGCAGCTCGCCGCGCTGGCCGAGCGCTACTGGCGCTTCGAGTGCGAAGAGACGCCGCTCGCCGCGGCGCTGGCCGGCGAGCCATTGCCCGACGCGACGCTGTTTCGCGAGTCGGCCGACGACTGGGCGCGGCGCGACCGTCGTGCCGGCGAGCTGCTCGCCGCGCTGGCCGCGATCGACGAGATCGCGCTCGCCGGCCAGGAGCGCGCGACGCATCGTCTCCTGCGCCGCGAGCTCGACGCCGTGCGCAGCCACTACGCCGTGCAGTCGCATTTGCGGCCGTGGCTTTTTCCACTCGGCCCCGACTTCCTGGCCGTCTACTGGGCCAACGCGACCGCGCTCGGCAACGCCGCCGATGCCGAGCGCTACGTCGAGCGCTTGCGCGGCCTGCCCGCGTATTGGCGCAGCATCGTGGCGAATCTCGAAGCCGGCGCGGCGCGAGGACTCGGCTGGCCGCGTGCCGTGCTCGCCTGCGCCTTGGCCGGCGCGCGCGCCGGCCTGGCCCTCGACGCGCAGAAGAGTCCCTTCCTCGGCCCTTTCCTGCGCTCGGCGGCGAAGTCCCAGCCGGCGGTCGCCGATGCCACCAGACGCGCCGCGCAAGTCATCGAGACCGCGCTGCGCCCCGCGCAGCACGCCTACGTCGACGCGCTCGACCGCCTCCACGCCGATGCCCGCGACAGCCTCTCATGCGGCGACACCCCGGGCGGCAAGGCCTACTACCGTGCGATGGCCGGCCACTTCACGACGACCGCGCTGGAGCCGGAGGCGATCCACGCGCTCGGGCTCGCCGAGGTCGAGCGCATCGACGCGGAAATGCGGGCCGTCGCCGCCGACGCGGGCTACGCCGGCGACCTCGCCGGCTACCGGCGCTTTCTTTCGACCGACGCGCAGTTCGTGTCGCCCTCGGCCGAGTCGCTGCGCGCGGCGCTGGAGAGTCTCTGCAAGCGCATCGACCGCAAGATCCCGAGCTTCTTCGGCCGCATTCCGCGCATCACCTACGGGCTCGAGTCGATTCCCGAGGCGGCCTCGGCGGCGATGCCGCCCGCCTACGCGCAGCCGAGCCCGGCCGACGGCTCGGCAGCCGGCGTGTTCTGGGTCAGCAGCCTGCCGGCCAGATGCCCGAGCTATCTGCATGTGCCGCTCGCCGTGCACGAGGCCTGGCCCGGCCATCTCATGCACATCGCGCTGATCCAGGAAGAGACGGCGCTGCCGACGTTTCGGCGCCACGGCTCGGTCAAGTACACGGCGTGCATCGAGGGCTGGGCGCTCTATTGCGAATCGCTGGCACAGGACATGGGCCTCTACGTCACGCCGCACCAGCACTACGGCCGGCTCGAGATGGAGCAATGGCGCGCGGTGCGGCTGGTCGTCGATACCGGCATCCATCTGCATGGCTGGAGCCGCGATCGGGCGATCGCCTTCATGGCCGGCCACCTCACGCTTTCGGCCGAGACGATCGCCGGCGAGGTCGACCGCTACGCCGGCATGCCCGGGCAGGCGCTCGGCTACCAGATCGGCAACCTGGCGCTGCGCGGCCTGCGCCGGCGCGCCGAACAGACGCTCGGCTCGCGCTTCACGCATCGCGGCTTTCACGACGCCGTGACCGGCGCCGGCGCGGTCACGCTGCCGGTACTCGAAGGGCTGGTCGAGGAGTGGATCGAGGCACAGGCCGCGCCCTGATGCGCGGACGGCCGGACTTGCGGATACTGCACGGCTGCGGCGCGTTGGCGGCTCGTGTCCGCCGATTCCGTTTCTACCGGTGAGCATGGAACGGCTCGCCGGGAGCGCGGCCGGTGCTTTCACTCATCAAGGAATCGACGCAATGAATCCGAACAAGGCACTCTGGGAAAAGGGCGACTTCACGCGGCTGGCGCGCACCATGCGCGGAAGCGGCGAGGCGCTCGTCACGTCGATCGGCGTGGCACACGGGCTGAAGGTGCTCGACCTCGGCTGCGGCGACGGCACCACCGCCATCCCCGAGGCGCAGCAAGGCGCCGAGGTGCTCGGCGTCGACATCGCCAGCAACCTGGTCGCGGCGGGCAACCAGCGCGCCAAGGCGCTGGGCCTGGCCAACGTGCGCTTCCAGGAAGGCGACGCCTGCGACCTGCAGCCGATCGCCGACCGCAGCTTCGACCTCGTGGTCAGCATCTTCGGCGCGATGTTCGCGCCCAAGCCCTTCGAGGTCGCCAAGGAGATGGTGCGGGTGACCAAGCCGGGCGGGCGCATCGTCATGGGCAACTGGATCCCGGGCGACCCGACCCTGGTGGCGCAGATCCTGAAGATCAGCTCGGCCTACTCGCCGCCGCCGCCCGAAGGCTTCGTCAGCCCGATGACCTGGGGCATCGAGAGCAACGTCGTCGAGCGCTTCGCCGCCGCTGGCGTGCCCAAGGACGCGGTGAGCTGCGTCCGCGACACCTTCGTCTTCGATTTCGCCGGCACGCCGGCACAGTTCGTCGACGAGTTCCGCCGCTTCTACGGCCCGACCATGAACGCCTTCGACGCCGCCGAAAAGAGCGGCCGCGCCGAGGCGTTGCAGGCCGAGCTCGAGGCGCTGTTCAGGAGCCAGAACAAGAGCGGGAACGAGACGCTCACGAAGGTCGAGGCGACCTTTCTGCGCGTGACGGTGTCGCTCTGACCCTGGCGCGCCCCGCACCTGCCGCGAGCGATCAGGATTCGGCAGCCGAAGAAGCCGCCGGCAGCCAACCCTCCAGGTCGACGTGCGTGTTTATGCCGCCCTCGAAGCCGACGGGGCCAATCGGTAGTCGCGCCGCGTCTAAGGCCTGGCAAGGCGACGGTCGAGCGCTTCGACGCCCACCGTCGCCAGCGCCTGCAGAAAACGTTCGGCCGACGCGAGCTGCGCCAGCGACACGTACTCGTCGGCCTGATGCGCCTGGGCGATGTGGCCGGGGCCGCACACCACCGTCGGGATGCCGGCCTTCTGGAACAGGCCGGCCTCGGTGCCGAAGGCGACCAGCGTGGTCGAGTCGGCCTCGGCCAGGCGCGCGGCCAGCAGCACCGCCGGGTCGTCGGCGCGGGCCAGGAACGCGGGCGTTTCGCAGATCGTCTCGAAGCGGATGCCGGCCTCGGGCGCGACGGCGCGCATCGCCGGCTCGAGCGACGCAGCGTAAGCCTGCACCTCGGCCTGCATGGCGGCCACGTCGGCGCCGGGCAGGTTGCGAAATTCGTAGTGAAAGCGGCAGTCGGCGGGCACCACGTTGTCGGCGATGCCGCCCTCGATCACGCCGACCGATCCGGTCGTGTAGGGCACGTCGAAGCCTTCATAGCGCGGTCCCTGGCTGCGCCAGCGCTCCGACATGTCGGCGAGCTTGCCGACCACGCGCGCGCCGACCTCGATGGCGTTGACCGACTGCGGCGTCAGCGACGAATGCGCCGCATGGCCCCGGACGCAGCAGCGCCAGCGATATACGCCCTTGTGCGCCAGCGCCGGCACCATGCCGGTGGGCTCGCCGACGATGCAGGCGAGCGGCGCGATGCCGCGCGCGCGCAGCTCGGCGATGAGGCGCGGCGCGCCGAAGCAGCCCACTTCCTCGTCGTAGCTGAAGGCGAGGTGGATGGCGAACGGCAGGTCTGCCGCCAGCCAGGCCGGCACCTGCGCCACCGCCAGGCCGATGAAGCCTTTCATGTCGGCGCTGCCGCGGCCATAGAGGCGGCCGTCTTTCACCTCCGCGCTCAGCGGGTCGAGCGACCAGTCCTGGCCGTCCCACGGCACGGTGTCGGTGTGGCCCGAGACGATGACGCCGGCGGGCTTGGCCTCGCCGAGGGTGGCGAAGAGATTGGCCTTCCTGCCTTCGTCGTCGAAGGTGAGCGTGCTCTTCACGCCCTGCTGCACGAGCTCGTCGCGGATGAAGTGGATCAGCTCGAGGTTGGTGTTGCGGCTGACCGTGTTCATTCGCACCAGCGTGCGCGCCAGCTCGAGGGCGCGCGCGGAAGGTGCGGTTCGCATGTCCATCGCGCAATATAGCGGCTGGCTGTGCTGGCGCCCGGGCCTCAGGGCCCGAGCGCCGCCAGTCGTGTCGCGCTCTGCGTCGCCGGCGCCTGGGCGCTCAGCACGGCCTGCAATTGCGCGGCAGCTTCGCGAGCGGCGCTGTGTGCCTGCGCGACGTGGCCCTGGGCTTGCTCGAGCTGCGCCTGCTCGAGCAGGCATCGGCCCGTGAACTCGCTGGCCGGGTAGCCGCCCTGCCTCAGCTTGTCGGCAAGCGCGGTCGCCCGCTGCAAGGCCCGGCGCGCGTCGTCGTAGCGACCCGCGAGCCGATGCGCCCTGGCCACCAGAAGCCAGGGCCGGATGTCGGCAGCGCCTTGTCCCGAGGCAGCGACGCGCGCCGCGAGCCGGCCTTCCAGCGACTCGACCGATGCCGGCGCGGGGCCTTGCTCGAGAGCGAGCCAGGCGGTCAGCCACTCGTAGTCGCCGCGCAGCGACGAGCCCGGCGTCAGCAGCGGCTGCAGCAGCTTCCAGGCGTCGGCGAGCAGCGTCGCGCAACGCGGCCACGCGCCCTGTTCGCAGGCGCCTCGAGCGGCGGCCATCGTCACGGCTCCGGCCAACCTCGGTCCTCCGCTCCTGGCGGCGGCGACGATGGCACGGTCGGCGAGCGCGGTCGCGTCGTCGGCGCCCAGGCGCGCCTGCAACTCGGACAGTCGGGCGAGCGAGTTCGGGCTCTCCTCCATGCCGTTGCGGCTGCGCAGGTCGACGGCGCGCCGGTAGGCATCCGCCGCCGCCCGCGTCTGGCCGCCCTCGTCGAGCAGGGCGCCGAGGTTGCTCGTGTAGATGGCGGTGCGGTTCGTCTCGGCCTCGCCGCTGGCTTGCAGCTCGGCCAGCAGGCGCCGGTACTCGGTGGCACCCTCGGCCCAGCGGCCCAGCATGCCGAGCGAGGTAGCACGCGCGGCGCGGGCGCTCATCGCCGACAGACGCAGGCCCGGCCGCGGCTCGCCGAACCAGGCCAGCGAACGGTCGGCGTCGGCCAGCGCGCCGGCGAGATCGCCTTCCAGCCGGCGCAGATGCGAGCGGCCGGTCAGGCAGTTGGCAAGCGCCGAATCGGTGTGATCGTCCTGCGCCAGCAGAACGGCGATGGCGCGGTCCATCGTCGCCCGGAGCTCGGCGGGCTTCTTGTCGTAGGCATTGACCAGCGCGGTCTGGCAGTCGAGCACGGCAAGCGCGCCCGGATCGCCGAGCTTGACGAAGATCTCGCGCGCACGATCGAGCAAGGGCCGAGCTTCGGTGTGCTTGCCCATCTCGGTGAGCTGGTAGGCGACGTGCGAGAGCAGGCGCGCCTGCTGTTCGGGCGCCGATGCGTATTGCTTGTCGATGAATCCGACCGCGCGCTGCATCATCTCCGTGGCGGTCAAGGGCTTGTCGCCCGACTCGCCGATGAGCTGGTAGAGCAGGCGCCCCGAGGCCTCGGAGAAGTCCAGCTCGTGCACCGTGCGGTCGCGCTCGCGCTCGGCCCGCGCAGCGGCGGCGCGGGCGCGTTCGGCCTCGTCGCCGGCGCGCCGACGTTCCCGCTCGGCGCCGCTCGCGGCAGCCAGGGCGATGCCGCGTTGCGACTGCGCCTCGGCCGCGGCCTCGCTGGCGCGCGCCGCCTCGCGCTCGGCGACCCGCCTCTGCTCGTCGGCGATGACACGCTGCCGCGCCGACTCGGCCGCCGCCGCCAGCGCACGATGCTCTTCGACGCGGGCGCGGGCCGCCTCTTCGGCGATGCGCTCGGCCTGCCACAGCGTGCTGGCGATGCCGATCACGGCGACCAGCGCCGCCGCTGCACCGAGCGCGACGCCGAGACGATTGCGACGCACGAACTTCGAAAGCCGGTACGACATCGCATCGGGGCGGGCAGCGACCGGGCGATGCCCGAGATACGCGCGCAGGTCGTCGGCAAAGGCCGAGGCCGTGGCGTAGCGTCCTGCCGGCTCCTGCCGCAAGGCCTTGGCCAGCACCTTGTCGAGGTCGCCGCTCAGCGCACGGCGCCGATCCGCCGGGCCGACCGCGCTGGCGCGCGAACCGGTGCCCTCGAGCGCGGCGCGCATGTGCGCCATCGGCCCTTCGCCGGCGCGCGTGGCGCGCGGGTTGACGCCGGCGAGCAGCTCGAACAGCACGATGCCGAGCGCGTACACGTCGGTGGCCATGCTCAGCACGCCGCCCTCGAACTGTTCGGGCGCGGCGTATTCGGGCGTGAGGGCGAACGCGCCCTCGCGCGTGAGCCCGGGCGCCGCCTCGTCGCCGAGCAGCCGGGCGATGCCGAAGTCGAGCAGCTTCACGCGGCCGGTCTCGTCGACCAGGATGTTCGAGGGCTTGAGGTCACGATGAATCACCAGCTGGCCGTGCGCCGCCGCCACGGCGTCGAGCACCTGGCCGAACAGCTCGACGCGCTGGCGCACGCCGAGGCCGCGCGCGTCGCACCAGCGGTCGATGCGCTCGCCGTGCACCAGCTCGAGCACCAGGTAGGGCTGGCCGCGCTCGGTGACGCCGGCGTCGAGCAGCTGGGCGATGCCCGGATGGCGCAGGCGGGCCAGGATCGCGCCCTCCCGGCGGAAGCGCTCTTGCGACGCGGCGTCGAACAGCCCGGTGCGCAGCAGCTTGATGGCCGCCTCGCCCTCGAAGCGACCGTCGGCGCGGCGCGCACGCCAGACCGTGCCCATGCCGCCCTCGCCGATCGGCTCGATCAGCGCCCATGCGCCCAGCCGCTCGCCTGCCGTGACATGCGTGGGCAGCGGCACCCCTTCGGCGACGCCGCCCAGAAAGGCGTGCCGGCTCGCCGCGTCGTGCGCGGCCAGCAGCTCGCGCAACTCGCCGGCGGTGCCCGGGTCGTTGGCGGCCAGCTCGTCGAGACGATGCGAGCGCTCCGGCGGCGACAGGGTCAACAACTCGTCGATGTGCGGCGACAGCTCGGCCCAGCGAGCGGCGGTGATCGGTACAGCGGGCATGCTCGGCGCAATATAGGGGCTGGGCAAAGCCAGCCACTCGCATCATGACGACGATATCCAGCCACGACAACCACCGCCACGACGCCATCGGCCGCGCCGACATCGAGGCCGCCCGCGCCCGCATCGCCGGCGACGTGCGCCGCACGCCGCTCATGCGCATCGCCGGCAAGCAGCTCGGCATCGATTGCGCCGAACTCTGGCTCAAGCTCGAGCACCTGCAGGCGGGCGGCAGCTTCAAGGCGCGCGGCATGTTCAACCGCATGCGATCGAACCCGCTGCCCGAGGCCGGCGTGGTGATCGCCTCGGGCGGCAACGCCGGCATCGCGGTCGCTTGCGCCGCCAAGGCGATGGGCGTGCGCTGCGAGGTGTTCGTGCCCGAGGCGGCGAGCCAGGCCAAGCGCGACAAGCTTGCCGAGCTGGGCGCCGTGCTCACCGTCACCGGCGCCAGCTACGGCGACGCGCTCGCCGCCAGCCTCGTGCGCCAGGCGCAGACCGGCGCGCTGCTGATGCACGCCTACGACCAGCGCGAGGTCGTGATCGGCGCCGGCACGCTGGCGGCCGAAGTGGAAGAAGACGCGGGCGTGCCGGATCGCGTGCTGGTCAGCGTCGGCGGCGGCGGGCTGATCGCCGGCGTGGCGTCGTGGTTCCAGGACCGCTGCTGGATCGACGCGCTGGAGCCGGAGCTGGCGCCGACGCTGTTCAGGGCGCGAGAAGCAGGAAAGCCGGTGGACGTGGCGGTGTCCGGCATCGCCGCCGATTCGCTCGGCGCGCGACGCATCGGCAGCATCGCCTGGGAAGCGGCGCAGCGCCACGTCGATGCGGCGCATCTGCTCAGCGACGCCGCGATACGCAAGGCGCAGATGGCGATGTGGAAGGAGCTGCGGCTGGCGGTCGAGCCGGCGGCGGCGTTGCCGCTGGCGGCGTTGCACAGTGCTGCCGTCGAGCCCCGGAGCGACGAGCGTGTGCTGCTGGTGATCTGCGGCGCCAATCTCGATCTGGCGTCGCTGGCTGCCTAGTCCCGATGGGAGTCCGTATGTGATCTGTCAGCGGAAGACGAGCCGGGTGTAGGTGCGCGCAGCGGAAAGTCCGGTCGCGGCGAATGCTCATGTTCGCCGGGTCCGAGTGTCCGCCGACAGGGAGCACACCTATGCGCAACATCGCCGTCGCCCTTTGCACGGGCCTCGAGGGCCGAGCCCGCGACAACGCCGGCTGGCGGGCCGCGTTGCTTGCAGCGATCGGCTGCCTCGCCTTGGGGGGCGGACTTCTTGTCTATCTCACCGGGCGCAACGCATCGAGGTCGATGCTGATTCCGGCAATCGGCGCCCTGGGCGGAACCCATGTCTTCGGTGTCATCGGCCAGTGGTTGCCGAGCTTCGTCCATCCCTTTGCATTCAGCCTCTTCACCGCGGCCGCGCTGCCGACTGCGGCAAGGTATCGCTATCTGGCATGCGTCGTCTGGTTCGGCGTCAATGCCGCTTTCGAGCTGGGGCAGCACCCTAGGTTCAGCGGGCCGTTGGCGAGGGCCCTTCAGGACTCGTTCGGCTCGAACCCGTTCACGCAGGCACTGGCGAGATATTTCGTTCGCGGCACCTTCGATGTCGGCGACCTTCTTGCCGTTGCGCTGGGCGCCCTCGCGGCAGCCTGGGTGTTGCATCAGGTTCAAACCCGTCAGGAAGATTCCCATGCACGATGAACACCGCTCCTCGCTGATTTGGCTGCGCGGCGCGACGCTGTCGGTGCTCGCTGCGCTTGGGCTGGCGGGCATCGTCGGCAGCGGTGGCGGCAGTATCGGCCTGCCGAGCGATTGCCCGCCTGGGTACGACTGCAACCCACCGGTGCCGCCGGACCCCGTCATTCAGCCAGCCTACGTCACGGCGCAGGTTGGAACGCCAGTGGTCTTTTCGGCGGCGACCGTCAACGTCGCCGGATCTCGGATCACCTATCAATGGTTTCGCTCATCCGATGGCGGCGCCCACTTCGTCGAAATTCCGGGCGCCACCACCGCCATCCTCGCACTCGCCAGCGTGAACCTCGCCGACGACGGCACGATCTTCCAGGTCACCGCGGTGGCGAACGGTCTCTATGGCAGTGCCGTGAGTCACCTGGCCGTCTCCGCGAGCCCGGGTCTGGTCTTCGCGGACGGCGAGTTTCAGACCCCCGACTGGCTCGCCACCGCGCTCACCAACGGCGACACGCCGGCGCCGGCGCATACCGAGGAACAGGAGGCGACGGGCGGCCACCCCGGGGCCTACCGGAAGATGGTCTTTCAACTGGCGCCGCAGGCCAGCACGGGAACGGTGGTCTACACCTCGCTCCTGGCTGCCTACGACCCGCAGGCGCAGGGGCGATCCTTGTCATCGACTATTCCGAAGACGGCCTGTCGCTGCAGGCAAGCTCCTTGAAAACGACCCGGTCGGCCCTGCTCCTTGAGCAGGGCGGCCGCCGGTACGCCGCGAATCTTCGGGATTCCTACACGCGCATTGCGAGCTTTTGGGCCGTGTCGCAGGAGAGCGTCAGCCTGCGCACGAACGACTTCAGCCAGGTCGACGGCCCCGCATGCCAGACCGGCGAATCGTGTCCCGACTTTTCCTCTTCCGCGGCGCCGATGCGGTTCGGCTACTGGCGCCTATCGAGCGGCCCGCAAGGCGATTCGATCGCCCATGGAATCGACAACTGGAAGGTCACGGTGTGGAAGAGGTAGCGTCGATGCGGCCAGGAAGCGGCAGCAGGTGCGAATGCGGCGAAGAGCAGGCGAAAGCTCGTGGCGATGCGCGAAGTGACCACGGCATCGTGTCGACGACGTCGACCGGATATGAGCATTGCCTGTGAAGACGACGCGAGCCCTTCGCCTCAGGGAATCGGGTAAGGCTGCTCGTCGGGCGTGTTCAGCGCGATGTCGCGATAGTGGAGGCGCCAGGCGTGCTCCGGATAGCTGGCGCGGTCGCGCGGTGCCAGGTAGTCGACGATGTCGAAATGATTGACGTTGTGGCCGAGCACCTGGTTGTCGAGCTGCGCCGTGCCGGCGATGTGCGACATGATCGAGCGGCACAGCAGCGAATAGGCCCACGGCGCGGCGCCGATGCCGTCGAGGCCCACGCTCGGAAAATACAGGTTGGCGGCGTCGAGGCTGCGGAAGATGCAGCCGCATCGTGCGGCCAGCGCCGTGAGGCTTCGGATCGAGGCGATCCCGGGCGACTCGAAGTACGACAGGTCGACGCTGTAGCCGGTGCCCCACAGCAGCAGATCCGCCTCGACGCGATGCCCGTTTGACAGGGTCACCGTGCGGCCTTCGATGCCCTCGACACTCCCGCGATGGCGCTCGATGCGCGCGAGGTGCTCCAGCATGCCGGGGCGGCCGGGGATGAGCTGGTCGTGCCGCACGTCGAAGTCGTGCGCGGGCACGATCTCGGCGAGGCCGAACTTCTCGTAGCGCGAGCGCATGTCGGCGTTGATTGCCGCGCTTTGCTCCTCGGCCGTCATACCGCTGGCCTGCATGCGCGCGAAGCCGCGCACACTGCCGGCGATGTGCTTGGGCTTGCGCGTGGGCGTGAACCAGTGAAGGCCCCGGTAGACCCAGACGATGCGGCGCGCCTCATGTTGCAGGCACAGCTCGAGCAGGTCGAAGGCCGAAGCGCCGCCGCCGACCACGACGACGTCTCGACCGCTCAGCGCCGCCGGGTCGACCAGCGCGCTCGAGTGAATCTCGCGAACGCTGCTGTTCGAGCGCGCGACAGGCGGAACCACCGGCGTGTTGTGGGCGCCGGTCGCGGCGACGAGATGGCACGCACGCACGGTGCCTTGCGGCGTCTCCATTTCCCAGCCCGCACCGGTGGCACGCGCCCGGCGCACGGGCGCGTTCAGCCGGATGCCTTCGGCCAGGCCGAAGTGCTGCACCCAAGACTCGATGTTGGCCAGGATGTGCGGCTGCGTCGCACCCCGCAGCGGCAGGTCGCCCAGCGTCCAGTCGGCCGGGCTGATCTGGATGTCTTGCCAGGCCGGAAGGTCGCGCCACAGGCCGCCGACGCGGCCTTGCTTCTCGAGCACGATCGCCTCGAGACCGGCGCGGCGCGCGTAGGCAAGGGCCACGACCCCGGCCAGGCCACCGCCGACGATGGCCACGTCGAAGAGCTTGTCGTTGTCGTCCATATGCGTGACCTCGTCATCGCCTCACTCGAACGCCGGCTCCTCCCACCAGGGAAAGAACGACGGCATGTCCGACGACACCCGATCCGGGAAGACGGCCGGCCGCTTTTCGAGGAACGCGCCGACGCCTTCGCGCACATCGGCAGACTGCCCGCGCGACTGGATCGAGCGGCTGTCGATGCGATGCGCGTACATCGGGTGCGGCGTTGCCGACAGGCGCCACATCATCTGCCGCGTGAGCGCGACCGAGACCGGCGCCGTGTTGTCGGCGATCTCGCGGGCGAGCGTCTGCGCCGCGGGCATCAACTCGTCGGGCGCATGCACCGAGCGCACGAGGCCGCGCGCCAGCGCCTCGCCGGCGTCGAAGACGCGGCCGGTCAGGCACCACTCGAGCGCGGTCTGCATGCCGACGAGTCGCGGCAGGTACCACGACGAGGCGGCCTCCGGCGTGATGCCGCGGCGCGCGAACACGAAGCCGAAGCGCGCCGCATTCGACGCCATGCGGATGTCCATCGGCAGCTGCATCGTCACGCCGATGCCGACTGCCGCGCCGTTGATCGCGCCGATGATCGGCTTCAGGCTCTCGTACATGCGCAGGGTCGTGGTGCCGCCGCCGTCGCGGTAGACGTCGCCCACGCGAATCGCCTCGCGCATCGGATCGCCCGCGTGGGCGGCGCGGTCGAAGGTGTTGCCTCCCGAGGAGAGGTCGGCGCCGGCGCAGAACGCCCGGCCGGCGCCGGTGACGACGACGACACGCACGTTGTCGTCGGCATCGGTTTCGTCGAACAGGGCTTCGAGCTCGAGCCGCATCTGCGCGTTGTAGGCGTTGAGCTTGTCGGGGCGGTCGAGGGTGATGGTGGCGATGCCGCGGTCGACGGTGTAGCGGGTGGTTTCCAGCGGGGGCAAGGGCATCGGGGGTCTCCGGAGTGGATGAGCAGGGGCTCGTCAGCGCAGTGTTCGCCGGCAAGGGCCCGATGACGGCCCCCAGCCGATCCGACTGTAGGTGTCACCATCGAGGTCGCCGCCGGCGGGGTCGAGCGCATGGACTCGGTACGGCAGGCCAGCCTACACGAGCACGCACGGCACCCGGACGTCTTGCGTCTCGACGCGCCCAGTGGTTCTTCACTTCTGGCCGTCGGCCACCTGGTCGAAGGGCGTGTCCTGGCTGATGAAGACCAGGCAATCGTGTGCGGCGCGGCACTTCGTGACGTGCGCTTCGCCGCCCTTCTGATACCGGTACGAACCGGAGGGCAGTTGGACGTCCGCGGCGCGCGGCACGCCATTCGCGGCAACGCCACTGATCACAACGCCCCAGTAGGCGCCCGGGTGGTTGTGCACGCTACGATGGCTGCGACTGCGGGCGTTTCTGGACTTCGCCGCGCCGCGGCTGCAAGAACGCCTGCAAGCCATTGCGCAGGTGCTTGAGTCGGCTGCCGGCCGACAGCCGGCCCTTGCCGAACCGCCCCCTTTCCCCGAGCATTCCGCCTTCGCACGGTTCGACCCAACAAGAAAGATACGGGAGAATTTCCATGCCCCGCCTGCTCTCATCACTGGGCCTCACGCCGCCCCCGTCCTGGCCCGGTGGCATCCCCCCGGCCCCGCCGACCACCCAGGGCGCCGAGCAGGCAAGCACCGGTCACAAGGCCCAGCACGCCGAGCTCGTCTCCGCCGTCAAGGCCGCCGCCGTGCAGGCCGCCCAGCTGAAGGACAACGCCGCCCGCGCCGCCGCGGCCGCCGCCTTGCGCGAGGCCGATGCCACCGCCAAGAAGGTGAGCACGATGACCGGCAACCCAGCCCTCAAGTCCGAGCTGCTGCAGGCCGCGATCGACAAGGTCAAGGCGGTGCGCGCCCACATCAAGAAGCAGCGCGAAGAGGCCGCGGCCCTGGCCGCGAAAGAGGCCACCGACGAGGTGCCGCCCGCGCCGACCGGCAAGGAACCGTCCGCCCCCACCGGCACGAAGGAAACCGCGCCGACCAAGACGACCGAGCCCGAGGTGCCCAAGGCGCCGCCCGAGCCCAAGTGGAAGGTCGACACCAAGGTCATCAACGCGGCGATCCGCGGCGACGGCAAGTACGGCGGCCAGACCGACATCACGCGCAGCGCCGAGAAAGACGACGGCAAGGGCAACAAGGTCAAGGTCACCGGTGCCTTCGGCGGCAAGGTCTGGTACGAGAAGATGCAGGTACCCTACGTCGAGCCCAAGGAGTTCGAGGTCACCTTCCACCTCGACAGCAGCCTGGGCGGTGGCGTCAACCGCGAAGGCAAGCACGAGGCCAGCGAGACCACGGTCAGCGCCAGCGTCGAGGTGAAGACCGAGCTCAGGTTCACGCACACGCGCCGCCTGCCCGAGAAAGAGGCCAAGGCCTACACCGACGCCATCGACGCCGGCCAGGGCGGCAAGGGCAAGTGGAAGGAGATCCAGGCCGCCGGCCTCATCGTCAAGGGCTCGTACGGCGAAGCGAAGGCCTTGCTCAATCAGGTGGGCAAGGTGATCGAAGGCAAGGGCCTCGACATCGACGACCTGGGCGACGGCGATACCAAGGACGTGACCGCCACGGCCAAGGCCTCGGGCAAGGTCGGCGGCACGGTCGGCAATGCCGTCGCCAGCGTCACGCTCGAGGCCGGCTTCTCGAAGAACGGCGCCGTCTCGCGCACCGTCAAGCGCGTCGGCACCACGTTCGAGATCACGCTCTCGGCCATGCAGTCGACGGGCAAGGACGGGGCCATCGGCGCCAAGGCCGAGGGCATCGGCGCCAAGCACAAGCGAACCAAGGAGGAGTCGTCGAGCGAAGAGGTCACCTTCTTCATCGACATCAAGGACCCCGCGCACAACGAGAAGGTCACGGCGATCTTTGCCGCAGACAACGTGGGTGGGCTGCTCGACCTGCGCAACCGCTTCAAGAGCATCGCCTCGATCGGGCGCAAGTCCAAGAACGCGATCGAGGGCGCCGAGACCAGCGTCAGTGCCCTCGGCGTGTCGCTGCGCACGAACGACATCAGCTCCAAGGGCGAGTCGGAAATCATCGGCCCCGACGGCAAGAAGATCCAGGTCAAGACCGGCTCGGGCACGCAGGGCATGGACCTCAGCGGCAAGGGCGAGCGGCTGGTGCACACGCGCACCAGCGAGATCGTGGCCGGCGCCGACGCCGACAACAAGGGCTTCGGCCGCTCGCAGGGCAAAGAGACCGAGACCGACCTCATCGCCAGCGCCAAGGGCCTGTACGACGCCGTCGCCAAGCGCGACATGGCCACGCTCAAGGCGATCAAGCGCGGCGACAAGAAGCTGCTGAAGGAAGCGACGCAGGCCGAGGGCGTGGTGCTCTCCGACGCCAGCTTCGAGAAGATCATCAAGGCGTCGGCGAACGACAGCGCCTGGAAGAAGGAGCTGATGAAAAAGGGCTGGGACGCCGACGCCGAAACGGTCAAGGACTGGATGCTGCTCAGGCCCAAGATCGCCAAGGCCGGCGACAGCCGCGCCGAGGTGGCCGAGCTGCTCGCACAGTTCGAGTCCAAGCCCGGGCGCGGCCGTCATGCGACCGTGAAGACCGCGGTCAGCGGCACCGGCAGCGGCTTCGAGTTTCCGAAGTCGCTGATTTCCAAGCAGGCGATCTACGACCGGCTCGTCAGCTCGGACCCGGTCGCGCCCGCGCTCGGCGCCGGCGAGAAGGCGGCCTGCCTGGCCAAGCTCAAGCAGGCGCAGCAGCAGCTCGACGGCCTGCGCAAGGACATCTTCGACTGCAAGGAGAAGTTCAAGAACGAGGGCGACAAGCACGAGATGCTCGACGCCATCGACGATCGCCGCAACGAAGTGCGTGCGGCCACCGAGAAGCTCAGCGGCAAGGACGGCAAGAGCGAAGAGCAGGAACAGGGCCGCATCGCCAACCAGGCGCGCGAGCTGAAGGAAAAGATCGCCGACGCCGCCAAGACCGAGAAGGCGACCTTCGCGCTCTGGGAAGAAGACGTGAAGGGCGGCTTCTTCAGCGGCGTCGACATCGTCAAGCTCGACTCGCACATGAAGCTGTTGCGCGGCCTCTATCCGAAGTGGGACGCCGACGTCGAGAAGCTGCGCAAGCTGCTTGCCCTCGCCGGCCCCGGCTACGACCCGGCCACCGCCGACCAGCTCAAGCCGAACCGCGTGCGCTATCGCGAGCTGCGCGCCAAGACGCCGGACAAGTCGGGGAGCATGCAGACCGACGGGGTTTGAGGCGAGGGCACGAGCCCTTCGTCCCCCGACTTGACGATGGCCTGCCGCGCCGCCGTCGCTACGATTCAGGCTTTGCCGGGCGAAGTGACGATGGCCCTCCCGCACACGCCGCGCTTGCACATCCGCAAGCTCATGCTCGCCCTCGCGGCGGGCGCCGCGCTGCTCGCCAGCGCCTGCATCTCGGTCGAGGGGCAGTCCTCGGGCGAGATGAAGCAGAGCATGGTGCGCTCCTTCCTGTTCCAGAGCGCCGACGTGTTCTACCCCGGCGGCGTGCTCGGCGAGCCGGGCACGCTGCCGACGCTCGGGCGCGCGCAGATCGGCGAGATCCAGACCTCGTTCGAGTCCATTTCGCAAACCCTGCAGGCCGAGCACAAGACGAGCAAGGCCGCACTCGAGCAACTGTTCCGGCGGTCGCTGCCGAACGAGATCAAGACCCGGGTGGCGATCGTCAACACCGGCACACCGATCGCGCGCATCGGCGCGCAGGGCAACATCGACGTCGACGCCAAGGTGGCGCAGGCGCTGTTTCGCACCGCGCTGGTGGCGGGCCTGCGCAAAGGCAGCTTCATGAGCGTCACGCGCGGGCGCAGCGACAGCACGCCGAAGACCGAGACCGAGTCGATCGCCGAGTTCCTGAAGTTCAAGCACGACGTCGAGTCGGCCCAGGGCAAGTCGATGGTCGGCGACATGGTCAGCGCCTTGCGCGACGACGAGAACGGCAGCTGGTTCAAGATGGTCGACCTGGCCGAGGTCTCGCGCAACGTCGAGCTGCATTACTTCGGGCCGATCCGCTTCATGCTCGCGCATGAGATGGGGCACGTCGCGCTCGGCCACTACGATCGCCTGCGCACCACCGCCGACAACGACTGCGCGGCGTTGAAGGCCATGGAGACCGAGGCCGACGCCTACGCCACCATGCTGCTCTCGTTGCAGCTGGCGCGCGGTGGCGCGATGAGCTTCGGCGGCTTCGGCGGTGACATGTTCGGCTTCGACGCGCTCACCGGCTACGAAGACTTCTTCAAGCTCACGTACGAGATGGCGGGCTTCGAGCGCGCCGGCGTCGCGGCCGACTGCAGCCACCCGCCGGCGGCCGAGCGGCTGGCGTCCGCTCGCAAGATCCATGAAGGCGTTCAGCAGGGTGTCAACGAGGCCATGAACGCCGCCGTGGACCGCGCCTACCGAGAGGCGGCAGCGTCCGCAGCGGCGTCCGCGTCGCGGCCGCGATGAAGGGAGACGACATGCAGACCAACCTCTTTGCCCGCCACGCTTCCGTGGCCGTGCTGGCCGCGATGCTCGGCGCATGCGCTTCGGCGCCGCCGGCCGGGCCGAGCCCGGTCAGCTTCAGCGTGCCGTATTCCACGCCGTCGTTCGGCGCCGGCCCGCAGCCGGTCTCGGGCGATCTGCAACTGCATGCCGGCCGCGAACAAGAGGCGGTGGGCTGGGCGATCGTCGATGCGCTGCAGCGCATGCAGCTGAGCCTGATCGAGCCGCAGCTGCGCGCCGCCGACACGCTGCCGGCCGGCAAGCCGTGGAAGACCGACGTCGCCTCGCTCGACGCCGATGCGGTGCTCGAGCACAACCGGCGCTTTCCGGCCATCCCGCTGCCGGCCGACCGCATCTACGGCATCCAGTACAGCGGCGAATACGCGGTGCTCGAGCACGAGCTGCGCTTTCGTCTCGAGTCGACGCTGTACCAGCGCGGCGCCGGCTCGGCCTTCCGCGCCTACGACGGGCGCGAGTACTCGGGCGTGTTCTTCTTCGAGCGGGCCCGCGACCGGATCGCGCAATCGCTCAAGCAGGCCGGCCGGCCGCCCGAGCCGTGAGAGACCGCGCCCTGCTCACCGGCCTGTGGCTGCTGGCCTTCGCGGCCAGCCTGCTGATCGTCGAGTCGTATGTCGGGCACCTCAATGCGCAGGGCCAGCAGATCCTGCTGACCGAGGATCGCCTGCCCACGATCCAGCCGCTGATCAAGCTCTACGGCGCCTACCTCGTCGGCATCCTGGCGTTCTGGTTCACCAAGCCCTTGCCCACGGCAAGCACCGACCGGGCGAGCCGGATCCGCCTCGTGCTGGCGGTGGTCTGCACGCTTTTGTTCAACGTCTGCGTGCTCTACCTGGTGGCCGGCGAGCATCGGCATCCGGGCGGCATGGTGCTGGCCGACGTCGAAGACGCGGTCAAGCTCGGCGCCTGGCTCTCGCTGCTGGTCGCGCCGGTCAACGCCTACTACTTCGGCATGAAGACCGCCGCGGCGTCCTGACGCCGAATTCCCCTCGCGCCTAGGGATTCGCCGCCTTCTCGTAGATGTCGCTGATGGCCTTGTTGGGCCGCAGGATCGGCAGGTCGAAGTAGGGGTTGCCGAGCTGCTTGTAGACGCCCTTCAGCTCCGCATAGTCGACTTCCCATCGCATGAACAGATCGTCGAGCCGGCGCAGGTATGACCTGGCCTTGCCGCGGTCGCGCGTCAGGAAGACCTTGTCGCCGTCGAGCAGGTCGTAGAGATCGCCCTTGATGCTTTCCTGGCCCTCGTAGAACGACTTGCACTGCTTCATGAGCGTGTCGCGCTTCTGCTCCAGGACCTTGGGATCGTTCGCCGCGTTCATGTCGCCGCCGAATCCGCGGATGCCTTCGGCAAACACGTTCTTGTAGTGCGACAGGCGCGCCAGCATCTCGTTCTTCGTCGCCGGATTGTCGAAGTCCTTGCAGGCGCTGATCTTGTCGATCAGGTTGTCGCACATCGGCGCGAGCTTCTTGCACATCGCCAGCGCCTTCGTGTTGCCCAGGCTGTTCAACTTGTCGACGATCTTGGGAACGAGCACCTCCTTGTAGTCGTCCTCCAGCTTGCGCAGCGAATCGGGGAACTCGTACGCGTTGCCCATCGTGCTGTGGTAGCCGCCGCGCACGAACAGGTTGATGGTTTCCCTGCGGCCGGTGTCGCCGCCGATGAAGCGTGCCAGATGCTCGGCGACCGCGCCGGGTGCGCCGCCGCCCTTGGCGATAGCAATCGCGGCCGCCTTCAGGTCGTCGTACTCCTGCCAACGCCGGCGGGCACCGGTGAAAGCGGGGATGCTGTGGCAGGCCACGCTGCCGAGCTTCTTCAGGTCGGCCGTGGTCAGGGCGAGGCCGCTGACGTCGTGCGTGGCGGAGTCTTCTTCCTCGCCGCCGGCGGCCGAGGTGAGCGCGCCGCTCTTCTTGCCCTCGCCGGCCAATTTTTCCTGGGCCTGCTTCACCTTCTTCTGGGCGGCGCGGCTGTTGTGGTTGGAGTTCTTGGTCTGCCTCATGTCCAGCGAGGCTTCGCCGTCGCCGTCGATCTCGGCCGTGGCCTCGTCGTCTTCCGAGTCGGCCAGCGAGCCGAGCTTGCCGCCTGCGCCGGCGTGCCCGACCACCGTCTTGTGGATGAGCTTGCCCTTGGCGTCGGTCTTGGTCTGCTCGTCGACGCCGGTGTGCGTGCCGATGCTGGCCTTGGCGCCGAGAAAGTTCACGCCGGTCTCGGTGCTGTCGGCGTCGGACTTGCCCTTGGTGCGGGAGGTCAGCGTGATCTTGCCCTTGTAGGTCTTGATGAATGCCTCGAACTGATCCTGGCTCTTGCAGGCACCGAGCGCCTCGAGGATCTTGCCTTTGGGGTCGTTCTTGGGATCGATCGTGATCGCGTAGCCGAAGCTCGTCTGATGCGTGTGCGTGGTGCCGACGCTCATGCCCGCGGCGCCCAGGTCGACGCCAGCGGAAAGGCTCTTCTGCCGCGTGTGCGCCGAGTTGGTGTCGACGTCGAGCGCGCCCTTGTCGTTGCGCGTCAGCTTCTTCGAGTCTTCCTGCGACTCGGTGACTTTGGCGCCGAGGCTGACGGCCTTGACCTTGACGTTCGCGCCGAGGCTGCCGGTCTTCTTCTCGGTCACCGTGATCGAATCGCCTTTGTGCGTGAGGGTATCGGCCGTCTTCTTGCTGAGGGCCTTGCCCGAATACAGCGCCCGGGCCGCGTCCCAGCTCTGGTTCACGCCGGCCGAGATGATGGCGAACTCGGCGTGCGTGGCGGCGACCTTGCCGCCCTTCTTCGACGCGTCCTCCAGCGCCTTGGTGTAGTCCGCCAGGTCGGCCTCGCCGAGGACGTGCGTCACCGTCATGCTCTTTTCGAGGCTGCCCTTGGCCTCGACGCCGACCGACGCGTTCGATCCTTCCTTCTTCCCGGCACCGGCCGAAACGCCGGCCGAGGCCTCGAAGCTCACCGTCACCGTCACCGCGTACATCTTCGGTTCGCCTTTGGGCTCACCGATCTTGCAACTGACGTTGGCGTGGACGCTCAGGGTGCCACCGGCCTGCATGCCCTTCTTGTTCGTCACCGTCTTGCCGCCGTCGAGGCCGCCGTGGGCGCCCATGGCGCCGTCCTTGGCGTCGAAGCCGCCGCTCGCGCTCTTGTCGGTGGCGTGCGTGGTGCCGGTCGGCGATGTGTGGGTGACGCTCGAGCTCGCGGTCGCGGTGACCTGGCCTTCGCCGCGCTCGACGCCCTTCTTCTTCGTCGTCTCGGTGCCCGAGCCGTCGAGGTTGGTGACCTTGTGCGTCTCGGTCTTCTCGGCGCCCTTGGCACTGATCTTCTTCTCGGTGCTGTGCTCGACCGACGACTTGCGGCCGTCGGCGAGCTCGACCTCCGAGACCTTCTTCTCCTCGACCGAGGCCTTGCCGGTCCACGAGACATGGGACTTCTTTTCTTCGCTGGTGCGGGCCGTGGAGTCCGTCGTCTGCACCACCTTCTCTTGCGAATGCTCCCGGGTCACGCCGCCCAGGCCGACATGCTGCTTGTCGTGCTGGGTCTCGGTGGTCGCCTTGCCCTTCTCGTACGACGTGGTGGTCGTCGTCACGTCGTGGTTGATCTTCTTCTTCGCCCCGTCGAGGCCGGGCGAGCTGATCTCCATCTCTTCCGACACCTTGGCGCTGGTGCCGTGCCGCGCCAGGATCTTGACCACCTCCTCGCGCCCGCTCGCCGGGTTGTCGATCACCTCGAGGTCGGCCTTGGCCTGGTCGACGGTCTTCACCGCTTCGGCCACCTTCTTGTCGAACTGGCCTTTCTGTTCGAGCAGCTTTTTCTTCTCTTCGCCGGTCGCCTCCGTGATCTTCTTGTCGAGCAGGGGCGAGAGCTTGTTGAAGCGGACCAGCGTCTCGCGCGCCTCTTTCTCGCGCGCCTCGATGGCGCCGCGTGCCTTCTGCGCCTCGGCGTGCAATTCGGCGTCGCCACCGCCGCCGTGGCCGCCCTTGGCCTCGGCCGGCTTCGCGCCGTTGGGCGCCGACGCGCCCGAGGGTCCGCTCGCCATCGGGCCGCCGGGTGCGCCGGGGCCGCCGGACATGGCTGGCGACGGCGCCGTTGCCATGAAGGACTTGGGCTGGGGAAGTTTCAGCAACTGAAGCAGCGACATGTCTGCAAATCTCCGCGAGTGAAGCCTGGCTGGGCAAACGCCCTGCTTACTCGATAAAGCGGAATCGCCGACAGAAAGCCGCCACCTTGTTACGCTTTCTCGGCGGCTGCACCTTCGTCAGGTCCGGTTCGGCGCCTGGCCGCGCAGCAGCTCCTCGAGCATCGGGATCATTTCGGCCGGCCCCTCCATGTTCGGATTGACGGCCACGGCGCGGCGAAAGAATTCGAGCGCGAGCTCGGCGTGGCCGAGCTGCAGGTGGACCTGCCCGGCGCCGGCCAACGCACCGAAGTGTTTGGGGTTGCGCTTGAAGACCTCGTCGCAGTCCTTCAGCGATTCTTCGTGGCGGCCGAGCAGGAAGTAGATCGTCGCCCGCTTGTTCCAGCCTTCGGCGAAGTCGGGCTTGCGCTTGACGATGAGGTTGAAGGTGGCAAGCGCGTCGGTCAGCGAGGCCGACCGCATCTGCTCGATGCCGTGCGCGACGAGCTTGTCGATCGCCGGGTCGCCCGAGCGGCTCCAGATCTGCCAGGTCGCCGCGGCGGCGAGCGCGCGCACCTGCGGATCGGCGTCGCTCAGGTGCGCGAGCAGGCGATCGACGTCGGCCATCCTGCCGATCTCGGCGAGCCGCGCGATCGCCGTCGTGCGCGCGTCGGTGTCGGCTTGCTCGAGCGCCTGGAGCGCCTGGGCGCGGGTTTGCGGCGCCGCCTGCACCAGGCCCGCGGCGCAGGCGGCCGCGAGAACGAGGATCCACGATCGAAGGGCTGGCATCGAACGGATGATCCTCCGGCTGGCCGGTTTGCGCCATCGCTCCCGGTCGACGACGAAGGCCGGAAGCTCCGAGGGGCAAGGGCCAAGGGCAGATCATGTTCACTCGCGGCGCGGTTTGCGATAGCGTGTCGCGACCATCCGACGGAGTCCGAACATGATCAATGCATCCACCGCGCCCTATGCCGCCCTGCTCCTGCGCGTCAGTCTCGGCGTGATCTTCCTGGCGCACGTCGCGCTCAAGATCTTCGTCTTCACCATCCCGGGGTTCATCGGCTATTTCGCTTCGCTCGGCCTGCCGGCGATCGCCGCCTACGCGGTGATCGCCCTCGAGGTGGTGGGCGGCTTCGCCCTTGTGCTCGGCGTCTATTCGAGCTGGGTGGCGGTGCCACTGGTGATCGAGACCCTCGGCACGATCGTCTTCGCGCACGGCGCCAACGGATGGCTCTTCACCAACAAAGGTGGTGGCTGGGAATATCCCGCGTTGATGGCCGTCGGCCTGGTCGCCGTGGTACTGCTCGGCGACGGTGCGATGGCGCTGCGCCCGGCGCCGCAAGGCCGCCGCTGAAAGTCTGCTTTCGCGCTCGAGCCGTATCGCCGTCGACGTGGTCGACTTCAGCCTCCCGACGCCAGCTCCCGCTCCAGCACTTTCGGGTTCTCGCGCCAGCGCTCGACCCATTCCTGCGCCACGTCGCCGGGATACACGTCTTCGACGCCGTCCTTCAGCGCCTTGACGATGGCGCTGGCCAGCGCGCCCGGCGTCACCTTGGGCGGCGGCAGGTTCTGGTTCCACTCGTCGTCGATCGGCCCGGGGAAGACGTTGACGACGCGGATGCCGCTGGGCCGCATCTCGGCGCGCAGGCATTGCGCCAGCGAATAGGCCGCCGCCTTCGACGCCGAGAAGGTGCCGTGCGGCGGAAAGTTGGAAAGCGCGTAGACCGAGAGCAGGTTGACCCAGGCCGCGGCGTGGGTCTCGCCGTCGGCGGAGCGGCCCTTCAGCGCCGGGCCGAACTCCTGCGCCAGGCGCAACAGGCCGAAGTAGTTGATGTCCATCTCGGCCTTGGCCGCGTCGGTGCCGCGCCGCGCCGCGATGCCGAAGGCGCGATGCACCTCGGCGTTGTTGACGACGATGTCGACCTTGCCGCCGATCTCGCCGGCGAGCTCGGTCACCGATCGTCCGTTGGTCAGGTCGAGCGGCACCAGCGTGACCTGCGGCAGCGCGGTGATGTCGTCGAGGCCGGGCAGCTTGATCCACGGCTCGGCATGGCCAACCCAGACGATCTCGGCGCCGGCCTTGACCAGTGCCTTGACCAGCGCCTGGCCGACCCCGGTCTTGCCGTCGGTGACGAGGATCTTGCGGAACTTGGGGTCGCTGGTCATCTCGCGCAGCATCTTGTCGTCGGCCATGTGTTCACTCTCCTCAGGGGGAAATCCGATCAGCACCGCGGTGCCGGCGCGGTCGAGTCGCGCGCCGACGTGGACGCGCACCTGACGTCGCCGCGCGGCGTGGCCGGCGGCGAAGGCTGGCAGCGACGCGACGTCGCCGTGCAGGTGGACGATGACGGTCGGCCCGACGTCGAGGCGCACCAGGCCGAGCCGCCACGGCAGCCGCTCGCGATAGAACGGATCGTTGCTGTGGTGGAGCACCGTCTCGCTGAGCAGCTCGCCTTCGCCGGTCTGCGCCGTCCACTTCAGCTCGGGCGAGAGGCAGCGATGGCAGGCATCGCGCGGCGGGTACTGCACGGCACGGCAGCGCTGGCACACCTGCAGCTCGAAGCGGCCTTCGGCGGCGGCGGCGGTCATGCCGAGCGCGGTGCGGCCGCGCGCCCAGGGCGGCAGGTTCATCTGCCGCGTGCGCAGGACCGGGTTCTTCTTGCGCGGCTTCATGAGAGGCATCGTCATGACGATTTCCCCAGTACGACGGCACCGGTGCACAGGCATCGGTCGTAGGTCACCATGCCGAACCCCGACACGAGCCCGACCTCGGCATCCGGCACGGCGCGATCGCCCGCTTCGCCGGTGAGCTGGCGGACTGTTTCGGTGATGCCCATGAAGCCGCCGGCACAACCGGCCTGGCCGGCCGACAGCTGGCCGCCGCTCGTGTTGTTGGGAAAGTCGCCGTCGTGCGTGAGCGTCTTCTCGCGCACGAAGGCCGGTCCCTCGCCTTTCTCGCAGAAGCCCAGGTCCTCGAACTGCAGCATGACGACGACCGGGTAGTCGTCGTAGGTCTGCACGAAATCGATCGCCGCCGGGCGCACACCCGCCTGCGCATAGAGATCGTCGCGGTCCACCAGCCAGCCGCCGCGCAACAGCACCGGATCGTCGGCGTAGGCGTTGTGCCGTTCGATGGCGCCGCGCAGCAGCACGTGCGCCAGGCCCAGGTCCTTGGCCCGCTCTTCGCTCATGACGAGAAAGGCTTCGGCGCCGGCGCAGGGCATGACGCAGTCGAACAGGTGGATCGGCTCGGCGATCGGCCGCGCGCTCATGTACTGCTCCAGCGTGAGCGGCACCTTGAAGAGCGCATTCGGATTCTTCAGCGCGTTGGCCCGTTGCGCCACGGCGATACGGCCGAAGTCCGCGCGCGTGGCGCCGTAGCTGCGCATGTAGCTCGCGGTGATGAAGGCGAATATCGAATTCGGCCCGCCCGATCCGTAGGGATAGCTCGCGTCCCGCGCAAAGTGCGAGAAGCCGCCGAGCATCTGCCGGAACGACTCGACGTGGTTGGCATCGGCGGCGACGCAAGCGACGATGTCGGCGTCGCCGGCCTGCACCGCGCGGGCGGCCCGGCGCAAGGCCATCACGCCGGAGGCGCCGCCGGTCGGGATGTGGTCGAGCCAGCGCGGACTCAGGCCCAGATGCTGCGTCACGCCGACGGCGGTGTCTGGCGAGAGCGAGAAGCTGCTGATGGTGAGCCCGTCGATGCGGTCCTTGGCGATGCCCGAGCGCTCGACCAGCGCGTCCATCGCCTGGCCGATGAACCAGTGCGCGCCGTGCGTCGAGTAGCGTCGATACGGCACCGTCACCGGCACCGTCACGGCGACGCCCTCGTACGACGCGCGCGGCACGTCAGTCGCCGTCGTCGTCGGCGCGCCGCGGCGCGTCGGGTGCGGGCGAGGCCGCGGCGGGGCGCTTGCGCGGCGGGGCGAGATCGGCGATGCCGTCGAGCGCGCCGCGATCGATGCCGCCCGGCGCGGCGTTCGGCGCCGCCGGGTCGAGCAGCATCCCGGAGTCGGTCAGCGTGCCGGAGCTGCTCGGCGTGGCGCCACCGCTCAACGTGGCCTGGCCGGTGAGAGCGCCCTGCCCGCTGGCCGCCGCGTCGAGCCGCTTCTGGCGTCGCTTGAGCATGCGCATGTCGAAGCAGTCCGGCGTGCCCGGCAATCGCTTGGCCAACTCGCGCAGCTCGGCGCGCTGCACCTTCTGCGACGCCGTCAGCGGCAGGGCATCGACGAAGGCGACGTAGCCGGGCGCCTTGAAATACGCCAGCCGCGCCAGCGCATGACGCACCACGCTCGCGGCGATCTTCTCGGGCGTCGGCAGGTTGGCGGCCTTGCGCAGGACGATGCAGGCGAGCACCTCGTCGCCGCGCGTCGGGTCGGGCGTGGGCGCGACGCCGCTCGCAGCCACCGCCGGGTGCTCGTTGAGGACGCTCTCGACCTCGACCGCCGAGATGTTCTCGCCGCTGCGCCGGATCACGTTCTTGCGCCGGTCGACGAAATGGAAGTCGCCCTCGGCGCTCTTGCGCACGACGTCGCCGGTGTGGAACCAGCCGCCGGCCCATGCCTCCTCGGTCGCTGCCTCGTCCTTCAGGTAACCGATGAAGAAGTCGGCACGCGGATCGTCGCCTGCGGCGCGCACCAGCAACTCGCCGGGCATGTCGACACCGACGTCGACACCCTTCTCGTCGACGATGCGCGTCTCGACGAAAGGTTCGGCGCGGCCGAAGCAGCGCGTGCCGACATGGCGTGGCTCGCGGTTGGCCATGATGCAGGCGGCGGCGCCGGTCTCGGTCATCGCCCAGGCCTCCAGCAGAGGCAGGCCGAAGCGCGTCTCGAAAGGCTCGTGATGGCGCGGGTCGACGCCAGCGCCGAAGCCGAAGCGCAGCTCGTGCACGCGATCGCCCTTGCCCGGCGGCGCCGCGAGCAGCATCGCCGGCATCACGCCGAGGTAGTGCGCCACCGTCGCGCCGCTCTCGCGCACGCTCTGCCACCAGGTCTTCGGATGAAAGCGGTCGAGCTGCACGATCGTGCCGCCGGAGAGGATCGCGGCCATCGACGAGAACGCCAGCGCGTTCATGTGGCTGAGCGGCAGCGGCGTGATGAATCGATCGGCATCGGGCAGCACCGTCGCCAGGTCGCCGAGCCCGAGGTACCACTCGCCGGCGCGCAGGAAGTAGCCGTTGGCGAGCCGGCAACCTTTCGGCCGCCCGGTCGTGCCCGACGTGTAGAGCAGCGCGCACTCGGTGTCGCGGCCGATCGGCCTGGGCGGCGTGCGCGGCATCGCGCGCGGCGAAGGAATCTGGCCCGAGACCTCGGGCCGGATCGTCTCGAGCTGCACGTTCGCTTCGACCGCGGCAGCGCGCAGGCCGCCTTCGCTGCCCGGCTGCACGACGGCGAGCGTGATGCCGCTGTGGCTGATGAGGTAGGTCCACTCCGTCGTGCGCAGCTCGGCGTTGATCGGCACGACGCTGATGCCGAGCGCGTTGAGCGCCAGCCAGTGCGTGAAGAAGGCGGGCCGGTTCTCGAGCAGCAGGCCGACGCGATGGCCGTGGCTGTAGCCAGCCGCCGCATAGGCCTTGCGCAGCCGCTCGACCTCGGCAGCGACCTCGCGCCAGGTGCGCGGCCCGGCCTCGATGCCGTAGATCGTTGCGGTGACCGACTCGACGTACAGGAAGGCGGCGGCGCCGCGACGCGCGGCGACCTGTTTGAAAGCTTCGTAGACAGTGCTCAAGATGGGGGCGGGACGGTGTCCATGGGGACCATTCTGGACCGCCGCGGCAGGTGCTCTTGGTTACAGTCGGAGAGACCTGTCAGAAGTTCACATGATCGAAGACATCCGCAAGACGCTCTGGGCCACCGCCGACAAGCTGCGCGCCAACATGGACGCGGCCGAGTACAAGCACCTGGTGCTCGGCCTGATCTTCGTCAAGTACATCTCCGACACCTTCCAGGCCAAGCGCGCCGAGCTGACGGCTCGCTTTGCCGACCCGGCCGACGAGTATTTCCTCGACGGCAGCACACCCGAAACCTTGGCCACCGAGCTCGAAGACCGCGACTACTACCGCGAGGTGAACGTCTTCTGGGTGCCCGAAGCGGCGCGCTGGGAGCAGCTCCGCGCCGCCGCCAAGCAGACCGACATCGGCAAGCGCATCGACGAGGCGCTCTCGGTCATCGAAGCCGAGAACCCGAAACTCAAGGGCATTCTCGACAAGCGCTTCGCCCGCGCGCAGCTGCCCGACGGCAAGCTCGGCGAGCTGGTGGACCTGGTGTCGACCATCGGCTTCGGCGCCTCGGCCCGCGAGGCCCGCGACGTGCTCGGCGTGGTCTATGAATACTTCCTCGGCATGTTCGCCAGCGCCGAGGGCAAGCGCGGCGGCCAGTTCTACACGCCGCGCAGCATCGTCAAGACGCTGGTGGCCGTGCTGGCGCCACACCACGGCAAGGTCTACGACCCGTGCTGCGGCAGCGGCGGCATGTTCGTGCAGAGCGAGGAGTTCATCGAGGCGCACGGCGGCAAGTTGGGCGACGTGGCCATCTTCGGCCAGGAGGCCAATCCCACCACCTGGCGCCTGGCGGCGATGAACCTGGCCATCCGCGGCATCGACTTCAACCTCGGCCGCGAGCCGGCCGACAGCTTCACCAAGGACCAGTTTCCCGACCTGCGCGCGGACTTCGTGCTCGCCAACCCGCCGTTTAGAAAGGGCGACACCGTTGGCGCAGATCGCGCCGGCCGAAACATCAAGCCCGAGTACGTGGTTCAGAACGGTGATGTTCTTTTCTCGTGGTCTGGCAGTCGCGAAGTCGAAGTCTGGTGTGGCGGCGAAGGTGCCTTGAATCAGCACCTGTTCAAGGTGACCTCCGAGTCGGTGCCGAAGTGGTTTTGTCTCCGTTGGACGAGACACCATCTACCGCACTTCCGGCGGATTGCGGCTAGCAAGGCAACGACGATGGGTCACATCCAGCGAGTCCATCTGACCGAGTCGAAGGTGCTGGTTCCATCCACCAAGTTGCTCAGCGAAATGGATGCCTGCTTCGCGCCGCTGTTGGCACGAACCATCGAGAACGAAATGCAGGCACAGACCCTCGCCACCCTCCGCGACACCCTCCTCCCCCGCCTGATCTCCGGCCAACTCCGCCTGCCCGAAGCCGAAGCGCTCGCCCCCGGCTGACCGCTTCCGAAAGCCGGCTTTCAAAGCCCCGCTTTCAATTAAAGAGTGCTTTAATAGCCGCCTTGGCCATTCAAGCCGGCTTTCACACGATGCGCAGCACGGGCACCTATGTCACCGCGACCACGCTCGGTGAAGCGGTGCGGGCCTTCGTGCCGCGTGCGTTGCCGCCGGCGCGCCCGGCCTTGGCCGCCGAGTCGTTCGCCGAAGCCAACCGCAGCGCCGAGCTCGCGCTCGCCCGCCTCTCGGGCGTCTCCGGGCTGGTGCCTTCGGTCGACTGGCTGCTCTACAGCGCCGTGCGCAAGGAGGCGCTGCTCACCTCGCAGATCGAAGGCACGCAGGCCACGCTCGCCGACCTGTTCGACGACGAAGCGGGCCTCGCCTTGAGCAACGCCGACGACGTGGCCGAGGTCACCAACTACCTGCGGGCCTTTCGCCGGGTGCGCGCCGAGCTGCACAAGCCGCGCGGCCTGCCGATCAGCGTGCGCCTGCTGCGCGATGCGCATCGGCTGTTGCTCGACGGTGTGCGCGGCGCGGGCACGCAGCCGGGCGAGCTGCGTCGCTCGCAGAACTGGATCGGCGGCAGCCGCCCGGGCAAAGCGGCCTTCGTGCCGCCACCGCCGGAAAAGGTGCCGGCCCTGCTGGCCGATCTCGAACGGTTCATCCACGACAAGGCGCCCACGTTGCCGAGCCTCGTGCGCGTCGCGCTCGTGCATGCACAGTTCGAAACGATCCACCCGTTCCTCGACGGCAACGGCCGCATCGGCCGCCTGCTCATCGCCGCGCTGCTCGAAGACTGGGGCCTGCTGCCCGAGCCGCTGCTCTACCTGAGCGGTTACCTCAAACAGCACCAGGCCGAGTACTACCGCCGGCTTTCCAACGTGCGCACGGAAGGCGACTGGGAAGGCTGGCTCGGCTTCTTCCTGGAAGGCGTCCAGTCGGCGGCCGGTGAGGCGGAGCGTGGCATCGTGGCGGTGGCCAGCCTCGTCTCTGCCGACCGCCGCCGCCTGTTAGCCGCGCCCAAGGCCGGCGCCGTGAGCCTGCGCCTCTTCGAGCAGCTGCCGATGATGCCGCGCTTCACCATCGAGCAGATGCGCCAGAAGCTCGACACGACCTTTCCCACGGCGACGGCGGCGGTGAAGCTGCTGGAAGACTTGGGGCTCGTGACCGAGCTCACGGGGCAGAAGATGAACCGCAGCTTCAGCTACGCCGCCTACGTCGACTTGCTGGCACGCTGACGCATGACCGAAGACCAGCTCGAGTCGTCTCTGAAGAGGTCGTCGACATCTTCGATGCAGTGGGGCTCGACAAGCCCAACATCGGCATCCTCGACGACGCCTTCCTCGCCGAGGTGCGAAACCTGCCCGAGCGCAACCTGGCCGTCGAGTTGCTGGAGCGGTTGCTCCACGACGAGATCAAGTCACGATTCGCAAGCAACGTGGTCCAGAACAAGAAGTTCTCGGACATGCTGACCGACGTGGTACAGCGCTACCAGAACCGTTCCATCGAAGCCGCGCAGGTGATGGAAGAGCTGGTGCAGATGGCGAAGAAGTTTCGCGAAGCGGCGGCACGCGGCGAAAAGCTCGGCCTGAACGAAGACGAAGTTCGCTTCTACGACGCGCTGGCCGAGAACGAGTCGGCAGTGCGCGAGCTGACCGACGAGACGCTCAAGAAGATCGCCCACGAGCTCGCCGAGAACCTGCGCAAGAACCTCACCGTGGATTGGTCAGCCCGCGAGAGCGTGCAGGCGCGGCTGCGGCTGATGGTCAAGCGCATCCTTCGCAAATACAAGTACCCGCCCGACCAGCAGGATGCGGCCGTCGAGCTGGTGTTGAAGCAGGCAAAGGCGCTCGGAGAGGCATGGGCCTGAGCGCGGCCTAGATGAAGAGCTGCACGGCCGGCAACGCGGCGTCGCTGTTGATGAGGTCGACGCGCTTTTGCCGGATTCGCAGTGCGCCGCCGTCGGCGACGACGAGGCGATGCCAGCAGACGCCGACGAAGGCGTTCGTCTCGTCGGCCTGCGACTCGGTGTACTGGAAGACGGTGCGCACCAGGTGCTCGTCGGCCCGGCCCGCGACCGGAGGTTCGACGGTCGGCGTCTGCAGCAGATGGAGGCTCCGCGTCGGCGGCTGCTGCGAGAAGGCGCGTGGGCTCTTCAGCCGCTCGATGCGCAGCTCGCGCAGCAGCTTGTCTTCGTAGAGATGCGAAGTGTGATCCAGGCCCTCGGGCTGCATCGGTACCAGCGGCACCCAGTAGATCGCGTCGTCGGTGAAGAGCGCGTTCCATTCCTCGTAGCGCTTCTCGTCGAGCAGGCGCGCCTCGTGGACCACGAAGTCGATCAATGCCCGTTCGTTGGCCATGGTTGAGCTCACATCGACAATGTCATGTACCTGGCCCATGCGCGGTACTGGTTGCGCATCGAGATCTCGCTCGTGCCGACGGTCGTCAGGTCCTTCTCGCCGAGTTCGTCGGCGTCGAAGTTGCGATGCAGGCTGACCCACGGGTTGCCGCTCGCGTGCAGGCCGGCCTGGATGCCGCGATAGGCCTGCAGGTCGTCGTGGCCGACGATGGAGAACGGCGAGTTGATGAGGCGGCTGTACATCGCCGTACGCTGCAGCATCTCGGGCGGCGCACCGGCCAGGCGGAAGGTCCAGCTTTCTATGATCGTCTTGTCGACGGCGATCGGCTTGACGACGCGAATCGCCTGGATCGCGCCCTTGATCGTCAGGTTCGGGTAGTAGACGGTGTTGTGCCGGGCCAGGCCGAGGATCTGCGCCGTGCGCTCCTTGCCATGGGCCGCCTTCATGGCGGCATCGTAGGCCGGGATCGCCGAATACTTGCTGTGGATCGAGAAGTGCACGCCCGAGAAACTGTGCCCGTTGTCGAAGACGCGCACACCCATGTCCTCGAAAAATTGGTAGGAGGACATGAACGGCGTGAACTGCTCGATCGCCATCGGCTTGGGTTGGTCGGCGGGCTTGTCGAGCCACATCCGCTTGGCCGTGCCGGCCGAGGACTCGTGCACGACCATCGGGTGCATGCTGTCGTTGAGGTTCTCGACAAATAATTTCCAATTGCATGGGTGCATGAAGCGGAGGCACCCGCCGGCGATCTCGAGCCGGCCTTCGGGCGAGCGGTCGGCCATGTTGTCGATCGAGCTCAGCGACTCGCCGAAGTAGTCTTCGAAGCCGGGGCCGACGTCGTTGATCTTGACGAAGATGAAGCCGCGGTACAGGCGCACGTTCTTCACCGTCGCCAGGCCCCGCGCCGACTCGCACTCGTGCAGCGCCGTGCCGTCGTAGCCGTTCTTCAGCGGGATGTTGAGCAGCGAGCCGTCGGTGCGGAAGGTCCATGCGTGGTACGGGCAACGGAAGTGCCTGCCCGTGTTGCCGCAGGGCGCGCTGACCAGCCGCGAGCCCTTGTGCGCACAGCGGTTCATGAGCACGCGGACCGAGTCGTCCTGGTGGCGCACGACGATGAGCGGCTGGCCGGCGATCTCGGCGCGGAGGTAGTCGCCGGCGTTCGGCAGCTGCGAATCGTGGCCGACGTAGTTCCAGGTGCTGGCGAAGAAGTGTTCCTGTTCGAGCGCGAACAGCTCTTCGTCGATGTAGAGGTCGCGGTGCACGCAGTCGGGTTGCACCAGCGCGGCGATGGCGGTGGGGTCGAAGCGGGTCGTGGTGGGCATGGTCGATCGCGGCCTTGGGGCTCAGGCGAGAGCGTAGTGGGCCAGCGCCGCGCCGAGCCGGGCGCCGTGCTCGTCGGCGAGCGCCGCCTCGCACAGCTCGCGCAGCGTCGCCGGAGCGAGCGCCGCACCCGCCTTCTGCACCGCGGCCATGACGGTCTCGAAGTTGCGCACGCCGCGCTCGTGGGTGTCGCTGTAGCCCTTGACCAGCCGCTGGCACTGCGCCACCTCGACGGCGAGCTCGGGGTTGATCGCCACCGTCGACGCGATGCGAGCGAGCCACGTCTCGATCGCCGCATTCTCGGCGGCGTAGCGCGTCGTGGCGCGTCGCCAGCGCTTCATGCCGGCCACGGCGCGCAGCATGAAAAAGCCCGCGAGCGAGCTGGTCGTGACGATGCGGCCCTTCTGCGTGAAGCGCTCGACGAGGCGACGCGGCCAGCCCGGTCGCTCGATCCAGCGGCCGATCGAAGCCGGCAGGGTCTCGGCGATCTCCTGCACGCGCGGGTGCAGGTACTCGTCGATCGCCAACACCTGGTCGCGGTCGGCGCGAACCTCGCCCCGCACGCGCTCGAAGCGCGAGCCGCGCGTCTTCAGCGCGGCGACGCGGATCGTGTCTTCGTACGACATCCAGAGCGCGAGATGGCGCGCCGTTTCGTCAAGCAGTCGGGCGGTCGCGCCGGGCAGCACCGCGACCGCGGCCATGCGGTCGAGGTAGAGATCGGCGTAGGCGAGGTCCTGGTAGTCGATCAGCCGGCGCACGCCTTCGCGAAGCATCGTTCGGGCGGAGGCAGGGAAGGACGTGTCGATGCGGTCGAGCAGGGATTGCACCGCTGGATTTCGCGCCGTGGCTCGGGATCCTTCGCTTCGCTCAGGATGACCGATATCTTTCGACGCCGAAGCGCCGCTGTCATCCTGAGCGGAGCGAAGGTTCTCGTCCTGCCGCATCCCGGCCCGCTCGCGGCCCGCGGCAAACGCCTTCAGGCTGCTCGCCACGCCGACGCCGCCGCGCTCGATCGTCGCCTCGTATTGCGCGCGGCTGAACGGCAGCACGCCGGTGCCGGCGAGCGCGCCGAACAGCACGGCGCTGATGACGCTGCCGCTCTGCTCGGCCGTCTCGGCCATGTCGAAGCGGACGAAGCGCTTCGCCGCCGCCTCGGCATGCGCTAGCAGCGCGCCGCTGTCGACGCGGCCGTCGCCGAGCGCGCTTTTCTCGGTGATGGAATAGACGCGATGCGTCGAGGCGACCAGCGTCGTGCGGTCGGGCGTGACGAGGCCGCGCTGCACGGCGCGGCCGCATTCCATCAGCTCGGAGGCAAGCACGACGTCGACGTCGCCGGGCAGCGGCATCAGCGCCAGCACCGGCGCAGCGCCGTCGCGCTCGGCCTCGGCCACCGGATAGAGCTCGACGTAATAGATCGTCGCGCCTGTGCGCTGCGCGACGCCGGGCACCGAGGTCGTCTGCGCCAGCCAGCCGTTCGCTTCGCCGAGGTCGACGATCCAGTCGGCGAGCACGCCGCCGCCCTCGCCGCCCATCGCCATGATCGCGATCTTCAGGGGTTGCACGGCGCTCGTTCCAAGGGCCGCTCAGCCTTGCCGGCTTTCCGTCATGCGCCCGCAGTAGGCGCGCATCTCGGTCGGCAGGTCGTCGGGGCAAACGCCGCACCGACGGTTGCCGGGCACCGCCCACTCGATGAACTTCGGGTACGCAAGATCGAGCGCGGCCATGATGCGCAGAAACTCGTCGCGCGTGCGGCCGGCGCCGAGGCGCGGGTTGCGCAGTTTTTCCTGGCCGATCGACGAGACGCGCCGGTCCTCGTAGTCGTGCGCCGGATAGACCAGGCACTCGTCGGCCAACGCGAACAGCTTGCCGGTGACGCTCTCGAACAAGGCGGCGGCGTCGCCGTTCTGGAAATCGGTGCGGCCGCAGCCGTCGATCAGCAAGGCGTCGCCGGTGAAGACGCGGTCGTCGAGGGCGTAGGCGAAATGACCGTCGGTGTGGCCGGGCGTGTGCATCGGCCGCAAGGCGATCCGGCCGACGTTGAACGGCACGCCGTCGAGCACGCCGGCGTCGGCACAGGGCAGCCGCTCGATGGCGGGCGCGGCGATCCTGCTGCCGACGCGCTGCTTGAGATGGAGCGCGGCGGTGATGTGGTCGGCGTGGATGTGCGTGTCGAGCGTCCAGGCGAGCTTCAGGCCCAGGCCGGCGACGACCTCGAGGTCGCGGTCGATCGAGTTGACGACCGGGTCGATGAGCAGCGCCTGGCCCGTTTCTTCGCAACCGAGCAGATAGGTGCAGGTGCTGGAGAGCGGCTCGAACAACTGGCGAAAAAGCATGCGCGCCTCCGGTGTCCGGCGAGGGTCAGAACGCGAGGCGCGCGCGCGCTTTGGCATCGCGCCGCTGCAGCCAGCCGATGACGGCACCGCGCATGCGCTCGGCGAGACGGTCCCAGGCGCTCGGGTTGCTGACGATGCGCGCCTTGTAGAACGAAGGGCAGAGCACCGCCGCATGCGAGACCTCGCCGCAGACGCCGCAGCCGACGCAGCTGTCGAGCACGCTGGCGACCGGGTCGGTGCGCAGCGGGTCGGGGTTGGCCTTGATCGAAAGCGACGGGCAGCCGGAAAGGCGAATGCAAGAGTGGTCGCCGGTGCAGGTGTCGGCGTCGACGCCGAAGCGCTCGCGCACGACGCGCTCGCCGCGCGCCACCGCCGCCTTCACCAGCGGCTTGATGCGGCGCTGTCGATTCAACTGGCACTCGGACTGCGCGATCAGCACCTTCGGTCCCTTGGCCTTCGAGGTCAGCGCGTCGCGCAGCGCGTCGCGCATGGCGGCGACGTCGTAGGTGCGTCGGATCGTCCTCACCCAGTCGACGCCGACGCCGCGCACCGCTTTCTCGATCGCATGCCCGGTGCTGCGCGTCGGATTCGCCAGCTTCGACGAGAGCAGGTCCTGGCCGCCGGTCGCGGAGGTGTAGTTGTTGTCGACGACGATGGTCAGGTTGTCGCTGCGGTTGAAGACGGCGTTGGCGATGCCGCTGGTCAGGCCGTTGTGCCAGAAGCCGCCGTCGCCCATCATCGAGATGGCGCGTTTGGGCGAGTTGGTGTTGAAGGCCGAGGCGCCGGCCGTGCCGAGGCCGTAGCCCATCGTCGTGTTGCCGATGTGAAACGGCGGCAGGATCGAGAACAGGTGGCAGCCGATGTCGGCACTGACGTGATGCGGCCCCAGCTCGCGCTCGACCAGCTTCATGGCGCTGAAGATCGGCCGCTCCGGGCAGCCGGTGCAAAAGCCGGGTGGCCGGCCGTGCACCACCTCGGCGAGCGCGGTCAGCGGGATGACCCTGGCCGGAGCCGGAGGCAGCGCTGCGGGAGATCCTTCGCTTCGCTCAGGATGAAGAGCAGCCCTGTCACCCCGAGCGGAGCGAAGGGTCTCCACCTTGCCGTAGTGCTCGAGGAAGGCGCGCGTTCCCTTCAGCACCTCGGCGCCGGTGTACTCGCCGGCCGGCGCGAGGAAGTCCTTGCCATGCAGCACTGTCTGCAGGTCGGCCTGGCGCAGGATCGTCGCCAGGTTCTGCTCGATGAAGTTGGGCTGGCCTTCCTCGACCAGCAGCACTGCCTTCTTGCCTGCGCAGAAGCGCGTCACCTCGGCCGGCACGACCGGATAGGCGACGTTCATGACGTAGAGCGGAATCGTCGAGCGGCCGTAGACATCGGCCAGGCCGAGCCGTTCGAGCGCGCGCACCAGGGCGTTGTAGTTGCCGCCCTGGACGATGATGCCGAGCTCGCCGTCGCTGCCGGGAAAGAACTCGTTGAGGCCATGCGCCTCGATGAAGCGCAGCGCTGCCGGCCAGCGCTCGTTGACCTTTTCCTGCTCGTGCAGGTAAGTGGCTGGCGGCAGCGCGATGCGCGCGACGTCGCGGCGCGGCGCCTCGAGCGCGTCGCTGGGGGCAAACCTCGCCGTCTGGTTGGCGCTGGCCGTGAAGTGGCCGTGCACGTGGCAGGCGCGGATGCGCAGCATCAGCATCACCGGCGTGTGGCTCGCCTCCGAGAGCGCGAAGCCGTGCTTCACCGCAGCGACGATCGAAGGCAAGTTGGGCCGCGGATCGAGCAGCCACATCTGCGACTTCATGGCGAAGGCATGCGTGCGCTCCTGCATGATCGACGAGCCTTCGCCGTAGTCCTCGCCGACAATCACGAGCGCGCCGCC
>JANXXS010000184.1 GCA_025350505.1 Burkholderiales bacterium
TCGAACGCGCGCTGGACGGTCTGGCTGGCGGCCAGCGTGCCGGTGTAGTGCTGCCATTGCGGCCCGGCGCCGAAGCGCTGTGCGTATTCGCGCAGTCGGGTGGGCGTGTCGTACTCGGGATCGATCGACACGGACATCAGATGCACGCGGTCGCGCGCGCTGCCGAGCTTGCCCTGAAGGTCGGCCATGGTGTGGCTGACGATCGGGCACACGGTGGTGCAACTCGTGTAGATGAAAGCCAGCACGACGGGCCTGCCGTCGTCGAGTTCGTCGACGAGCGAGACGGCCTTGCCGTCGTCGCGAACGAGTTTGACGGCGGGCGCCTTGTAGTCGCGCAGGACGCGAATGGTCTCGGGAGCCGCGTGATGGTGATGGGCATGCGGATCGCTCGCATCGTCGGCGGCCTCGGCCAGGCCGGCGAACAGGAAGGCGACGACGGCCATGGCGGCGACGAACCACACGGTCGTCACGCGAGGAAGGCGCGCCGTCGCCGCGCCTTCGCGGGCGGGCAGCACCTCTTGCTCGGCCTGACAGAGCGCCGTCGTCACGTACGACATCGACATTTCCCCTTGCGGCACGGCGCAACATGCGCCTGATATCGCTCCGCCTTCCAAGCTCTGCGGCTGGTCAAGCGGCTCCCAGTCCGATCGAACCGGACGAGGCAAGAGTAGGCAGATGAGTCAGGCAAAGCACTGGGCGCCTTCCTAGACTTGCGCGAGTGCGGCCCCTACTTCGGCGCTACGGGATGGGGGGTCCCCGCGCCTTTCTTAAGGGAAAATTAAAGCGGCTCGCCGGACGGTGCGGCCACCCCCCTCGAACGCGGGGGTTCGGCGCGCGAGCGCGGTGGTCACAAGCGACGGTGTCCGGCCATCAGGCCGTGGTCGCTCAGGCCGGAACCAGTCGCTGCGGAGTGCCGAAGCTCTCGAGGTCGGCGACCGGCGCGCCGAAGACGACTTTGCAACGCAAGCCACCGAGCGGCGAGTCGTGCAGGCTGATCTTCGCGCCGTGCAGCTCGACGACCATGAGCACGATCGAAAGGCCGAGGCCAACGCCTCGGGTGTCGTGCTGGCTGAGGCGATTGAAGCGCTCGAACGCGCGTTCGCGATCCTCGGCCGGGATGCCGGGGCCCGAGTCGTCGATCGTGAGCGCCGCGCAGCCCCCTTCGGTGAAGGTCGCGAACCGCACCGAGCCGCCCGGCGGGCAATAGAGCACCGCATTGGCGAGCAGGTTGCGCAGCATCAGGAAGATGCCGAACGGCAGGCCCTGCACCTCGGTCACCCGGACGTCCTCGGTGACGACGACGTTTTTCTTCTGGGCTGCGGGCATCAGGTCCTTCAGCGCGTCGAAATAGATCTGCTTCAGGTCGACGAGCTGGAGGTGGGGCGCGCTTTCCTCTGCCAAGGCCTCGATCTTGGCGATGTCGAGCAATTGCGTCAGCAGGTGCGAGGCCCGATCGACGCCATGCAGTACGGCCTGCAGCGACTCCTGCGATTCCTCGGCGCTGGTCGCGCGCATGGCGAGCTGGGCGTGCGCGCGCAGGCCCGCCAGCGGCGTGCGCAGCTCGTGCGCGGCCACCGAGGTGAAGCGCCGCTCGACCGACAGCGCGTGGCGGATGCGGCGGAACATGGCGTCGAGCGACCTGACGATGGGCAGCATTTCCTCCGGCGGCCGGACGACCTTGAGCGCCGAGGCGTCGAGCGGATTTCGGTTCCTCAGTTGACGGGCGATCGAATCGACGGAGCGAAGCGCCCGACGCAGCAGGAGCCAGGTGCCCGCGAGGATCAGGCCGAACGGCATGAGCAGGAAGCCGACGTAGTGCGCGGTGAGGGCGCCGAGCTGCTCGGCGCGGTCCTCGATCGATTCGGCCACCTGCACGACCAGGTGCCCGTCGCGGCTGGGCACCGCGTAAATTCGAAATTCCTCGCCGTCGTGTTGCGCGTTGCCGAAGCCGAACTGCGTGAGCACCATGTACGGCCGGGCGGCCGGCGCCTCGTGGCTTCGCAGGACCAGCGTACCGTCGGTCGTCCACACCTGATAGCGATAGAGGAGCGCCGATGCCGGACGGGTCTTCAGATGAACCTGATCGGCAAGCCGTTCCGGAGCAAGGCCGTTTTCGACGAAGGAGAGGATGGTCGAGCCCAGCTGCTCGAGCCGGGCATCGAGCATCTGCGCATCCTGGACCTCGGCGGCCGAATACATCGCCAGCCCGCCGACGACGAGCGCAGTCAGCATCGCCGAAAAGCCGATCAGCGCCAAGCGGCCGCGAAGGGACCAGTTCGCCCAGGTCCTAGGCATGTCCGTGCTCGCCCATGTCTCGACCCTGCACCGCTACTCCCAAGCCTGCGAGGCGCGATTGCCGCCTCTTGCGATTCGATGCGCCCGGGCTGGAACCGGGCGTCTCGCGATTCTCATCGCACCGATGCTTCGCGGCATCCATCGTCTTCACGGCTTCGAACGCGACCGTTGCCGCCTGGCAACCCGCGAACCAAGAACGAGGATTCCTTCACGTCGACGCGCTGCCTGCCGGAGGGTACGCCGCCGCGGAGCAGAGTCTTAAGGCAACCTCGAGACTTGCCCGAAAGACGCGGGCCGCCGTGTCGTGAACCGTTCGGGCCAGGAGCGGGCAAGTGCCTCAAGGGAGCAGGTCTGCAACGTCGTCGTCATAGTGATTGATCGACCGCACGATCTCTCCGGACGGCGACAACAGCACGATCCGGAAGTCATGCAGCGTGTGGTCGTCGATCCGCCAGTAGTGGATGCCGAGGCGGGCGGCTACCCGCTGCGTGGCCGAAGGCGGCCCCGAGAGGAACTGCAGGTTCGCGTAAGGAAGATGTCTCTCGGCGCGAAACGTCGCCCAGTCGGAAGGCTTGTCGGCCGACGGGTCGAGCCCGAACACCACGAAATTCAGGTCAACGTGCCGACGTTCCGCCAACGCATGCAATTCCACCAGCTTCCGCACCGTCGTCGAGCAGACTCGCTGGCACGCGCCGTACGCCATCGTCACGACGGTGTACGTCCCGGCTTCGGTCTCGAGGCGAAACAGCTTCGAGCCCTCGTCGAGCCACGGTCCGGCGGTCGAGTAGATCCCTTGCGCCTGCGCTGCGCCGGCCGCGCAGGCCAGTGCGATGGCGGAGATCCAATGCCGTATCAAAAAGGGTCTCATCGATTCCGTTCGGGAGCGGGCGCGAAGCGTAATTCAAATTCGTCGCGGCGCAAAGCGCGTCCCGCATCGGCGGTCTCGGGTTGCCGCATAGCACACGACCCATCGTCGAGGACCCCAACATGATGCAGGCGGACGTCAAATGGAAGTGGGCGCGCGTGGCCGCCTGCTGCGTCGTCGCGCTGGCCTCGTCGAGCGCGCGAGCCGACGACCAGGCGGAGCGCATCAAGGCGCTGGAACAGCGTCTCGACAGCAGCGCCAAGCTGATCGAGCAACTGTCCAAGCGCATCGGGGATCTCGAGCGGAGCGCCAGGGCACCGACCGTCGCCGTCGCCGTTTCTGCGGCTGCGTCGGCGCCGACGGCCGCCGTCGCCGCGGCTTCCGCGCCCTCGCCTTCGCTGACCAGTCTCCAGGAGCAGGTCGACCAGATCAACGACGGCTTGAACCATCGCGGCTTCGAGCTCGGTCTGCCACTGCACGGATTCGTCGACGTGCAGGCGGCCACATCAACGGGCCAGGACCCGCTCCGCTTGCGCGGCTTCAACGGCGGCACGCTCGATCTCTATCTGACGCCGCAGCTCGGGAACCGGGTTCGTTCGCTGATCGAGATCGCCTTCGAATACGACCCCGACGGCAAGGGCAGCCAGGCCGACATGGAGCGGCTCCAGCTCGGCTATTCGGTCAACGATTCGCTGACGCTGTGGATGGGTCGCTTCCACACGCCCTTCGGGTTGTGGAACACCTACTTCCATCACGGCGCGAACCTTCAGACCTCCATCTATCGGCCGCAGTTCATCGATTTCGAGGACCGCGGCGGCATCATCCCGGCGCACTCGGTCGGCATCTGGGCGAGCGGCAAGACCGCTGCCGGACCGGGCAAGCTGACCTACGACGCCTACCTGAGCAACGGTCCCAGCATCCGCGACCGCGCGCTCGACTTCAATCCCTTCACCGACGACACGGCCAACAAGATGGTCGGCTTCAACCTCGGCTACCAGCCCGCCGGGGCCTTGCACGGCCTGACTTTCGGCCTGCACGGCTTCGCGTCGAACGCGACGACGTTCACGCCGGCCAACGCTCCTCTCGACGTCGCGCGCCTGCGCATGGCGGGCGCCTATGCCGGCTACGACAACGACGATTGGGAAGCGTTCGCGGAGTACTACGACTTCTTCGACAGGAACAATTCCGACGGGTCCCGGCACCGGAGCCATGCCGGCTTCATCCATGTCGGCCGGACGTTCGGCTCCCTGACACCCTACGTCCGATACGAACGCGTATCGATCGACGCGAAGGACGACTACTTCAACGCGCAGCATACCGGCCGCTCCTCCACCCGCGGGGTGCTCGGCGCCCGCTACGCGCTCGACGCCAGGTCGTCGCTCAAGCTCGAACTCAGCACCACCACCCAGCCGGCGCTCAACCAGCGCGACGAGCTCGGTGGCATCGTGTTCGCCCCGGCCGCCAGCTACCGCCGCGCCGCCGTTCAGTATTCGATCGCCTTCTGAGCCGTATCCCGGTGAAGCGAAGATCTCTCCTCTTCTCGGCCCTGCTGGCGCTGCCGTTCGACGCCTTCGCCGGCGACGTCATCGCCAGCAGCGAGGTCACGCTGACACCGGACGAGATCCGCGACGTCTTCCTCGGCGAAAAACATCGTGCCGGCGGGATCGTGCTGATCCCGATCGACAACGCCGCGGCACAGGAAGAATTTCTCAGCAAGGTGCTGCAGACGGACGCGCAGAAATACTATTCGCGCTGGACCAAGAAGTCGTTTCGCGAAGGCATCGTGGCGCCGGCGCTCAAGGGCAGCGATGCCGAAGTGATCGCCTTCGTGCGATCGAACCAGGGCGCGGTGGGATACGTCAGGCGGCCCGTTACCGGCTTCAGGATCCTGCACAGCTTTTGAGATTCTCGCCGCGCCGCGCCCGAGGTCGATCGCGGGTTCGCCGCCGCTAGCGCGCCAGCTCCGGACGGGCCGTGCCCAGCGCCCCATGGCCGAAGGCCTCGGCGTCGTCGGTCAGGTGCGCGAGCTGGTAGCCGACACCACGCACCGTGCGGATCAGCCCGGAGCCGAGCTTGCGGCGAAGGAAGTGGACGTAGACCTCGATCGCATTGCTGTCGACCTCTTCGCCCCAGCCGTACAGCGCGTCCTCGAGCTCGCTGCGGCTCAGGATCTGGTTCCGCTTGCGGACGAGTGCCTCGAGGACCCAGAACTCTCGATTGGTCAGCGCGACGGGCTCGCCGTTCCAGGTGGCCGAATGACGCTTCGGCAGCAGCTCCAGCGGGCCATGTCTGAGCGCGCCTTGCCGGCCGTCATCGGCCGGGGCGCGTCGCAGGACCGTCCTGATCCTGGCCATGAACTCGTCGAGATCGAAGGGCTTGACGAGATAGTCGTCGGCGCCGATGTCGAGCAGGCGCACCCGGTCGCGGACGTCGTCGCGCGCCGTCACGACGATGACCGGAAGGGTCGGTCGCTTGACTTGCAGGCGGGCGAGCAACTCTTCTCCCGATGCATCCGGAAACCCGAGATCGAGGATCACGAAGTCGTAGTGGTGCGTCACCACGGAAAGCAGGAAGTGGCCGCCGGTGCGAACCCAATCGACGGCGTATCCCGAGCGCATCAGGACGCGCTGAAGCGCGTCGCCGAGCGACGGATCATCTTCCGCAATGAGGACTCTCATTCCCGTTACCAGCCCACTCTTTGTCGAAAATCTAATCGGTCTCCGCAAAACACGTGCCCCGCCTGGGACTGGAACGTTACGAAGTGAGATGAATTTCACGAATTCTGACATCGGTCCCGGGTGCGGATGTTAGGGCGCTCGCGCGTCGCGCTTTCGCCGCCCCCTCGCTCACCCCCGGGTGCGACGCGGTGAACCGGTGATTTGCAAATGGGATGGTTTCCCATATAATGAGCCGAGCCCGACCGACGCTCGTCCCCCGCAGACAGGAGTGCAATGAGCTCGCCCAAGAAGCCGAAGCGCGCGCCACTAGACGACGCCCCGAAAGTGGTGTGGCGGATGACTGCTCGCAGGCCCATGGGCGAGTGGGTTCCGGCGGGAAGCTCGGTCGAGCCGCCGCCCCCCTTCGACTTGCCCGAAGTCTCGGACGGGAACTGGGTGACATCGTCGTATGACCTGCTCGACGGCGTTCGCGTCGTCGAGAGCGGGGACACGATCTCCGACCCGCAGATGGACGAGCTGTTCGGTCCCCAGTGGAGCGCGGCCAAATCCTCCGGCCAATCGGCCTGAGCTTTCGGCGCAGTCCGGACGACGCGCGGCGCGGGCTGGCGCCCTGAAACGGCCCGAGCCCGCCGTTTGCTACGCTCAGGTTTCTGCATCGAGTGGTAACACCTCTCGGAAGTCGCGAGTGAGACAATACGTGGACTTCTTTCCCATGCAACGCGACCCTCCGAGGTCGCGCCGACCGGAAGCGATACCAGGGCATGAAGCGTCCCCCGCCGGAAAACCGCAGCGAAGATCACGGGATGCAGGTGTCCCCGACGCCGGAGCATGCCGAGCTGGCGCTTCGCGAAGCGGCGGTGCTGCTGGCGCCGATCGTCCTCTGGCTGCTTCGTAACGGCGTCTCCTACCCCTCGCTCGCCGACCTGCTGAAGCCGCTGTTCGTCGAGACGGCCAAGGGCGAGCTGGAACGCGCCGGCACGAAGCCGACGCAGTCGTCGCTCAGCCTGTTGTCGGGCGTCCACCGCAAGGACGTGCGCGACCTCGCCGAGACCCCGCACGCGGTCCGACCGCCCGCCCGGCCGACCCTCGCATCGCAAGTGTTCACCCGCTGGCTGCACGACGGCCGCTACCTCGGCAAGGACAGGAAGCCACGGCCCCTGCCGCGGACCGGCGCCGGGCGAACCTTCGAGACGCTTTGCCGCGAGCTGTCGAACGACGTCCATCCACGCACCGTCCTCGACGAGCTGCTCCGGCTCGGCCAGGTCGCGCTCGAGGACGATCGCGTCGTCGCCCTCGCCGACTCCTTCGTGCCGTCGCCGCGCCTCGACGAGATGACGGCGCTCTTTTCCTCCAATGCCGCCGACCACATCGCCGCGGCCGTCAGCAACCTGACCACGAAGGCGGATCGCTTTCTCGAGCAGAGCATCTACGCCGACGGGCTGACGCAGGAGTCGGCCGCCCTGCTGCACGACGTGGCGCGGCAAGCCTGGTCGACGGCGTTCGAGATCGTTCTGCGTCGCGCCCGCGAACGCGTCGATCACGACAAGAAGGGCGATGGCGAGCTCCGCATCCGATTCGGCTCGTACTTCTTCAGCGAACCGGTCCCCCCCTCGGCGGGTGAAGCAGCGCGTCCGGCGGCGAAAGCCAGCGCGGCCCGCCGCTCCGCCCGCGCGGGCGGTACCGGCAAGAAACAAAAGCCATGAACAATTCCCTCGCTCTCTGGGCTCGTGCCGCCTTCGGCGGGGCGTGCTCGCTCGTTCTCGCGACTCTGGTCTCGTGCGGAGGCGACGGCGTCGTCGGCTCCGGCGGCACGGGCTCGGGCAACATCGGCGTCTCGGTCGGCACCGTCAACGGGTTCGGCAGCGTGATCGTCGACGGTGTGTCGTACGACGACCTGCACGCGCCGGTCGTCGCCGAGACGGCGCCCGGTGTCGATGCCCCGGCCGAAGTGCTGCTCGGCGAACGGGTCGCCGTGACGTACACGCAGGCCGGCGTAGCGACCCTGATTCGCATCCTGACCGCCTTGTCGGGACCGGCGGAGACTGCGCCCGTGAACGGCCGCTTCACGATGCTGGGCCAGACCGTCGTCGTCAACTCCGCCCGCGGCTCGGGCCCGACCACGCAGCTCAGCGGCGGCTATCGACGCGCGTCCGACATCGCCGCCGGCGACTCGATCGACGTCAACGGCGTCCTGGTCCAGCAGGGCGGCGCATGGGTCATCCTGGCGACGCGGATCGACAAATTGGCCGCGGCGCCTGCCTACCTGCGCGTCACCGGGGTCGTCGCCGGTCTGGCGTCCGGCTCGAGCATGTTCACGCTCGGCGCCCTGACGGTCGACGCGACGGGCGCCACGCTCCTTCCCCACGCCTCGATGCTGAGCAACGGTCAGGCCGTCACGGTACTGGCGGCGCCGGCCAGCTACGTCCTTTCCGGCGCGAACGCGCCACGCCTGCAAGCGGCTCAGGTGCGCGTCGCCACGTTGCAGGAGAGCCGCCTCGACGACTTCCTGAGCGGCTCGATCTCTTTTCTCGACACCACCGCGCAGACCTTCCTGCTCGACGCCCAGCGCGTGAGCTATGCCGGCGCCGCCTTCTTGCCGGCCGGCGCGACCCCGTCGAACGGCGCCTATGTGCAGGTCCAAGGCAAGGTCGGCTCCGACGGAACGCTGGTCGCCACGACCGTTGCCGTGCGCGACAGCGAGACCGAAGACGACTCGCAACTGAGCGGCAACGTCAGCGCCTTCGATGGCGTCGCCATGAGCTTTACGTTGCGCGGCGTCCTGGTCGACGCGAGCACGGCGACGCTCATGAATTGTCCCGCGGGCGGCCTGGCGAACGGCCTCTACGTGCATGTGACCGGTTCGCTGGCGAGCAACGGGGTCGCGGCGACGTCGATCCGTTGCTCGTCCGAACCGTCGGGGGGCACGGTCGAGCGCGACGGCACGGCGAGCGCCGTCGACACCACCGCCAAGACCTTTACCTTGACGACCGAGCAGGGTACCGCGCTGACGGTGCAGTGGACCGAAACGACGTTCTTCGGCAGTGGCGCGGCGCCGGCGACGCTCTCAGGCAAACCGGTCGAAGTGGAAGGCTCGTTCGTCGGTGCTGCGCTCGTGGCGACGAAGGTGAAGGTGGACGACTGAGCCGGCCGCTTCGTCTGCTTTCGTTCAGTGAGTCAAGCGACGGGGCTAGGTGTGGCCGAGCCGCGCAAAAGAACCATCCGAGGACGAGAATTTATCCGAGCACCAGCGCTGCAGGCAACGGCTCATCGTCTTCGCGTCGCAGGGCTTTGCGATCACGTCGTCGATGCCGACGAACTGCATCAGCCTGGCGGCGATGGGCATCTTCGAAGACGTGTACGCAACGACGGGTGGATGCACGGGACGAAGGCGCAGCCGCTGCGCTTCGCGAATACGCCGCGTCGTCTGGAATCCGTCGAGGTCCGGCATCTCGATATCCATCAGGATGATGTCGAAATCCTGCGTTTGCTCGAGGCTGATGGCCTCGCATCCACCGGTCGCGATGAGCGGCACGATGCCTCACTGCGCCAGCAAACTCGTCGTCATGACGCGCTGGAACGCACAGTCGTCGACGAGCAGCACGGACAGCGGCGATACGAACGAATCCGGCATGGGCAGGGCTGGAGCGATCCCCCGAATGGGTGGCCGATCCTGAGGCATTTCCTCGCGCGGCTCTGTGCGGTAGCGCACATTGCCGCATAGACCGGCCCCGATTCAGCAAGTCTCGCGCTCAGCCGCCCTGCTTCGGATCGCTGATCCGCTTCTCGAGCGCCGCGGCAAGCCGGCGTGCCTCGTCGGCCTCGGGAATCGGCCGGCCGCTGTCACGCCATTCGACCGCTGACTTGAAGCCGTCGGCCTGCGCCTGGCGACGGAACCAGACGCCTTCGGGGTTGTGCCGGGTGATCCCGTCGAACACCGTGGCCAGCGTCTGCGCCTGCTCGATGCCGGCGCTCTGCATCACCTGGTTGACGACCAGCTTGTGCATCGCCAGGTGCGAGCGCGGCACGCCGGCGATGCGCTCGGCCAGCGCGTTGGTCGCCGCATCGAGCTCGGCCGCGGGCACGGCGATGTTGGCGAGGCCCCATTCGGCCGCCTTCGTGCCGGTGAGCATGTCGCCGGTGAACATCACCTGCTTGGCGCGCGCCGGCCCGAGTCGAAAGGTCCACATCGCCGTGGTCGGGCAGCCCCAGACGCGCGTCGGCATGTAGCCGATCTTGGCGTCGTCGGCCATGACGAGCAGGTCGCAGCAGAGCGCGATGTCGCTGCCGCCGCCGACCGCGTAACCCTGCACCTTGGCGATCGTCGGCTTGCTCGATCGCCACAGCGACATGAAGTCCTCGGTATGCCGCTTCATCACCGCGTAGTCGACCATCGAGTCCCAGGGATGCTTCTCCTGCTGCAGCGGGTTGTCGACGTGCGGATGCAGGGGCGTGTCCTCGGCCAGCACGACCATGTCGTAGCCGGCGCAGAAGGCGCGGCCCTCGCCCTCGACGACGATGACGTGCACCTGCTCGTCGGCTTCGGCCCAGGCGACCGCCTCGCGGATCTCGCCCGGCATCTTCGAGTCGATCGCGTTCAGCCGCTCCGGACGCGACAGACGCAGGCGCGCGATGCGCGGCCGCGCCGGGTCCTTGTCGATGCTGAGCGAGCTGAACTTCGGCATCGCGGCCGCGCCCGGCGGAGCGCCGTCAGTTCGAGGCGAAGCAGTAGATCCGCGCGTCGCCGCCGGTCGCCTTGAGCGAGGCGATGTCGCAGCCGCGCGACTGGTGCGACGAGTTCCAGGATTTCGCCGGCACGCTCTCGTCGAGGCCGGTGCGGTCGCTGTGGCCGAGCATGGCCGCGCCCTCGCCGCCCTTGGTCCAGTTGCCGCAGGTCGTGTCGACGTTGCCCTTGATCGACGTGCCGTCGGGCTGCGAGCCGGTCAGGATGTCGTGCATGTTGGGCGTGTCGCCGCGGCCGTTCACCACCTCGCCCTTCTCGGTCAGTGCGGTCTGCTTGCTCAGGTTGTTGGCGCCGTGCAGCTCGGTCACGTTCTGCGCGACGACGACGCCCTTGGCGTTGCGCCATGGCCCGGCGCCGACGCGGTCGCGCGCGTTGACGCCGGTCGTGCTGCCGGCGGGCACGGTGCTCAGGTAGGCGCGCCAGGTGTGGCCGGTCGAGCCAGCGGCACCGGCGAGCGAGCTGCAGAGCTGGTCGGCGCCGGCGATGCCACCGAGGTCGCCGCCCTTGCCCGAGCCGGTGCTCGAGACGAA
>JANXXS010000219.1 GCA_025350505.1 Burkholderiales bacterium
ACGCGGTGATAGGCGTCGAGCCAGGCGATCTCGTCGGCGCGCAACAGAGAGGGCTCGAGGCAGCGCGCGTCGATCGGGCAGAGCGTGAGCGTCTCGAATTCGAGGAACTCGCCGAACTCGGTCGACACCTCGGCGCCGGCCTGCACCGCGAGCACGAGGTTCTCGACCCGCACGCCCCACTGGCCCGGCCGGTACAGGCCCGGCTCGACGCTGGTGATCATGCCGGGCTGCATCGCCATCGTCGCGTCGGGGATGACGCGCGAAAAGCTCTGCGGCCCTTCGTGCACGTTGAGGAAGTAGCCGACGCCGTGGCCGGTGCCGTGGCCGTAGTCGAGGCCGTGCTCCCAGAGCGGCACGCGGGCGATCGCGTCGAGCATCGGCGATAGCGTGCCGCGCGGAAAGCGGGTGCGCGACAGGGCGATCGTGCCGCGCAGCACCAGCGTCACGTCGCGCTTCTGCGCCGCACTCAGCGTGCCGATCGGCCACATGCGCGTGATGTCGGTGGTGCCGCCACGGTACTGGGCGCCCGAGTCGATGAGGAGCAGGCCGTCGCCTTCGATGGTCGCGTGCGACTCGGGCGTGGCGCGGTAGTGCGGCATCGCGCCGTTGGCGTTGAAGGCGGCGATTGTCGCGAAGCTCGGACCGACGTAGCCGGGGCGTTTGGCGCGTGCCGCGGTGAGGTGCTGGTCGATGGTCAGCTCAGTGATCGGCGACTTGCGCGACGCGTCCGCCAGCGCCGCCTCGAACCAGGCGTAAAACTCGCACATCGCGGCGCCGTCCTCGGCCATGGCACGGCGCACGTGGGCCGACTCGGCCGGGCTCTTGCGGCTCTTGGCGAGCGTGCTGGGATTGATCGCCTCGACGACGCTTGCCGAAGTGCGCTCGCGTGTGCCGAGCGTGACCCGCTTCGGATCGACCAGCAGCACCGCTCCGGGGGGCAATGCCGCGAGCGCGGCGCCGGCCTGCTCGTAGGGTGCGACTCGCACGCCGTCGCCGGCGAGCGCGGCGCGCAGCGCGGCGTCGACCTTGCCCTCGGCGATGAAGAGGGTTGCCGCGTCGCGCGCGATCAGCAGATGGGCGAGGAAGACCGGGTTGTAGCTGACGTCGGCGCCGCGCAGGTTGAGCAGCCAGGCGATGTCGTCGACGGTCGAGACGAAATGATGCGAGGCGCCGGAGTCGTGCATCGCGGCCCGCGCGCGCGCGAGGCGGTCGCACCGCGATTCGGCGGCTTCGGGGGCGAGGTGTTCGTAGACGGCGGCGGTCGGCGGCGACGGGCGCTCGGGCCAGGCAGCGGTCAGCACGTCGAGGTCGCTGCGTAGGCGGATGCCGCAGCCCTCGAGCCGCGTGCGCAACTGCCGTGCCGCCGCGAGGCCGAGCACGTCGCCGTCGACGGCCACGGTGGCGCCCGGTGCGACGTTGCGGCAGAGCCAGTCGAGGTGATAGACGGCGGCCGGCGTCGGCGTCTTGACCAGCTCGATGCCGCTCCCGGTCAGCTCGCGCTCGGCCTGCACCCAGTAGCGGCTGTCGACGAACAGGGCCGCCTTGTCGAGCGTGATCGCCAGCGTGGCGACCGAACCGGTGAAGCCCGAGGCCCATTGCCGTCCCTGCCAGCGCTCGGGCAGGTATTCGGAGAGATGCGGATCGCTCGACAGGATCAGCGCGGCGGCGCAGCCGTTGGCTTCGAGCACTTCGCGGATGCGTTCGATGTGCAGGCGTGCGAGCGAGGTGCGTGTGTCCATGGTTTCGACTCTCTGGAAGGCAACCTTGAGTTTAGGAGTTCGGCGACAACCTCAGGTCGGACTCCAATTCCTTGAGCTGGTCGAGCGCCGCCTGCAGATCTTCGATGATCTCGGCGGCGATGACCTCGGGCGCCGGGAGGTTGTCGCTGTCGGACAGGCTTTCGTCGCGGAGCCAGAAGAGATCGAGGCTCGCCTTGTCGCGCGACAGCAGCTCGCCGACGCCGTAGCTGCGCCATCGGCCCTGCGGGTTCGCGTCGGAGAAGGTCGCCTCGCGCGTGAGCCGGTTTTCAGCGCGATAGAGGCGCACGAACTCGTTCAGGTCGGCATGCTGGAGCGGCCGGGTCTTGAGCGTGAAGTGCTGGTTGGTTCGCAGGTCGTAGAACCAGACCCGCTCCGTGTTGGGCTTGCCGTCGGGCCGCGGCGGTTTGCGGTCGAAGAACAAAACATTGGCCTTCACACCTTGCGCGTAGAAGAGGCCTGTTGGCAGACGCAGGATGGTGTGCAGGTCGCCTTGCTTCATCAGCTCGCGCCGCACCGTCTCGCCGGCACCGCCTTCGAACAGCACGTTGTCGGGCAGCACGACGGCCGCGCGGCCGTGCATCTTCAGGCTGCTGAAGATGTGCTGCACGAAGTTGAGCTGCTTGTTCGAAGTCGTGGCCCAGAAGTCTTCGCGCTGGATGGTCAGCGTCTCGCGCGAGATGTCGCCTTCTTCGGAGGTGATCGTGACACTGCTCTTCTTGCCGAACGGCGGGTTGGCGAGGATGACGTCGTACTCGCCGTGCTTGCCCGAAAGAGCGTCGCGCACCTGCACCGGGATCACGTTCGGGTCCTCGGCGCCGACGCCGTGCAGCACCAGGTTCATGCAGGCCAGCCGGGCGACGCTGTCGACCAGCTCGACACCCGTGAGCGCGCCGGTATTGAGCTCGTCGAGCTCGGCCTTGCTCAGCTTGTGCTTGCGCAGCTCGGTGTACGCCGCCAGCAGGAAGCCGGCCGTGCCGCAGGCCGGGTCGCAGATCGTCTCGCCCGGGCGCAGGTTCATCACCTCGACGATGCCCTGGATGAGGGCGCGCGGCGTGAAGTACTGGCCGGCGCCGCCCTTCACGTCTTCCGCGTTCTTCTGCAGCAGGCCTTCGTAGGCGTCGCCTTTCACGTCGGTGTCGAGTAGCGACCACTGCTCCTTGTCGATCAGGTCGACGATCAGGCGCTTGAGCTTGGCCGGGTCCTGGATCTTGTTCTGCGCCTTGCGGAAGATCACGCCGATCACGCCCTCGGCCTTGCCGAGCGCCTCGAGCGTGCGACGGTAGTGCGCCTCCAGGTCTTCGGCGTCGAGCGCGAGCAGTGTCGGCCAGCTCCATTCCGCAGCGATCACCGGCTTCTGGAAGAACGGCGCCTTCGTCTTCTCGTCGGCCATCTTCAGGAACAGCAGGAAGGTGAGCTGCTCCACGTAGTCGCCGTACGAGAGGCCGTCGTCGCGCAGGACGTTGCAGTAGTTCCAGAGCTTCTGGACGAGGGTGGATGCGTTCATGGGGCGGGAAGCGAGGCGATGCCTTGCAGGCGTTCGAGCACGATGCCCGCGCGGATGGGTTGGGCCACGATGCCGGGCAGGGCGTTCGGCAGTTCCGGGTGGGCCAGCAGCGCCTGCGCCTGCGCGACCACGTAGGTGCGCAACGCGAGCTCGGCGCGCAGCAGTTCGTCGGCCAGCTCGGCGCGGCCGTCGATCACCGTGACGATGTCTTCCAGGTCGTGGCTCAGGTACACGTCGCGCCCGCCGCGGTCGTTGTAGGCCTCGAACTTGGTGGCGAGAAAGTGCGGTGCATCGAGGTGGCGCAGGCTCATGTCGTCGTCGAGCGCGGTGCTGACGGCCGTCGCGAAGCCCGGCCGGTACCAGCGGTTCGCGAAGCCCAGCACGTGGCCATCGACCGGCACCAGATCGAGCTGCAGCCGGTTCCAGAACCAGCGGAACGGCGGTGTGTTGTCGGCCATCGTCTGTACGAAGCCTCGCTCGGCCAGCAGCGGCCGCAGCGCGTGGTAGCCGGCGAGCGTGGCGACCTCGACGATTGCGTCGACGTCTTCTGTCGGGCGCACGCCGGCGGCGGCCGGGTCGGTGAGCAGCAGCCCGGTCGCGCAGCCGCCGACGAACACCAGCCGCTCACGCAGCGGCCCGAGCGCCAGCGCCATCGCGTGCAACAGCGCGAGGTTCGGGTCAGCCACGGCGTGCGCGCTTCTTGTTCGGTTCGCGTTTCGTGCGTGCGGGCTGGCCGACCACCGGCGCCGCCGGGTCGATCAGCGCCTGCAGCCGCGTGGCCGCCATGCCGCGCTCGCGCGCACGGCCGGCGCGCAGCGCGTCGAACAGCGCGAGCAGCTCGTAGAGCGCCGTGTCGCGCAGCGCGGCGCCCGGCACGCAGGGGTGCAGCGGCAGCAGGCCTTCGCCGCGCACCGCGCCGTGCGCGTCGGGCCAGACCAGTGGCTCGTGCCCGGCGGCGAACACGCCCGCGAAGGCCGGTGCGGCGTGGCTCGTGGGCACCCCCGGCCCGACCGGCAGGCGGTCTGGCGGGAAGGCGTACCTGGCGCCGTGCAGCGCGAACTCGGCGAGGTTGCGGCGGTTGACCACTGCCGCGCTGTCGAGGCTGGTGCGCGCTTCGGCCGGCTTGCGCGATGCCGCCGCCGCGTAGGCGCCTGCGACACGGCGCGCGGGCTCACGCACGGCGAGGGCGGCGGCTGCCCCGGATGCGGCGGGTGCGGGCGCCATCGCCCGCGCAAGCCCCGCGTCGGCCAGCAGCCCGGCGGCCAGCCCGCGCCGGACCGCGGCGTGCGCCTCGGACGCGCTCAGCCCCAGCTCGTGCGCGAGGCGCGCGTACGTCCAGTGCTGGTCGCCGAGGGCGAGCAGCTTCAGGGCGACGAGAAAGTCCTGGGGCTTGAGGTTCACGCGGCGTCAGGCCGTTCGATATTCGCAAATCGCGAATACAGAATGTAGTGCATCCGGCCGAGGCACGCAAGCCCGGCCGGGCGGCGCCGCCTGGGCTCACGCCGAGAACGCCGCCTGCAGGATGGACTGGCGCAGCCGTTGCGCGCGGGCGAGGTTGGCGGCGACCTGAGCCTCGGCGACGCGGATCAGCGAGAGGCGGCGGTCGGCTTCGGCGACGATGCGGTGTTGTTCGGCGAGGGGTGGGAGAGGGACTCGAATTTCCCGGATGCGCGCTTGCCCGATGTTGCGCATGGACTCCTGATTTCCAGTCGACAGGCGCTCGATGTCTTTGCGCCCTTGCCGTGACCGAAGGCAGTAGAGGAGCCACTGAGCCAAGACCGCCCCAGACACGACGAAGCGAAGAGTCTTGTCACTAAGCATCAGTCTGCGCCGTACGTGCTTCACGATTACGCAAGCTCCCACCAGTTCGACCGTGTTTGCACGGCTGAATAGGAAGTCACCGGCGCTCACCATATAGCGGTTGTCAATCTTGTCCTCGTCCACGCAGGTCTTGCTTTCTTCCTCGTCAAACTCGCTCCAAGTAACTGCGCTCACCTTAAGAACGCCGACTTCATCCGCGACTGGCGGACGCTCCTCGCACCTGAAACTGCGCCCTGCTTCGATACGATCCAACAGCTGGCCGGCACTCGCCAAAATCCATCCGCTTGGCGGGTCTTCGAGTCCGGTTAGCTC
>JANXXS010000240.1 GCA_025350505.1 Burkholderiales bacterium
TCACTGCGCCGTTGCAAAAAAGCGTCGATCTGCGCCTGCCCTTCGGCCTTGAACAGCGAGCAGGTGCAATAGAGGAGACGGCCGCCGGGCACGAGCAGCGGCCAGAGCGCGTCGAGCAGACGTGCCTGCGTGGCAACCAGCGCGGCAATGTCGCCGGCGCGGCGCAGCCAGCGCACGTCGGGGTGACGGCGCACGATGCCCGAGGCACTGCACGGTGCATCGAGCAGGATCGCGTCGAAGGGTCGGCCGTCCCACCACGAAGCCGGCTCGGCGGCATCGGCGGCTCGCGTCGTCGCGTGCAGGCCGAGCCGCGCCAGCGTCTCGTCGACGCGGATCAAGCGCGCCGCGTCGCGGTCGATCGCGAGCAGGTCGCAGTCGGCGAGTTCGAGCAGCTGCGCGGTCTTGCCGCCAGGCGCGGCGCAGGCGTCGAGCACGCGTGCGCCGGGCGGCAGCGGCCGCGCCAAGAGCAGCTCGGCGGCCTGTTGCGCCGCCGCGTCCTGGACCGAGACGTCGCCCTCGGCAAAGCCAGGCAGCCGGGTTACCGGCACCGGACGATGCAGATGCACGACCTGGCCCGGCCCGGCCTCGGCGGCCAGCCCCGCCTCGGCGAGCCGGGCGACGTAGCCGGCCGCCGTGCCGCGACGCGCGTTGACGCGCAGCGTCATTGGCGGGTGCGTGTTGTCGGCGTCGGCGATCGCCTGCCAGCGATCGGGCCAGTCGGCACGCAGCCGCTCGAGCCACCACGCCGGATGGTTCCAGCGCGCGAGCGGTTCGGCGATGGCCGCGGCGACGAGAGCGTCGCGGTCGCGGATGAAGCGGCGAAGCACGGCGTTGACGAACGAAGCGCTCGCCGGTGCCCGCTTGCGCGACGCCGACACCGCCTGGTCGACGAGCACGTGATCGGCGTACGGCGGGCTGCCCGGCGGCCAGAGCAAAGCCAGCGCGCCGAGCAGCAGGGCATCGACCGCGGCCGGCGGCGCCTTCTTTGCGAGAGCGCGGCGCAGCACCTCGGCCGCGCCGAGCCAGCGCAAGGCGTGAAAGGCGAGCGCCTGGGCGCCGGGGCGCGCGTCCAGCGGGCAGCGTGCCAGGGCCGTGTTCAGCGACTCGCCGGCGCGCACCGCGGCGATCGCGTCGGCCATGTGGCCGAGCAGGCGGGCCAGCGGCAACGAGGCATTCCTGGCGGCGGCGGTCATGGAGGCAGTCTACGGGCCGCAGCCTGCGCGGCCGGATCGGCCAAGACCTCACCGGCGAAGCTGCGGTACGCTCGCCTCCCCCGCTTTCTACGAGTACGCGACCGACATGGCCGGCGAGAAACCCACCCCGATCTTCCGCAGCGAAGGCGACCTCGCCCGGCTGCCGGCATCCGACCGCATCCGCTATCGGCTGATCGGCGCCGAGTGCCGCTATCACGCCAACGACAACATCGCCGACTTCATCGAAGAAGGCGAGATCGACGAGCTGCGCGCCGAGGTTGAGGAAAAGATGCAGGGCGTGCTGCGCTCGCTGGTCATCGACACCGAGAGCGACCACAACACCGCCGAGACGGCACGGCGCGTCGCCAAGATGTTCCTGACCGAGGTCTTTCGCGGCCGCTACGTGCGCATGCCTTCGGTCACCGAGTTCCCGAACATCTCTCGCCTCAACGAGCTGATGATCGTCGGCCCGGTCAAGGTGCGCAGCGCCTGCTCGCACCACCTCTGTCCGATCCTCGGCCGGGTCTGGATCGGCCTGTTGCCCAACGAGCACTCGAACCTGATCGGCCTGTCGAAGTACGTGCGCATCTGCGACTGGATCATGAGCCGGCCGCAGATCCAGGAAGAGGCAGTGACGATGCTCGCCAACGAGCTGCAGGACCGGGTCAAGCCCGACGGCCTGGCCATCGTCATGGAGGCCGATCACTTCTGCATGCACTGGCGCGGCGTCAAGGACGACCAGGCGATGATGACCAACAGCGTCATGCGCGGCGCCTTCCTCAAGGACGCCAACCTGCGCCGAGTTCCTCTCGTTGTTGACCAAGAAGAACGGGGGTTGAGATGCTGGTCCGACTGATGTATGCAAGCCGCGCCGTCGAGGCCGTCGACGACCATGCGCTCGCCGCGATCCTGAAGAAGTCGAAGGAGAAGAACGCCGCCAGCGGCGTCACCGGCGTGC
>JANXXS010000246.1 GCA_025350505.1 Burkholderiales bacterium
CAGCAGCATGCTGCGCCTGGACGCGGTGATCCTGGACGAGCTGGGATACCTGCCCTTCAGCCAGGCCGGCGGGGCACTGCTGTTCCATCTGCTGAGCCGGCTGTATGAGCATACGAGCGTGCTGATCACGACCAACCTGGATCCGGCTCGCGAAGAGACCATGGAAGAAGAAATGGAGATGAGTACAGGATAGGCCGGCGGCCGCGTTCTGTGGGGTCGCTCCGCGAACCCAATTTCGACATCGACCCCGCCGCTTGCAATGCTTCATCGCTACTTCGCGCGAACCGCGTAAACCGTAGCCATTGCGACGGCGTTACCGCGCGCAGCTCGATCTGCAGTTGCTCACCGAGTGGGAGCCTGTGCAGAACGTGGCAGCGCCTTCGCAAGAGACGCCGGCTGCTTGCGCCTTCTCGGCAAATGCGCAACTCGCTCGCGCGCAGCCCCAGGCTTCGGCCAGCCGCATCGCCACCGCACAGGTGTGCAGCGCATGGTCGGCGTTCTGCCCCATCGCGGTCACGCGCGGCCGCCAGACACGCCATCAGTTCCGCGAAGCGCAGGCTCTCGCAGGCGGAATCGGCGACGGTGTCCGGGCGCACGCGGAAATGGGTGCGTGCGCTGCGCCGAGTAAGCACTATGATACTATATAGTAGATCGTGCGCGACGTCGCCGACGGCCAGCGTCTTCGACTGGCAGATTTATCAGGCGGGCAATGATGGAAGGCAAATCGTTCGACTACATCGTCATCGGCGCCGGATCGGCCGGTTGCGTGTTAGCCAACCGCCTCACCGAAGACGGCAGGCACTCGGTCCTCCTGCTCGAAGCCGGTCCGCCGGATCGCTATCTCTGGATCCACATCCCGATCGGTTATGCCAAGACCATGGTGAGCAAGGTCTACAACTGGCGCTTCTACACCGAGCCCGAGCCGCAGATGCACGGCCGCCGGATCTACTGGCCGCGCGGCCGCACGCTCGGGGGCACGAGTTCGATCAACGGGCTCATCTACATCCGTGGCCAGGCCGAAGACTACGACCATTGGAGCGCGCTCGGCAACGAGGGCTGGTCGTGGGCCGACGTGCTGCCCTATTTCAGGAAGTCGGAGGACAACGAGCGCGGCGCGAGTGAATTTCATGGCGCCAACGGACCGCTCGCGGTCTCCGATATTCACGAGAAGAACGAACTGATGGAGGCTTTCATCGAGGCCGCCGCGGAAGTCGGCATTCCCCGCAACGACGACCTGAACGGCAAGACCCAGGAAGGCGTCGGCTACTTTCAACTCACGAGCCGCAATGGCTTGCGCTGCTCCACGGCAAAGGGCTATCTCGGGCTGGCGCGCAAGCGCGCCAACCTGTCGGTTCAAACGGGTGCTGCCGCAAGGCGCATCTTGTTCGAAGGCAAGCGCGCGGTCGGCGTGCGCTACGTGCAGGACGGCGGGCAAGTCGACGTGCGCGCCGGCAAGGAGGTGTTGCTGTGCGCCGGCGCCATCCAGAGCCCCCAATTGCTCCAGCTCTCCGGGGTGGGGCCGATCGATGTCTTGCAGCAGCACGGGATCGCAATGGTGGCGAACCTGCCGGGCGTCGGCCAGAACCTGCAGGATCACTTGCAGACCCGCGTGATGTTCAAGTGCCGCAAGCCCATCACCACCAACGACGAACTGCGCACGCTCTGGGGGCGCATGAGGATCGGCCTCAAGTGGCTCTTCCTTCGGCGCGGCCCGCTTGCGGTCGGCATTCAGCAGGGCGGACTTTTCACGCGCGCGCTGCCCGACGCGGCGACGCCCGATATTCAATTTCATTTCGGCACGCTGACAGCCGAGCTCACCGCTGGAAAGCCGCATGACTTCTCCGGCTTCACGATGTCGGTGTGCCAGTTGCGGCCCACCAGCCGCGGCACGGTCAACATCAAGTCGCAGGATCCCGACGAAGCGCCGGCGATGCAGCCCAACTATCTTTCGACCGAGCACGATCGAGTGGTGCGAGTTGCCGCGCTGAGAGTCTTGCGCAGGCTCGCGGCCACCCGAGCCATGGCGCCGTACATACTCGAAGAGTACCGGCCGGGGCCGCGAGCGCAGTCGGATGCCGACCTGCTGGAATTCGAGCGCAACCATGGCGTCAGTGCCTTTCATCCGGTCGGCACCTGCAAGATGGGCCACGACGCGCTGGCGGTCGTCGACGAGCGCCTGCGCGTGCATGGCATCCAGGCTCTGCGCGTCGTCGACGCGTCGATCATGCCGACGCTCGTTTCCGGCAATACCAATGCACCGGCGATCATGATCGGGGAAAAGGCTGCAGACATGATCCTGTCCGATGCACGATAGGGCGCTTCGTCTGGGGCAATGACTGCGCAACGCTTCGAATACGTCGTCGTCGGGGCGGGCTCATCGGGGGCAACGCTTGCGACCCGGTTGAGCGATCGCAGCACCGGCCGCGTGTTACTGCTGGAGGCGGGCGCTGCACGCCAGAATGATTTCTGGATCAAGGTGCCCGCCGGCTTGGCCAAGATACTGACCAATCACGACTATGTCTGGCCGTTCAACACCGAGCCCCAGTCGGGGCTCGCAGGGCAGGCGATCTATTGGCCGCGCGGCCGCCTTCCGGGTGGCTCGAGCTCCATCAATGGCATGGTCTTCGTGCGCGGCGAGCCGGCCGAATTCGATCACTGGCGCGAGCTGGGCAACGTCGGTTGGGGATACGCGGACGTGCTGCCTTACTTCAAGCGACTCGAAACGACCTTGATCGGGGCGAGCGAACAACGCGGGCGCGACGGGCCGGTCTCGGTTGTCGATCTCGCCGCGGATCCGGATGAACTGTCCGAGGCGTTCCGCGCGGCGTGTCAGCAGGCCGGAATTCCGCCGACGCAAGACTACAACGGCGGCTCTTACGAGGGCGTGGGCTATCTACAACTCTCGACAGTTCGCGGCGTGCGTTGCAGCACCGCGCGGGCCTACCTGGACGATCGTCCGCGGCGCCCGAACTTCACGCTCGAGACGGAGGCGGTCGCAACCCGGGTCCTGTTCGAAGGGCAGCGCGCGATCGGTGTCGAATATCGGCGCGGCGGGGCGCTGACGCAGGCCTACGCCGAGCGCGAGGTGATCCTCGCCGCCGGTCCGATCAAGTCGCCGCAACTGCTGGAACTCTCGGGTGTCGGCAATGCCGACCTGCTGCGTGCTCTCGGCGTGCCGGTGGTCCACCACCTGCCCGGCGTCGGTGAGAACCTGATCGATCACTTGCAGTCGCGCCTCACCTATGCCTGCGCGCGTTCGATCACTCTCAATGAAATTCTGGCCAGTCCGCTGCGCCAGGCGTGGATGGGCGCGAAGTACCTCATGTCCAGGCGCGGCTTGATGGCGACGCCGGGTTGCACCGTGCACGCGCTCGCGCGTACGTCGGCCGAGCAGACGCGGCCGAGCGTGAAGTTGCAACTGCACCATCTGAGCGGCAAGGATCGCTACGCCACCACGAAGGGCTACGGCATGGACGAATACCCGGGTTTCACGATCGGATTCTTCAAGCTGCGCCCGGATTCGCGCGGCCATGTGCATGCGCGCAGTGCGCACGCGCTCGAAGATCCGGAAATAGAGCCGCGTTATCTCAGTGCAGAAAGCGACCGCGAGGCCCTCCTCGACGCGTTGCGGCTGGCCCGAACCGTGATGCAGCAATCGAGCATCGCCGCCTATGCGCTGCGTGAAACCCGTCCGGGCATCGAGGTCGTTGCCGAAGCGGATCTGCTGGCCTACATCCGGCAGTCGGCCCAGACCTCCTGGCATCCGGTGGGTACCTGCAGGATGGGCAATGACGCGCTGGCGGTGGTGGACCCGAAGCTCAGGGTGCGCGGAGTCTCCTCGTTGCGCGTCGTCGACTCGTCGATCATGCCGACCCTACCCGGCTCGAACCCGAACGCCGCCTCGATCATGATCGGCGAGAAGGCCGCCGACCTCATTCTTGCCGACGCGCGCTGATCGGCTTCAGCGGAGCTGCTCTCAACGCCGGATCGTGTCGTCGACGTACAGGCGCCGTGGATTGATCGGGATATAGAGTTCCTGGTAGTAGACCGGCTCGCCGCCGCTGGTCGCGGCGGAGATGTCGAGCACCGTTACGGTCGAATGGGGTTTTAGCTCCAGGACCTTGCGGACCTCGGGCACGGCTTCGCGCACCGAGAGGGTTTGACTCAGGCGCGTGACCGGCGTGCCGAACTCGCGGCTGAGCAGCATCTTGAAGTTCATGCCTTCGAGCTGGCGCAGCGGCTTGGTCATCAGCGCGCCGAAACGGTCGGCGCGCACCAGAAACCTGCTGTACACGTCGAACTCATCGTTGATGCTGATCTTGCGATCGATGCGCACGATATCCGGCGCCGCGGGATCGCTGCCCTGGCCCAGATAGTCGCTCCACGGGCCGCGGGCGCCGGTCAATTCGCGTGCCAGCACCTTCGTGTAGACCGGCAGATAGCCCGTGCCCTTGTCGTCCAGGAAGCGGCAGTGCCAAGGCGCATCCATCCGGTGCCGGCCTTCGGTAACGAAGGTGCCGCTGCCCTGGATACGAACCACCACGCCGTGCTCCACCAGTGAGCGATAGGCGCTTTGCACGGTTCCCAGGCTGAACGGCGAAGCGGACGCGAGCTGCGTTTCGGTCGGCAGCTTCTCGCCCGGCTTCCACATTCCGTCTTCGATCGCACCCAGCAAGGCCTGCCGAAGTTGCACGTATTTCGCGATGCCATCGCCCTTGGGCCGATAGCGTTGCAACGCGCTCGCGAGCGCCGTGGATTCGGCTTTGCTTCCGCTTGCGTTTGCTGTTTCCATCGTTTCGCCGCCGTCCGGTCCGTGCATCGAGGTTCGAGACTACGCCGAAACCGACCCGGTCATTCGATCGAGCTGCACCTGCGCCGATTCCGGCCGTTGCGCGACCCGCAACACCGCGAGCTGTTGATCGGCACGGATCATGTCGGCTGCCTTCTCGCCGATCATGATGGCTCCGGCGTTGGTGTTGCCTGAGACCAGCAGCGGCATGATCGACGCATCGACCACGCGCAGCCCGCTGGTGCCGTAGACGCGCAGGCGCTCGTCCACCACGTCGCGCGCAGTCGAACCCATGCTGCAGGTGCCGACCGGATGGAAGATCGTGACGCCTTCCTTGCGCACGAATTCGAGCATCTCGTCTTCGGTCTGCATGCGCTGGCCCGGCGAGTATTCCTCGGCGATGAATTCCTTCATGGCCCGGGTCTGCATGAGCTTGCGGGCCAGCTGCGTGCCCGCCACCATGACCTCGCGATCATGCTGCGTCTCGAGGTAGTTGGCGCAAATGGCAGGCGGCGCCAGCGGATCGGCCGACTTGATCCGGACCGTGCCGCGGCTGGTCGGCCGCAACTGGCACATCGACACGGTAAAGCCGGAGAAGTCGTGCGGCTTGCCGGCCACGGCGTCGGCGCTGATGGTGCCGAAGTGAAACTGGACGTCAGGTGTGGCCGCATGGGGCTGTGCGCGCGCGAACAGCCCGCCCAACTGAATGCCGATGGCTAGCGGCCCGCGCCGTGCGAGCAACCATTGCAGGCCGATGCGTATGCGTCCCCACAGCGTGCGCAAGTCGTCGTTGGTCGTGACCGGCTGGCTGCATTTGTAGATCAGTCGCACCTGCAAATGGTCTTGCAGGTTTTCGCCCACGCCGGGCGATTCGACCACGGATGCAATCCCGTGCCGGCGCAGCAGATCGGCGGGGCCGACGCCGGACAACTGAAGGAGTTGTGGCGACTGGATCGCACCGGCGCACAGCAGGACTTCGCGCCGTGCGCTGACCGAAATATCCGTGCCTCTCTGGCGATAGGTCAAGCCGACTGCCCGCGTGCCGTCGAACAGCACGCGTGTGGCCTGGGCATCGGTCTCGACGCGCAGGTTCGGGCGCCCGCGGGCCATCTTGAGATAGGTCTTGGCGGTCGACGCGCGCAGGCCCTTGTGCGTCGTGAGTTGGAAGTAGCCCGCGCCTTCTTGCGTCTTGCCGTTGAAGTCGGCATTGCGCGGGATGCCGAGCTCCGTCGAGGCGCCGATGAAGGCCTCCACGAGCGGATGTTCTATACCGATGTCGGAGACTCTGAGCGGCCCCTTGTCGCCGTGAAATTCGCCCGCGCCGCGCTGGTTGGTCTCGGACTTGATGAAGTAGGGCAGTACGTCCTTGTAGCCCCAGCCGGCACTACCGAGGCGCTCCCATGCGTCGTAATCTTCGGCCTGGCCGCGTATCAGCACCAGGCCGTTGATCGAGCTCGACCCGCCCAACGTGCGGCCGCGCGGCCAGTACAGCGTGCGCTGGTGCAGATGGGGTTCCGGCTCGGTGTACAGGCGCCAGTTCACGATCGGATCGTTCATCGTCTTGCCGTAGCCGATCGGAATGTGAATCCAGATGTTGGAGTCGCGCGGGCCGGCTTCGAGCAGCAGCACCGAGTGCTTGCCGTCTTCGCTGAGCCGGTTCGCGAGCACACAACCGGCGGATCCGGCACCGACGATCACGTAGTCATAGGTGGTGGCTCCCGCCAGCGCGGTGCTTGTCGAGTTGCTCACGGATAACTCCTGGGTTTTTGGATGCGGCAGGCGCTAGCGATCGAGCACCAGCAACTCGGTACGTGATCGGGCGCAGCAGATCAGCACGAACTCCGCGTGTTCCTCATCGCTCAGCACCAAGTCGCGGTGAGCGGGGGCGCCTTCGAGATAGCGCGTGCGGCAGGTGCCGCAAATGCCCGCTTCGCACGAGGTCTCGACTTCGACGTCGTTGTCGCGCAGCACTTGGACGATCGATTTTTCCGGCGGTACGGTGTAGGTCGCACCGCTGCTGGCGAGGCGGACCTGAAAGGTATCGAGGCCCGCGTCTCGCGCTGCCGCGGGCGCCGCGAGCGGGGCCGAGAAGAACTCGAAATGCACGGTCCCCGCGGGCCAATGCGCGCTGGCCGCCTGGACCGCGGCCATCAGGCCTTTCGGGCCGCAGCAATATAGGTGCGTGCCGGGCTCGTGCTCGCGCAGCGCCGCCACGACATCGAGCCCACGGGCCGGATCGCCCTCGTCGTGATGGAAGGCTACTCGGTCGCCTTCGGTGTGCGGGGTGAGCCGATCGCGAAAGGCGGTGAGTTTGGCCGAGCGCGAGCAATAGAGAAGCCTGAAGTCGGCGCCGTGCGCGGACAACGTTTCCACCATCGCCATCATCGGCGTGATGCCGATGCCGCCCGCCAGCAGCAAGTGCCGGCTTGCGTCTTCGGCGAGCGGAAAATTGTTGCGCGGCGCCGAGATCGTCATCAGGTCGCCCACGCGCACGTTTTCGTGCATCGCCTTCGAGCCACCGCGGCCTCCGGCCACGTTGAGCACGCCGATCACGTAGCGATGCCTTTCGCGCGGATCGTTGCAAAGCGAATAGTGGCGCAGCAGATTGGGGCCTACGTGCACATCGATGTGCGAGCCGGCACTGAATGGCGGCAAGGCTGCGCCGGCCGGATCGACGAACTCGTAGGCGTTGATCCCCTCGGCTTCGCGGGTAATCGAGCGCAGGCGAACTTGCATGAGCTTGCGGCAGACCGTGCTTAGACGGTCACCCGCGAACCAGGCACGGCGGCATGCGCCGCGGCGTGGGGCCGGTCTTGGGTGCGTACGGCCGGCTCGTATGGCGGCGCACCGGTGTGGGCGACGCCGTCGAGCTCGTCGAGACGCCGGCGCAAATGGGCATCGCGAGCGGCGCCCGGCAAGACATCGGCCTCCTTCGTGATCTCGAGAACCTGCTTGCCGACTCTCAGGATGAGCTGGCGGTTGTCCTGACCGGGACGCGCGGGCATGCGGAGCACGCTGTCTTGCGCATACATCGGCAAGGTGTCGGTGGCGGGCGCGCGGCTCGAGGCGGCCTCGTCGCCGGTGGCCGGCGCGAGGCGCCGCACCGCGTCGCGCAGGAGCTTCCTGCACATGTAGACGCCGAGGTCGGACTTGCCCGGATGCTCGAGCGCGTGCACCGCGATCGGCCCCTGGCTGACCAGCGCCTCCCAGTCTCCCGGCGCGCGCTGGCCTTCCTCGTAGCTGCGGTTGCCGGTTTGCCCGACCAGGAAATCGATGCGATCGACACCGCAGCCTTCGGCCGCCCCGGCGTGGTCGGGATCGATGATGTCGTCGAAGTGGCGCCAGCCGAAGATGATCATGTGGGTGTCGTCGACCGGCACGTGCCAACGCGTCAGCGCGGTCGCCGAATGACGTTCGCGCGCCGCCGAGGGAACGAGCGATCCGATCTGCAGATAGTTGGGGAATGCCATCTCGGTGATGCGGACCCAGATCTTGTCGTCCGGCAGGCGCCGTCCGGCGATGAATACCATGCCGGCGCCGCCACGCGTCGGCTCCCACTGCATCACCGGCATGTCGCCAAAGCCTTCGAGCGAGACGCCGGCGGCAGTGGCGTCGTCGACACCGGCGACCGTCATCTTGTTGTGCAGCACCGCCGTATGCATGTGGTCCATGATGTTTTCGAAAACCTGCAGCCAGTTGCAGGGATAGATGTTCGAGAACGGCACCAGCTTCGTGCCGGCGGGTCGCACATAGCTGTCGTATTCGGGGAATGGCGGCTTGACCTCCGGCGGGCCCATGTAGGCGAACACCAGCCCGTCGCGCTCGAAGGCGGGGTAGGCGGCGTGGCACACCGTGGACTTCAACTTGCTCTCGGCCGGCTCGCACGGCGTTTCGAGAACCGTGCCATCGACGTCGTACAGCCAGCCGTGATAGCAGCAGCGTATCCCTTGGTCCGAAATGATGCCGAACTCGAGCGATGCGCCGCGATGGCTGCAATGCCGGTCGAGCACGCCGATGCGCCCGCTCCGGTCGCGAAAGGCCACCAAGTCTTCGCCGAGGATCCGGATCGCCTTGGGCAACTGCCCGAGCTCTTCTGAAAGACAGACCGGTTGCCAGAAGCGGCGCATGTATTCGCCCATCGGCGTGCCGGGGTCGGTGCCGGTGAGCTCCGGGTCATGGGCGGCGGTCTTCCGTTTGTAGTAGCCGCCGAACGGCATGTTGACGCGGGCGGGGGCGGGTTGGCTCATACCTGCTCCTTGTTCATGAGTCGAGTGTTTGCCGAGTGATGAAAGGGATTCGTGATCAGCGGCCTGACGGGTACGCTCGGTCGTGGCTGAGAAAGCGGATTTGTTGGTACGCGTCGAGACCTTCCGGGCCGCCCTCGTAGCCGACGCCGCTGTCCTTCATGCCGCCGAGCGGTGCGTCGGCCAGGGCAGGCGTGAAACTGTTGATGCCGATCCAGCCGGCCTCGAGCCGTTCGGAGAGCGCGGCGGCCTTGTCGCTGGCGTTCGTGAATGCATAGGCGGCCAGACCGAAATCGACCGCGTTGGCTTTCGCGATGGCTTCGTCGAGCGCCGCGAAAGGCACGATCGGCGCGACCGGGCAGAAAGGCTCTTCGGACATGATGGACGCGCGGTCGCCGAGCTGGGTGAGGACGGTCGGCTCGAAGAAGAAGCCACGCGCTCCGATGCGCTTGCCGCCCAGGGCCACCTTGGCGCCTCCATCGCGTGCGTCGGCCACGAAGCGTTCGGCCGCCTCAAGGCGGCGCGCGTTGTTGAGCGGGCCCATCTGCACGCCGGCGTCGGCGCCGGGGCCGATCTTGAGGTTCTTGGCGACCTCGATGAAGCGCTCGACGAAGGCGTCATGAATGGCTTCGTGGACGAAGAAGCGGTTCGGCGATAGGCACACCTGGCCCGCGTTACGGTACTTGAACACGGCACAGTCGGCGGCGACCTTTTGCACGTCGACATCGGCGCAGACGATCACCGGCGAATGGCCACCGAGCTCCATCGTGATCGCCTTCAGCCCCTTGCTGGCGAGCGTGTAAAGCAGGCGGCCCACCGGCACCGATCCGGTGAAGGAGACCTTGCGTATCACGGGTGACGCAATCAAGTGCTGCGATACCTCACTCGGCACGCCGAACACCAGATTGAGCACGCCGGGCGGAACGCCCGCGTCGTGAAAGGCGCGCACGAGGCCGACGCAGACCGCCGGCGTTTCCTCGGCCGGCTTGACGATGACCGTGCAGCCGGCGGCAAGCGCAGCGGCGATCTTGCGCACCGTCAGCACCGCCGGAAAATTCCACGGTGCGAACGCCGCAACCGGGCCGATCGGCCGTTTGCTGGTGCTTTGCAGCAGCCCCGGCGCGCGTGGCGCCAGCGTGCGGCCATAAGTGCGCGTGGCCTCCTCGGAACACCATTGCACGGTTTCGACGACGCGGTCGATCTCGCCGAGCGCATCGGCGAGCGGCTTGCCGTTGTCCATCGTCAGCACCGCCGCCAGTGCGCTCTTGCGTTCGGTGATCAGTTGCGCCGCCCGGCGCAGGATGGCAGCGCGTTGCCAGGCCGAGATCATGCGCCAGCTCTCGAAGGCCCGCGCCGAAGTCGCCAGCGCTGCGTCGAGATCTGCCGCGGTGGCCAACGGCAGCTGCCCGATCACCTCGCCGCTGGCCGGATCGATGATGTCGCGCTCGGCGCGCCCGCCGCCCCGCAGCCATTGCCCGCCGATGAAGAGGGCGAGGTCCTGCGGGTAGGAGGTTGCCGAGCCGGGCATCGAAGCGGCGCTCATCGCAGCGAGCTCATTTCGAGCTTCTCTCCAGGTACTGGCGGATGTAGGTCGGCTCGACGGCGGTGTTGATCGCCTCCCATGTCAGCGCGGCCGGGATCGTGCCGGTCTCGAACAGCATCTGGCTCGCGATGTAGAGTTTTTTCGCGAGCCCGCCTTCCTTCGCGGTCATCGAGTATTGCGAGTTCGGATCGAGTTGCTGCTGCAGCGTCGGGTAGCGTGCGCCGCTTTCGCGGTCATAGGCGGCCTTGGCGACCGAACGCGTCACCGAGAGATATTTCATCAGCGCGTTGATCGCGAGGTCGGGATTATTCGCGATCGCTTCCATCGACTTGGCGTGAATCTCGACCAGCTTCACGCCGATGGTCGGATTGGTCTGCAGAAACTTGGTGCGTGCTGCGGTCAGGCCCGGGCAGACGCCGCCGTCGGGTGTGTAATCAGGATCCCAGCTCACGACCTTGTAGCCGCCTTCGATCAGGTTCTGGGCATAGGGCATCCAGCTGATGCCGGCATCGAGCGAGCCGCTGGCCATTGCGTTGGCATAGAGCGGCGGCGCGATGTTGAGCACGTTGAGCGCGCTGTACTTGATGCCGACCTTCTTGGCCAGCAACGCCAGCGAAACCTGTGCACAGGTACCCGACGGGGCGGCAATGGTCCTGGCCTTGGCGATGTCCATGTAGCTGTTTATGCCGCTCTTCGGATTGACCACGAGGCCTTCGCCGCCCGCGTGGTCGAGTTCCCAGTAGATCAGCTTGAGCGGAATGTTCTGTCCGAGTGCGAAGACGGTGGCCAGGCCCGTTGTTACCACGTCCAGGTTTTCGCTCTTCAGGCCGGCGATCAGCGGTGCACCGGATTGGAAGAAGAAGAACTGCGGATCCAGATTGGCCTCGGCGAAGAGCCCCAGGTCCTTCGCGACGTAGAGCGTGAAGTAGTCCGCCGTGGGCGCGCCCCAGTTGAATTTGAGCGGCGGCCGGGCAGGCTTGTCGGCCGCGATGGCCGCACCCCAAAGGCTCAACACCGCAATCGCCGCAAGGCGCAGCCAATGACTCGGTTTCAACATGTCTGTCTCCTGATAGTGCTGTTGCTCGAAGCATGCCGGGGCGCCGGCATGGACATGCGGTGAAACGCCGCGTCAGTGGATCGCATCGGCGGTCTGCACTTCTTGCTGCACCGCATGCAGCAGTTCGCGCTGCAGCTCGATGAATTCCGGGGCGCTCAGGAAGTCCGCGGTGCGCGGCTTTTGCGCGTGCACGTCGACGGCGAGCTTGACGCGGCCGGGGCGCCGGCTCATCACCAGCACGCGGTCGGAGATGAAGATGGCCTCGGCGACATCGTGTGTGATGAAGAAGACGGTCGGCTTGTACTCGAGCCAGAGCGTGAGCAGCAGCTCCTGCATGAAGATGCGCGTCTGGTAGTCGAGTGCGCCGAAGGGTTCGTCCATCAGCAGCACCTTGGGCGCGGAAATCAGCGCTCGCGCGATCTGCACCCGTTGCTGCATGCCGCCCGAAAGCTGGTACGGATAGTGGTGCTTGAAACTGGAGAGGCCGACCTCTTCGAGCAGGTGTTCGGCGCGCGGCATGTAATCCGCCTTCGACATGCCACGGCATTTGACGCCGAGCGTGACGTTGTCGTAGACGCTCAGCCACGGAAAGAGCGAAGCCTGCTGGAACACCACCGCGCGGTCCGGGCCCGGCCCGTGGACGACCTGGTCGTCGAGAAAGACGTTGCCGGTGCTCGGCGTTTCGAACCCGGCGATCAGGTTCAGGGCCGAAGATTTCCCGCAGCCGGTGGGCCCCAGCACCGAAACGATCTCGGCGGTCTTGATCTCGACGTCAAGGCGGTCCAGCGCCAGCGTGGCGGTCTGCGCCGAATGCTTGCTGGGATACGACTTGGCGACGCCCCGAAACGCGATCTTGGTCGGTGCGGTGGATAGCATGTCTTGTCTCCCTCGATGGCTTCGTTTTCTTCAGTCGAACGAAATCGCCGCGCCCGGGGCCGGCGTGAAGCCGAGGTCACCGCGCGCAACCACGGCCTCGCGGCCGCCGCTCGCCGCTAGCAAGACGGCCTGACGCTCCTTGGCGCGGCGCTCCACGTCGTCCGGGTCGCAGATGCGCAACAGACGCGCGTGGCACTCCGCCAGCACGGCCTTGAAGTTCGGGTCAGCGCCCAGGTCGTCGAGTTCTTCGGGATCGGCTTCGAGATCGAAGAGCTGCGCCGGATAGGCGACGTAGTAGACATACTTGTACTTGCCGTGGCGGATCATGAAGGCGCCGGTCGTCGAGCCCATGCCGTGATACTCGACCAGCACGTTGCGGTCGGGCTTGGCGCCGGCGGCGAGGTCGAAGAGCGATATGCCCGGGTACCCTTCGGTGAGGGCCGGATCGTTCTCGCCGACCGCCTGCAACACGAAGGGGTAGACGTCGACATGGCTGACCGGCGTCGCGATCACCTTGCCGACCGGAATGTCCGGGCCGGCCATGATCAGCGGCACGCCGGCGGTCTCTTCGAACATCGTCGACTTGCCCCACAGGCCGCGCGTGCCGAGGTTGTCGCCGTGATCGCTGGTGTAGACCACGCGCGTGTCGTCGGCGAGACCGGCGGCGGCAAGGGCGTCGAGCACCAGGCCAACGTTGTCGTCGAGGAACGAGCACAGGCCGTAGTAGCCCGCGAGCGCTTTCTTCAGGCTGGTTTCGTCGAAGTAGTCGTCGTAGTTGAAGCTGCCCGCGTAGTCTTGCAGATAGGGATGGGTCGGACGCTGGTCGGGCGCGTAGAGCTTGGGCAGTGGCAGGTCGCGGTTGTAGTAGCGGTAGTAATACTGCGGCGGCGCGGTGAGGGGAAAGTGCGGGCAGACCAGCGAGACGAACAGCACCCAGGGCTTCCCCGGCTGCCGTTCTTCATGCCGCGCCACCTGTTCCTTGAGCGCCTCGATTGCCTTTTCACGTAGCCAGATCTGGGCCCGGGCCGCGATCTCGCGATCGTAGAAGGTGTACTGGCTTTCGCCCGGGCCGGCCAGCCCGGCCATCTTGTACGCGCCGCGCCGCACCGGCAGGTCGCTCCTCACCAGACCCATCAGGTCCCCCTTGCCCTCGAGGATGTGCATCGGAATGATTTCTTCCGAGAACCCATGGTCCTCATCGACCAGGCGGAAGTGGAGCTTGCCCACCGAGACCACGGAATGATCGAGGTCGCGCAGCTTGTGATGCCAGCTCGGGATCGCGCCGTCGTAGGCGTCGGCGTTGTCCCAGTAGCCGACCTGGTGGATGTACTTGCCGACCGCGAACGACGCCCGCGCCGGTATGCACACCGGGCTCGTGCAATAGGCCGCGCTGAAGCGCGTGCCGCGCGCGGCGAGCCTGTCTAGATGGGGAGTCTCGACGAACGGGTGGCCGTAGCAGCCCAGCGCTTTCGGGCTGTGCTCGTCGGACATGATGATCAGGAGATTGCGGGCCGGGATATCCATACGGGTGTAGCCCTCTGCTTGGGGTGGAGCAGGGTGGCCATCCACCCATCGTCAAATACTATATAGCACTATAGTAGTCAGCGGCCTCTTTCCGACAACCACCGGCTCAAATATTTTTCCCCCGGCGCGCGTCCTACTTCTTGCCCTCGACAAAGCGGCGCACGTAGCTCGAATCGATTGCGGCGGTGATGGCCTCGGGCGTCAACGCCACCGGAATGCTGCCCGCCTCGGCGAGTATCTGGGTCGCGGTTTGCAGCTTCTTGACGAGTCCACCGGCGGAGGTCAGCGAGTACGGCGAATTCGGATCGAGCTGCTGCGCGAATGTGGGCTTGCGGGCGCAGCAGACGCGGTCGTAGGTCGCCTTGGCCACCGCGGGCGACACCGACAGGTACTTGATCAGGCCGTCGAGCGCGAGTTGCGGGTTCTTCGCGATCATCTCCTGGGCTTCGGCATGAACGCGCAGCAGCTTGTCGCCGATCTCCGGATGCTGCTGCAGGTAGCTGCTGCGGGCTCCGGTCATCACCGGGCAAATGCCGCTGTCGCCATCGCTGCCGCCGTAGTCTGCGTCGTAGTTGACGATCTTTTGCCCTTGCTCGGCCAGGGCCTGCGCAAAAGGTGCCCAGGCCAGGCCGGCATCGATCGATCCGCTCAGGAACGCGTTGGGGAATAGCGGCGCGGCGATGTTGATGACATTGAAGTCAGTGATCTTGACGCCGATCTTGCGTGCGATCAAGCCGAGCGCAACCTGCGCGCAGGTTCCGGAAGCCGCGCCGATGGCCTTCGCCTTCCTCAGATCCATGTAGCTGTTGATGCCCGACTTCGGATTGACGACCAGCGCCTCGCCGGCGGCGTCATCCATCTCCCAGTACAAGAGCTTGACCGGAATCTTTTGTCCGAGCATGAAGGCGGTGGCCAGGCCGGTCGTGAAGACGTCCAGGCTCTCGCTCTTCAAGCCGGCGAGCAGCGGCGCGCCCGACGCAAACCAGTAGAACGTGGGGTCGAGGCCGTGCTTCTGAAAGAGGCCCGCGTCCTTGGCCACGTAGAGCACGTAGTAGTCGGCAGACGGCGCCCCGTAGTTGAACTTCAGCAACGCCTGCGCTTGCGCTGCGCTGGTAGCCAGGCATCCGGCCGCGAGCGCGAGCCCACCGATACACGCCTGCAATTTCTTCCTTGTTCCGAACATGTCAGTTTCCTTGGTTGGTAGTTCGATCAATCCGCGCTGCGCCGCAGCAACTCGATCACTTTTCGCGCCGGGTCGACGCGCACCCAGTCGCCGTTACGCAGCACCTCGGCGGGCTTGCGCGACCAGCCTTCGGTGATCGTGATGTTGGCGAACAAGGCTCCCTGCACCATCACCGGATTCGTGACTCCGAATATGAAGGCGCGCGGCGCGATGCCCTTGTGCTTGATGTCGTAGAAGGCCCAGCCCGCGGCGATACCGCCCTTGGCGGTCGGGAAGAAGCAGATCTTGTCGCGGATGTTCACGCCTTCGAGCTTGTGCCCGGGTTTAGTGATCACGCCGGTCCACCGGTCGAGGTCGTAGCGCGGCGAGAAGCCTTCTTCCGAAATCACTGCCTCGCCCTCGACGACAGGGCCGAAGGCGCGCGTGACCTCGATCGTTTCGAGCACGGCCGCCGACCGGGTAGCGCTGGGTGTGGATGCATTCATCTCGGGGCCCTCATGCCAGCTCGCCCGTGCAGGCGATATCCACGCATTCCTGGGTCTTGCGCAAGATGGTGTTGAACCGGTGGGCGCCGATGATGTTCACGATCTTGGCCGAGTTGGAGATCATGTTGGTCCAGCCATTGGCCACCCGCATGCCCGAGAGGTTCTGCAGGATGTAGAAGCACACGCCTTCGAGCACCGTCACTCCTGCCGCTTCGAGCAGCTGCAGGTAGCCGAGTTGCTGCGCCGAGTGCTTGACCGAGGCCGCGGTGGTGACGAAGACCTGCGTGCCAGGATGCAGCGTGCGGCCTGCAAATCGTTCGGACAGATCCTTCATCTCGAAGAGCGAGAGCTGCGGACCCGAGAAGACGACCAGGTTCGCGCTCCGGTCCTTCAGGTTGTAGCCGGCGTAGACGCGTTTCAGGTCGGCGTCGGTGATGACGATCTCATGGGTCGGCGTGTTGCCGCCGAAGGCCGCTTCGAGCGTCGGCGCTTCGGGCGTGACGCCGACCATGTGGAACATCGCCATCGAACCGTAGCTCGCCAGCGCGCAACCGAGATGCTTCAGCTCGTCGGCGACCGGTGCGCGCGGCATGCCGTGAAAGACCGGCACGGCGTAATAGTTCTGATGCTTCTCACCGACGATCTTGCCGATCGCGCCCCAGTCGGCGAGGTCGTCGAGCCGGGCCTCGAGTCGCACGCTCAAAGTGCCCTTGCGATGCTTGTCGAGGTGAAAGCCATAGGCCGGCGTGCGCCCGGTGACGGCCGCGGCCAACGCCGCCGGCCCACCCTCGAAATTGGTGCGCGCGCCGAACACCGAGTTGGCGTAGATCACCGTTCCGGTGTCGCCCCACGCCACGTGCTCGCCGACGTGCGGCTGGTATACGGTCTGATAGTTGATGCAGGTATCGCTGGTGACGATGTTCATCTCGCGCATGAAGCGGATGATCTGGTGCTCTTTCTGCGCTTCGCCGGCGTCCTGGCCCAGCGCTTCGACATGGGCGAAGTCCATGCAGCGCGCGTTGGTCGTGATCGGCACGCTGCAGCGGGTCTTGTGCTCGCACGCGTGCTTCAGGTAGCCCAGGCCCGCGTCGCCCATCACTTCGATGTCGCCCATCATGTGCGCGTTGGTGATCGGCACGAAGCGCTCGGCGCCCCAGAAGCGCGCGACCTCGAGCTGATAGGCGATGGCTTCGCGCACGGCCGGGCCGCGCTTGCCGTCGAGCATGTCCTGCTCTTCGGCGGTCAGACGCATCGTGACGCTGGGTGCCTCTATGACGGCGGTATTCAATGGGTGCTCCTGTCGCCGCGGCTCAGATGATCGTGACCTGTTCCTTGACCCAGGTGCGCAGCGCGCGCGCCCCGGAGGCCTGCGTGTGGGCGCGCGCCGCGCTCCACTCGGGCGAGCGGTAGGCGGTCATCGCCGCTTCCCATGAATCGAAGCTCAGCGTGTCGGTGCCGCAGATCTCCGGTTCTTCGTCGCCTTCGCCGCGGCCCGCGAGATTGATGAAATAGCCGCGCAGGCCGGGCATCTTGCGAGCGATCGGTGCGTGATCCTCGAGCCACCAGCGGTGCTGTTCCTCGAGCGTCATCGCGTTGCGGAACAGAATGATTTCGATCTTGACCATGGGGTACTCCGGGCGGGGTTTGGTGCGGTCGCGCGGCGCCTCAGGCGGCCACGGTGGCGTAATAGTCGACGGCGCTGCGCGGCGTGCCGTCGGCATGGTGGGTAGCGCTGCCGGTCTTGCCCGGATCGCGGTTCATCGAGAAATAGAAGTCCTTCTTCTTGATCTCGCAGATTTCGATGCTCGGATCGCTCAGCATTTCGCGCGCGAGAAAGCTGCCGGCGTCGGTGGCCATCGCACCCGGCTTGGCGAGTAGCCGCGACTTCTTGTTCTCCTCGACGGTGCGCGCCGAGTAGAAGATCTTCAGCGCAAGTTCTTCGTCCGACTCGCAGGGGCCGAACTCCTTGCGATAGGTCGCCATCATCGGCGGCAACAGTTCGCCCGGCGGCACCGTGATGCCTTTCTCGTCGCCTGCGATCAGCTCGCGCGCCTCGGGGTCGATCGGCCCGGCCACCTGGCCGTAATAGCCGAGCACGTATTGCTTGATCTCCTGCGGCACGATCTGGTAGCGCTTGCCGGTCAGCACATTCAGCACGCCTTGCGTGCCGAGGTACTGCGCCATCGGGCTGACGACGATCGGCCAGCCGAGATCGCGGCGCACGCGGCCGATCTCGTCCAGCACCTCGGGAAGGCGGTGGATCTGGCCCTGGTCGGTGAGCTGGCGCACGAGGTTGCTCATCATTCCGCCCGGCACTTGGTGATCGACATCGACCGACTGGACCGGTAGCACCCGGCCCGGCTCGCGTCCGCCACGGCGAGTGATGGTCGTGAAGTACTTTTCCATCTCGGTGATCGCGGCGCGGTCGATGCGCGTCGTGCGCCCGGCCTTCGCGATCTCGTCGAGCACATAGTCGTGCGGCGGTAACGCGTAGCCGTAGGCGAGCGGCTTGCTCGTGGCATGGAACAGGTCGACCCCGCGCTCGCCGAGCGCGAGGGTTTCGCGATAGGTGTCGAGACCGTGGCCGAAGGTGCAGTGCGAGTGCAGTTGGAGCTGCGTCTTGCCCGCCGCGATACGCATCTTCGGGACCAGCTCGCGCACGCGCTCGGGCGTCAGGAGGCCGCTCGGATCCTTGATCTCGACCGCGTCGACGCCCATTGCGACGAGCTCTTTCGCCTTCGAGACGAAGTGTTCGTCGGTGTGCACCGGGCTGATCGTGTAGGTGACAGCGCCGATGATGTGAAAATCGAGCGCCTTCGCATAGCGGATCGTGGCGCGCGCGTTGCGAAAGTCGTTCAGCGCATCGAACACCATCACCGAGCGGATCCCGTTGCGGCGCATCAGCTCAAGCGTGAACTCGGCCACGTCGTCGGCGTATTGCATCCAGCGGAAGATGCTCTGGCCGCGGGTGTTGAAATTGAGCGGTGTCTTGGTCACCAGCTTGGCCATCGCGCGGATCCGCTCGAACGGATCTTCGGCCAGGAACATCATGCTGGCGTCGAAGGCGGCCCCGCCGGTGAGGTCGATGACGTGAAAGCCGGCCTCGTCCATCGTGCGCGCGATCGGCAGCATTTCCTCGGTGGTCATGCGTGTGGCCCACAGGCACTGCTGGGCATCGCGGATCGTGATATCCATGATCTCGATGTTCTTCATGCGGCATTCCTCAGTTCGGGCGTGGCTGGCAGATCGCGGCGTGCGCGTTCGCCGACCCAGCGCGTGTTGTATTGCGAGCTCGTGAATTCAGGCGCGGCGAGGATCTCGAGGTGAAAGGCGATCGTCGTCTTGATACCTTCGACGACCAGCTCGTGGAGCGCACGGATCATGCGTTTGCGGGCGCGTTCGCGGTCGACGTCCCAGACGATCACCTTGGCGATCATCGAGTCGTAGTACGGCGATACCACCGTGCCGGCTTCGCAGTGGGTATCGACGCGCACGCCCGGGCCGCCGGGCAGCACCAGCCGCGTGATGCGGCCGGGGCTGGGCGCAAAGTCGCGCGCCGGGTCCTCGGCGTTGATGCGGCATTCGATCGCGTGGCCGTAGGGCGCGCGCTCGATCCGCGCCAGATCCATCGGCAGGCCGGCGGCAATGCGCAGTTGTTCGCGCACCAGGTCGACGCCGGTCACCATCTCGGTGACCGGATGCTCGACCTGGATCCGGGTGTTCATTTCGATGAAGTGGAACGAGCCGCGATCGGCATCGAACAGGAATTCGATCGTGCCCGCGCCGCGATAGTCGAGCGCGCGCACGAGTTGCACCGCGGCGCTGCAGAGCTGAGCACGCGTTTGCGGAGTCAGCATCGGGCTCGGGCTTTCTTCGAGCAGTTTCTGGTGGCGGCGCTGCAGGCTGCAGTCGCGCTCGCCCAGGTGCACATGGTTGCCGTGCGCATCCGAGAGCACCTGCACCTCAATGTGGCGGGCGTTGCGCACATAGCTTTCCCAGTACATCGTGCCGTCGCCGAAAGCTTCCTTGGCTTCGTTGCGCGCCTGCATCAGCGCCGGCACGAACTCGGGCTCCGCTTCGACGATCCGCATGCCGCGGCCGCCGCCGCCCGCGGCGGCCTTGAGCAGCACCGGATACGGCAGCGTGCGCGCAAAGGCGGCGCGATCGGCGTCGCCCGCAATCGTGCCGCCGGGCACGAGCGGCACGCCGACCGACGCAGCCATCTCCTTGGCGGCGATCTTGTCGCCCATGCGGTCGATGGAATCTGGCGGCGGGCCGATGAAGGTGATGCCGCTCGCGGAACACGCGCGGGCGAACTCGGCGTCTTCGGAGAGGAAGCCGTAGCCCGGATGCAGCGCGTCGCACTCGGTCGCGATCGCGGCATTGACCAGCAGCGTGCGATCGAGATAGCTGAACTTGGCCTGCGGCGGCCCGATACGCAGCGCGGCATCGGCCAGCGCGACGCCGCGCAGCTCGCGATCGGCATCCGAATACACGGCCACCGATTCGATCCCTTCCTCGGCACAGGCGCGCACGATGCGCAGCGCAATTTCGCCGCGGTTGGCGATCAGCACGCGCTTCATCGTCAGTTCGCCTTCGCGCGCTGCGCGGGGCCGAACACCGGCAACAGGACCTCGCCGGTGATCGGTTGGTACGAGACCTCGACCGCCATGTCGCAGGTCACGCCCGCCGGGTCGCAGCCGATCACGTGGCTCAGTAGCGTCGGGCCTTCTTCGAGGCGGATCAGGGCGACCACGTAGGGCGTTGCGATGTCGTCATATGGGCCGCGGTGGATCACCGTGTACGAATAGACTGTGCCGCGGCCGCTCGCCTCGAACATCTCGACCGCGGCGCTGCGGCACTTGATGCAGAACGGGCGCGCGTAGTGCTGAGCCTGGCCGCATGCGGTGCAGCGCTGGATCATCAGCTTGCCTTGGGCCGCGCCCTTCCAGAACGGCTCGGCATCGGTATCGGTTTCCGGCAAAGGCCGTTGCATACCCATCAATGCACTCCCAGGATCACGGTTGAATGCGAGCTGAAGACGCCGCCGGTGCCGTGGCACAGGGCCAGGCGCGCGTCTTTCACCTGGCGTTCGGGCTGGCCGGCGGTGGCGTAGTCGCCGCGCAACTGGCGCACCGCCTCGATCAGCAGGAAGATGCCGAACATGCCCGGGTGGCAATAGGAAAGCCCGCCGCCCTGGGTATTCACCGGAAAGTCGCCGCCGGGGGCGATGCGCCCGTCCTTGATGAAGTCGCGGGCTTCGCCGTAGCCGCAGAAGCCGAGGTTCTCGAGCCCGACCAGCACGTTGATCGTGAAGGCGTCGTAGATCTGAACGACATCGATTTCGGCCGGTTTCACGCCGGCCATCGCGAAAGCGCGGCGCGCCGAGTCGGCCGAGCCGTGGCGCAGCAGGTCGGGTGCCTGCGACATCGCGTCATGGGTCGTGGCTTCACCGTGGCCGAGGAGCGCCACGGGTTTTTGCTTCAGGCTCTTCGCGCGTTCCATCGAGGTCACGACGACCGCGCCGCCGCCATCGGTGACGAGGCAGCAATCGAGCCCATGCAGCGGCGAGCTGACGAGCGGCGAGGCGAGCACCTCGGCCACAGTGAGCGGGCCGCGCTTGAAGGCCTTCGGGTTCAGCGCCGCCCAACGCCGTGCCGCGACTGCTACCTGCGCGAGGTCTTCCGATGTCGCGCCGTACTCGTGCATGTAGCGTTGCGCCACCATCGCGTAGAACGAAATCGGAAAGAGCGGGGCGTAGACGTTCTCGTAGAGGGCAGCCGACGTTCCCGATTCGTTGAAGCCGGCGATGTTGCGTGACTTGCGCGAACGCTGCACGCTGCCATAGGCGATCAATGCAACCTCGCACAGGCCGCTGCGAATCGCCGCCGCGGCGTGACCCAGGTGCATTTCGAAGGACGACCCGCCCGTCATCGTGCAGTCGAGATAGGACGGATAGATCGCGAGGTTTTCCGCGAGTTGCGTGATCGAGAAGCGCGACAGGTTGGCGGTGAAGAGACCGTCGACGTCGTTCAAAGTCAGGCCCGCGTCGTCGAGCGCGCGCACCGCGGCCTGCGCCGCGAGTTCGGTCGCGGTCTTGTTCGGCACCGCCCCCAGATCGGACTCGGCGACGCCGACGATCGCGGTGCCGCCCGCTACCTGCGCCGCTGTCATGCCCGACCCTCGGGCTTGATCCACATCAGCGCCTGGCCTTGTTCGACCATCGCGCCGTTCTCGGCCGTGATGTCGATGACGACGCCGGCGCAGGGCGCCTTGATGTCGTTCATCACCTTCATCACTTCGATGATGCAAAGGGTCGTGCCCTTGGCGACTTTCTGGCCGGCGCGCACGAAGGGGTCAGCGTCGGGCGCCGGCGCGGCATAGTAAACGCCCATCAGCGGCGACTCGATCGGGGTCTGCCCGCTGCGATCGGCATTCGACTTTGCGGCCACGGGTTTGCCGGCGTCGGCGGCTTGTGCCGGAGCGGCAGCGGGCGAAGTCGCCGGCAGCGCGGGCGACGCGGACGACGCGGACGACCCGTTGGATGCCGCCGCGGGCTGCGCAACGGCATCGCCCGAGCCGGCGCGCTTGACGTAGAGCTTGAGGTCGCCGTGCTCGAAGCGGACTTCGGCCGCGGGAAACTGATCGACGATCCGCAGAATCTGGTCGACATCGGAGAAATTCAACGTGCTCATGAACATCTGTCCTCGGAACGTGGATGGCCTTTCATGCGCGTGCCGCGATCAACCGGGGGTCACGGCCGGTCGAAAGCCGAAGGCGAGATAGCCGCCGTCGAGCGCGAGTGGATGGCCGGTGATGAACGACGCGTCGTCGGAGGCGAGAAAGCAGGCGGCATTGGCGATTTCCGCCGGCTTGCCGTAGCGGCCGAGCGGGATACGCTCTTCGCGGCGCCTGCGCTCATCGCCGACCTGCTCGGCGATCATCGGAGTTTCGACCTGCGCTGGCAGGATCGCGTTGACGCGGATGCCGTGCGGCGCCCATTCCGCGGCCATGGTCTGCGTCAATGAAATCACCGCCGCCTTGGAGGCGCAGTAGGCCGCCATCCCGGTCACGGCGCGTACGCCGTTGACCGACGCGATGTTGACGATGGCGCCCGACCCTTTCTTCAACATGTGACGCGCGGCGTTGCGCGAGCACACGAAGATGCCGGTCACGTTGACGCGCATGCAGTCTTCGAAGTCGGCCAGCGACTGCTCGAGCACGTCGCCCACCGGCCGGATGCCTGCGCCGCCGACCAGCACGTCGATGCCGCTGTGCTCGGCGGCGATTCGGTCGAAGGCCGCGCTCACCGCCTTCTCGTCGGCGACGTCGAGGACGACCACGCTCACGTCATGGCCCATCTGCTTCAGCGATGCGGCGGCCTTCTTCACACTTTGTTCGAAGGCATCGACCAACACGACGCGAGCGCCTTCGCGCGCGAACGCGGCACAGAATTCGATGCCCATGCCGCCGCCTCCGCCGGTAATCACGACCACCTTGTTATCGAATCGCATTGCGGGTATCTCCGTTGGTTTGCTGGTCGGCCCGGGTTTCGCCGGCAAAGCGCACCGGCGCGCCGGTGGCCGCACTCATCTCCGCGGCGCTGATGCCGGGCGCGAGCTCGCGCACAACGAAGCCGCCGTCGCGGCAGTCGATCACGCCGAAATCGGTGAAGACCGTGGTCACGCAGGTGGTGGCCGTGAGCGGGAAGGTGCAGGTCTCGACGAGCTTGGCGGCACCGCGCTTGTCGAGGTGGCGCATCATCACGAATACTTTTTTCGCGCCGGCCGCGAGATCCATCGCACCGCCGACGCCGCCCACGCCCTGGGCGCCGGGCACTTTCCAGTTGGCCAGGTCGCCGCGGGCCGAAACCTGCAAGCCACCGAGGATCGAAACGTCGAGCCGGCCGCCGCGGATCAGCGAGAACGAGTCGGCCTGGTGCACGATGGCCGCGCCGACGATCAACGTCACCGGCTTCTTGCCGGCATTGACGATGTCCGGGTCTTCCTGGCCGGGCGCCGGCGCCGGGCCCATGCCGATCAAGCCGTTCTCGCTGTGAAAGATGATTTCGCGCCCGTGCGGGACATGCAGCGCGACGGTGGTCGGCAGGCCGATGCCGAGGTTCACGCACGAGCCGTGCTCGAGCTCGAACGCGACCCGTACGGCGAGCTGCTCGTCGCTCCAGCCCTTCGCGGCGCCGGCCTTGGTCGCTGCGTTCATGCCCGGCACTCCACGATCTGGTTCACATAGACGCCGGGCGTGTGCACGTCGTCCGGGCCGATGCTGCCGAGCGGCACGATTGCGCCGACTTCGGCAATCGTGTGGCGGGCGGCCATCGCCATCAGCGGATTGAAATTGCGGCTTGCGAGCCGGTAGCGCAGGTTGCCGTAGCGGTCGGCCGTCGCGGCCTTGACGAGCGCGAAGTCGGCGGTCAGGCCGCGCTCGAAGACATAGCCCTTGCCGTCGATCACGCGCGTTTCTTTGCCCGCGGTGAGCTCGGTGCCGTAGCCGGTCGGCGTGAAGAAGCCGGCGAGGCCCGCGCCGCCTGCGCGCAACCGTTCGGCCAGTGTTCCCTGCGGAACCAGTTCGACTTCGACCTGGCCGGCGTCGTAGGCCTTGAAGAAATAGTCGGCCCCCGCTTGCGACGGAAACGAGGCGATCAAGCGGCTGACGCGGCCATGCTTGAACAGCAGCGAGAGCCCGAGCTCGCCGGTACCGGCGTTGTTCGAGACGACGGTCAGGTCGTTGGTGTCTTGCGCCGCGAGCACTTCGAGCAGGCGCAGCGGCACACCGATGTCGCCGAAGCCGCCGACCAGGATCGTCGACCCGGGAGTAATCGCGGCGACCGCCTGCTCCAGCGTGGAGGTTTGCTTGTCGATCATGATCTTGCCTAGCGCCCCTTCCAGTGCACGAGCCAGGTTTCCATGATGTTGAGCATGACGTTGAGCATCAGTCCGATGGCGCCGATGAGCGCGATGCCGATGAAGACCGCGGGAATGCGGAACGTGAGCGCGGCGTCGGAAATCATGTAGCCGAGCCCCGACTGCGCGCCGGTCAGTTCGGCCGCCACCACGACCGCCCAGCTCAGCGCCATCGCGACCTTGAGGCCCGTGAAGATCTGCGGGATCGCCGACGGGAGCACGACGCGAAAGAACGTTTGCCGGCTGGTCAATCCGATCGACTGTGCGGCCCGCTGATACGCGATCGGCACACCCGCCGCGCCGGCATGGGCGTTGACGTGCACATAGTTGAAGGCAGTCCAGAAGATCAGCACCACCTTGCCGACTTCGCCGAGGCCGAAATAGAGCACCACCATCGGAATGAAGGCGATCGGTGGAATCGGTCGGATGAAGGCCATGATCGGCGAGACCATCGCGCTGCCCACGCGGCTGTAGCCGGTGACCAGGCCGAGGGGTATGCCGACCGCGATGCCGAGCACGAAGCCGGTCAGCGTGCGAAACAGGCTGATGCCGATGTGCTGCCAGATCGAGATTCCCTTGTAGCCAGCGGTGAAAAGCGTCTGCAATTCGCCGCCCATCTCGCGCGGCGTCGGCAGGTAGCCCTGCGGCAGCATTCCCGAGGTGCTGACCGCGACCCACACCACGATCAGGAAGATCACCGAAAGGGTGGAGATGAGTGCGGACGGCATCGGCCGACGCCCGGGGCGGACTGCCTCGGCCGGTGGGCCCGAGGGCCGTGTTTCGCGTGCGGGAACCAGGGTGTCTGTGTTCACGTTGCCTCCGGATTCATCACAATTGACTTATAAGGTATGCATACGTTAGCATACAACCTTCAATCCAGCAACTCGTTTTGGATCTGTCGCGACGATGATGAGTACCCGTGTACACCCGGCCGCCGGTACCAAGGCCGCAGCGGCGCACCGGCTGCAGGGCTTGCAACGCGCAAGTGCGACTTCGCTTTACGAGCAGATTGCCGACCGGCTGCGCCAGCATGTCTCTTCGGGCGAGGTCGGCGGCCAGTTGCCGACCGAAGAGGCCCTGATGCGGATGTTCGATGTCAGCCGCTCGACCGTGCGCAAGGCCGTGCAACGCCTGGTGGACGAGGCGGTCTTGATGCGGCGCCAGGGCAAGGGCACGTTCGTGTCGCGGCCGCTGCCCAAGATCGTGCATTCGATCGACCGCCTCGCGCCCTTCATGGAGACATTCCGCCAGGTCGGCGAAGACATACACACTGAGCTCATCGAATTCGCGTGGATCGAGAACCCCGACCTGCCGATCGAACTCGACGGCTGGGAGCGTCCTGTCCTCGGTTATCAGCGGCTTTACATCTCGAGGGGTGTGCCGCACGCCATCACCCGCATCCGCGTGCCGGCGAAGATCGGCCGGCGCATGACGCGCGAGGAAGTCGATTCGGCGCCCATCTACGACATCCTGCAGAAGAAGCTGCAGGTCAAGCTGGCGCGCGCGGAATTCCTCGTCGGTTGCCGCCAACCGTCGCCCCAGATCAGCGAGGCGCTCGAAATTTCACAAAGCTCGTTTCTGCTCGTGCTCGATCGGATCACGCGCGATAGCGCAGGAGAAGCGATCGAGACGACCACCCACTTCCTGCGGCCCGACGTCTATCAGCTCAGTGTCGCACTGGAAGATCTCTCGCGCGCGAAATAGCGCTTTACGCTCCACCGGCTGCCCGCAACGGTGGCATGAGCATTCCTCACCGGAGAAAGACATGATTGAACGAACGAGTGTCCTGACCCACAGCCTGCTCCGCGGCGCGGCCCGGGCGTCCCTGGCCCTGATCCTGCTCATCGCGGGCGGAGCACCGGCCCAGGCGCAGCAACCCGCGCAGAAGCTGATTCCCATCAACATCGGCCTGCCCGTATCGAACTACTGGCCGGCGTACGTCGCGCGCGACCTGAAGCTATTCGAGCAGGTCGGCCTCGAGCCCAAGTTCTATATGTTCCAGAGCGGCGCGCCGTTGATCGCGGGCATGAAGAGCGGCAGCCTGGACCTGGCGTGGACGGGGCTCGCGACCCTGTTCATGCTGGGCCAGGACATTCCGTTGAAGTTCGTCCTGGTGCCGCTCGATTCGTCGAGCCAGATGGGGTTCGTGGTCAATCCCGCGTCCGGCATCACCAGCTGGAAGGACATCGCCAAGAGCAAGAACATCGGCGCACCCACGGCCACCTGCGCCGAAGTCTCGATGGTGCTCGCCGCCAAGGCGGCCGGCGTACCGCGTTCGTCCCTGCAGGTCTCCAACCTCGCCCCCAACCTGCTTCTTACCGCCCTGAAGAGCAACCAGATCGATTCGACCTTCATCTGGGGGCCGATCAACCTGCAGCTGCGGGAGGCGGGATTCAAGATCGTCTCCTGGGATCGCGACTTCCAGGCCAACGGCGGCGTCTGCGCCACGACTGCCGCGGTGCGGCCCGAGTTCCTCGCTGCCAATCCGAGCGTCGGCTGCCGCCTGGTGAAGGCGCATGCGCTCGCGCTTCTTGCCGGCCGCAAGGATCCCGAGCTGGCCGCGCGCACCATGGCCGAGGCCTTCAACATCCCGCAGGCGCAGGCCCGGGAAACCTACGACACGCTGCTGATCCCGACGATCGAATCGCAGCTCGATCCGAAGTCACCGTGGTCGCTCAACAACCGCGACGGAGGGCTGACGGAGAAGCTCTTCGTCGCCGGCCAGGCCCTGTACGAGGCCAAGGCCTTCGCCAAGCCCCTGACGCGCGAGCAGATCGCGAACTCGGTCGATCCGAGCTACATCAAGCAGTTTCTCGAGACCGACTGCAAGTGATGCGCGAGCCGCGCTGGCGCCAGGAAGGGGAGGAGCCGGACTACCGTTTCTCGCTCGCGAACGAACGCACCTTCCTCGCTTGGATCCGCACGGCCCTTACATTGCTGGCCGGTGGTGTACTGCTCGAGCAGTTCGCAACCCGGCTGCGCCCGCACACCGCCCTGGTCGGACTTGCGGTCACGCTGGCCTTGCTCGCAACCGTTCTTTGCGCGTCGGCATACGTGCATTGGCGCGACAACGAGATTGCGATGCGCCACCGGCGCCGCCTAGTCGAGTGAACCAGATGAATTGCACCTGATTCGTTTGTTTGGGTTGTCGTACTTCCACTTGATCTGTTTTGGGTTCTTGTTGTACTGGCGGATGTAGCGCATGAGCTTCTTGTCGAGGTCTTTGACGGTGGTGAAGAC